>NZ_JBLZPK010000012.1:0-73385 GCF_049199905.1 Shinella sp. M27
CAGGAAAGGCCCTTCGTTGACCATCTGGTATCGCGTCGGCATGACGGCAACGGTGCGATAGCCACAGGTACCCATCGCCAGCGGCAGCGAATTCTTGATGTGCCCTTCCATGAAGATCGGCAGATACGGCCGCATCCAGCCAAAATCCGTCGCCGGCAGGCCCGTCATCAATGAGAGGGTTGTGGTCCAGGATGCGCCCGCGAAGGTCTCGACGCGCAGAGGCTTCCAGCTCGCGGTTTCGCGCCCGAGGTAGCCGTCCGGTCCGCCGTATTTCCAATCGGGATAGAGCGATAGCGCAAACATCGATTCCATATGAACGACATAGAGATCCGGTGCCGAGGTCATGTCACCACAGTTCTGCGCGGGGTCATATTTCGTGGACACCTTCCGAGCGGCGACTTCGCGATTTAGGTCGATATCTTCGAACAGGAATGAGACGTCGGAAAGGGAGACGAACAGAGACGAAGCGAAATGGCCCCCCATGTAATAGCCATGGTCGTTCGGCGCACGAGGATAAGTCAGCGGCAGCAGGGGGAGGGTTGCGGCAAGTCCTGCCAGCCGCCAACCACCAGCAAGATGCAGCGGCTTTTCAGCACGAAAAAGGCCCCGCACGACCCAACCTGTCAGCAGGAGCGCGACCGGTAGCGGGATAAGCGTCTTCCAGTAATTCCCCAATACGAAAAGCATGCTTTCGCCGTCGCCGGCAAATGCCAGTAAGTCGAAGATATGCGCGTTGAAGCCCATCAGCCGCTGTTTTGTCAAAGACACTGCGGCAACGAGGAAGGCGACGTACCACGACATCAACACTGATGCAGCGGCCCGCCGTGTGAAACTGAAAAACAATGAGGCCATTGTCAGCACAACGGCAATTGCAAAAGGAACGCTCGTAGGGTCGCGTTCGAGGACGTAAAGCGCGCCAACTCCCAGAGAAGATAGAGCGAAAACAACGGGCGTGCGCGTCAAGAAATGGAACATTTTGGGATGTTCTTCCGTATGTAATATTCAGAATCTATACATTACAGAAATTTTCTAAATTTTCGAATCTATTATATTCTAGGTTAATCTCGGAAATTGCGCACAAATTTGAATGATTTCTACATTAGTATTTTCAAAAAATACTCATGCAGCGCAACTGCCTCCTGGGCATCCGGGGGCCGCATAGTTCCTTCGCAATAGGCTTCGCTTTCTCCCGAAAAGTGCATTTACTATGTTGATTCGACGTGATTCGGCAGTATCTAGTGCAACTAGGTCCTCCGGTTCGTCATCAGTCATACCGGCATGCAGTCTGGCCTTGCCGAGCGATTTCGCAGCATCCTGAACATTCTGCAAAACGGTGGGGAACTCTCAACTAAACTCATCCAGACACGTTGCCAGCGCGGCGCCGAGATCGCTCGACAGATGCGGTTTTCGGAAGGAGTAGCCCAGGGAATCCTTGCACTCGACGAGCATTGGAACGGGGGCGGAAAGCCGGATGGGCTCGCCGGCGACCAGATACCTCTGTTTTCGCGCATCACTCTTCTGGCTCAGGTGATCGACATATTTCATGTCAGTGGCGGCCGGAAAAGTGCGCTCACTGAAATCAAGAAGCGCAAGGGCGATTGGTTCGATCCCTCCTTGGTCAAGGCCTTTCTCAGCGTCTCAGAGAACCGCGTTTTCTGGCATGCCTTGTCATCCTCCGATTTGGAGGCAATCGTATTGGTCTCCGAACCGGGGCAACATGCCATTATGGCTGATGACGACTATCTCGATGACATTGCCGCCGGCTTCGCCAAGGTGATCGACGCCAAGAGCCCTTACACGTCCGGCCACAGTGATCGTGTGGCGCTCTTCACCGATCTGATCGCGGAGGAAATGGGCATCGGTTTCGAGGCCCGCCGGCTTCTCAAGCGGGCTGCCTTGCTGCACGAAATTGGCAAGCTCGGTGTCAGCAACAGCGTACTCGACAAGCCCGGCAAGCTTGACGAGGATGAATGGCTCAAGATGAAGAGGCATGCCGAATTTTCAGAGCATATCCTGTCTACCGTCGGGGCGTTCTCCGAGGCGGCACTTATCGGGGGTGCACACCATGAACGGCTGGACGGGAAAGGCTATCCGCGTGGTTTAGTGGCGGACATTATTCCGATGAAGGTCCGAATCGTTTCGACGGCGGGTGTCTTCGATACTCTGACCGCAGATCGACTCTACAGAGCCGCTATGCCGATCACCAAGGCACTTGCGATCTTGTGGAAGGACGCAGGCAGGTCGCACAACCCCATCTGCATCGAGGCCCTTGAGCGTGCGTTGGCCAGGGTTGAGTTGGGAGGCTGAAGCGATCCGTCTGGTTCGGAGCCGTTGCGCACTAAGTCGCGTGCTGCGTAGCTGCTTACATAGACTAAGCTCGGCTCGGGGCTTGTATCTGCCGTTCCAGAGAAGCGATGTGTTCATCTCGTAAAGGTGTCAGTCTCATCAGCCATCACCGCAAAACCTCGGATGGGTCATTCCATACCGGACGAAGCGCTCATTCTAGATCGTTGCGCCGTTTCAGTTTGGCGTCCGCGCAGCCAAAAGTTTCAGAGATTTAGCTGGCAGTTTCTTGAGAATGGTTCGCTTGCTTGGCAAGCATACAATGGGAGCCTAGACAAAGCCGGGAACTCGATACAGCAAGAACGGCCTCGGCTCGTCTGCCTTCGTGATCGACAAGCCTACGTGATTTCCCAGTTAATGTTCGTTGCCAGTTCATCAGTAGGGTGTGCTGGTCTTTCTGCCTGATGTCGCGCGGTGGTACCGTCTGGACAGAACGAAACCAGCTTTCGAAGTAGCTTGCCACAAAACTTCGAAATATGTCAGTCATGGCAATTTGTAGCGGCTGTGGCGTTCAAAGGTCATGAGAAATGGCATTTGCATACCGCACTAAGCAAGCTGTCGGATGATTGACAGTCTCAGAGCGCGCCATGGTGTCGGGCCTTTGGGGCACATTCGGCGCGGCTGGTGCTGCCATGGGCCCTTTGATCGGAGGGTCTTGCTTGAGCACCTCTGATGGCGACGGGTCAAGGTTCCGGGAACTACCAGGGAACTGTCGCATTAGAGGCATGCCCGTAGTTGGGGAGGACCCGATGGACAACAAGGACCGACTGATCCTAGCACTGGCTGCTTTGCTTCGCGCCGAACGCGAGACGCGCGGCGCGCTGATGGAAGCTCTGGAGGAGGACGCCATCTCGCGTGAAACGCTGCTTGCCATTCTCTCCGACCCCATCCCCATCGTCACGCAGGAGGACATCGCGTTCGCGGAACGCTTCGCCTTGTCGAAACACCTGCCGCTCGAAAGGAAGGGCTGATGGCGCCGCGCGCGTTCTGGAAAGGTTATCTCAAGCTCTCGCTGGTGACGTGCCCCGTCGCCATGTCGCCGGCGATCTCGCAGGAGGACAAGGTGCGTTTCCGCACACTCAACGGCAAGACGGGCAACCCCGTTGTCAGCCGCTATGTCGACGCCGTCACCGGCAAGGCGGTGGATGAGGACGACGAGGTGAAGGGCTATCCGCGCGGTGAGGACGACTATGTGATGCTCGAGGACGACGAAATCGAGGCGGTGGCGCTGGAAAGCACGCGCACGATCGATATCGAGACCTTCGTGCCGCGTGAAAGCATAGAATGGATCTGGTACGACTCCCCACACTACCTGGTGCCGAACGACACGGTCGGCGAGGAGGCGTTTTCCGTCATCCGGGAAGCCATGGCCTCGACGGGCACTGTCGGCATCTCCCGGCTGGTGCTCTACCGCCGCGAGCGGGCCGTGATGCTGGAGCCGCGCGGCAAGGGCATCGTGCTGTGGACGTTGCGCTATGGCGACGAGGTGCGCGACGAGAAAGATTATTTTGCCGGTCTCAAGCAGGTGAAACCGGATTCGAAGGCTCTGGGCCTGGTCAAGACGCTGATTAAGGAACGCACGAAGGCGTGGAACCCGACGATGGCGGGCGATCCGGTGCAGGATCGGTTGCTCGACATCATCGCCGCCAAGAAGAAGGGCCGCAGGCGTCCCGCCAAGGCCAAGACACCGCCGCCGACCTCGGGCAATGTCATCAACATCATGGATGCGTTGCGCAAGAGCATCAAGGCGGAAGACAAAGGGAAATAGCTCAGCTCTTAGCCTTGGGGGTCTTCAGCGGCGCTGCCGATTTCTGGAAATCCGCCCAGGGATCGGCGGCCAGCGCCTGCAGGCGTGTCGGTGTATTGTCCACCGTGAAATAGGCAGGGCCGATATCGGCGCTGAGCTCGCTCCAGGCGAGCGGCATGGAGACGGCCGCACCCGGCCGGGCGCGGGTGGAGTAGGGTGCCACCGCCGTCATGCCGCGTTGGTTTCGCAGGTAATCGATGAGGATCTTCCCGCGGCGCTTCGACTTGGTGATGGTCGAGACATATTTGTCGGGGCTGTCCTTAGCCATCGCATCGGCGACGGCCTTGCAGAAAGTCTTGACCGCCGGCCAGCGTGCCGAAGGTTTCAGCGGCGCGCAGACATGCAGGCCCTTGCCGCCCGAGGTCTTGACGAAAGCCTCAAGCCCGGCTGCTTCCAGGCGCTTGCGCGTTTCCTCGGCCGCGTCGATGATCGCCTGCCATTCGACGCCCTCGCCGGGGTCGAGGTCCATGATGATGCGGTCCGGCCGCTCCCAGTCGGCAAGCGTCGAGCCCCAGGGGTGAATTTCCAGCACGGCCGACTGCACGAGGCTTATCAGGCCATCCAGATCGTTGATGGCGACATAGGGCTCGTCATCCTTTTCGGCGGGGTCCTGTACTTCAATGATCTTGGCGTTGATGCCTTTCCAGGCGTGTTTCTGAAAGAAGGTCTGGCCGTCGATGCCGCTGGGCGCGCGCAAAAGCGCAAGCGGCCGACCGACAATATGCGGGGCGATATAGCGCCAGACCTCGGTGTAGTAGTCGGCAAGCCCTTCCTTGGTGACGCCCGCGTCGGGCCAGTAGAGCCGGTCCGGATGGGTGAGGCGCACGGTGCGGCGCGGCGGCTTTTCGCTTGTCGGTTCGCTGGCTGACTTACGTTTTGGCATCTCGGCAACGACCTCCTTTGCGGGCTTGTCCTCCCTGAGACCGCGGAAGGAAGCATGGCGCAAATGCCCGTCGGCCGTCCAGGCGCGGAATTCCACTTCGGCAACCAGCTCCGGCCGCACGTAGCGCGCCTGCCGTGCTTCCTCGGCCGTTAATTTCCGGCCGAATGGGCTCTCGTCCGTCCGTATGCGCGAGAGGCGCTTGAAGAGATCGGCGGCGACGGGGGCGGAAAAGCCCGTGCCGACGCGGCCGACGGGCTCGAGCTTGCCGTTCTTGTAGGCGCCGAGCACGAGCGAGCCGATGGCCTGGCGCGAGACGGTGGACGGGGCGTAGCCGCCGATGACGAATTCCTGCCGGGCCGAGCACTTCGACTTGATCCAGCTCTTGCTGCGGCCCTCCCGATAGGGCGCATCGCGCAGCTTCGACACGACGCCTTCGAGGCTGAGGCGGCAGGCATGGCGCAGCACCAGCGCGCCGTTTTCGTCGAAATGGCCGCTATAGCGCAGAATCCCGTCTGTCCCCGGCACCAGTTTTTCGAGCAGCGCCTTGCGTGCGTCCAGAGGAAGGCGCGTCAGGTCATAGCCGTCGAGATGGAGCAGGTCGAAGAGGTAGAAGGTGAAGCGGTCGTCGCGCCTTTCGCTGAGATCGGCCTGAAGGGCGGAAAAGTCGGATGCGCCGGCGCCCGTCTCGACCACGAGCTCGCCGTCGAGCAGCGCCGTGCCGACAGGCAGGGCGGCGAGGGCGGCGATCACGGCCTTGCCGAACTTCTTCGTCCAGTCCAGCCCGCTGCGGGTGAGGAGTTTGACCCGGCCGGCCTCGATGCGGGCCTGCAGCCGGTAGCCGTCGAACTTGATCTCGTGCAGCCAGCGCTCGCCGGCCGGCGGCGTCGTCGCGAGTGTCGCCAGCATCGGGGGCAGAAAATCCGGCAGCTTCGCCTTGCGCGCGCCCTTGATGTCAGAGGGATCGGGCGCCTTCACGGCCGGCTCCTCCTGCTTTTGCGCCTTCGGCTCGGTTTTTTTCTTCGCGGATTTGCGGATGGGGCCTGTCTTCGAAGACCTGCCGGGCTCTTCCCCGGCGACGTCGGCAATCTCCCGGCCCGTCTTCACCGATTCCGGCCGCTCGTCGAGCAGATCGTCCTCGCCTTCCGGCATCGCAAATTCGTCGTCGCCCTTGATCAGCAGCCAGTTCTCCCGCTTTTCGCCGGGCTTGCCGTGCATGCGCACGAGATGCCAGCGACCGTGCAGTTTCTCGCCGTCGAGCGTGAATTCCAGATGCCCCTTGGCATAGGCTTTTCGCGCGTCGCCGATCGGTTCCCAACTGCCGCGGTCCCAGACGATGACGGTGCCGCCGCCATATTCGCCCTTGGGGATCGTGCCCTCGAAATCCCCATAGGCCAGCGGATGATCCTCCACGTGCACGGCCAGCCGCTTTTCGCTCGGCACCAGGCTGGGGCCGCGCGTCACCGCCCAGCTCTTGAGCACGCCGTCCATTTCGAGGCGGAAATCGTAGTGCAGGCGTGTTGCGTCGTGTTTCTGAATGACGAAACTCTGGCCGCTCTTGCGCGCCTTGCGACCGCGTGGCTCAGAGGTGGACTTGAAGTTCCGTTTCTGCCGGTAAGTGTCCAGCGTCGCCATGCTCATCCTGCCTTGCGGCGGCCCGCCGCCGTCCTGCTTGCCGCCGCGGGTTTCTTCGCCTTGCGCCTGGCGGGCTTCTCATCCTTGCCGGCGCTCTGGCGCAGGGCCTCCATGAGGTCGACGACCTTGCCCTCGGCCTTCGGCTTGACGGGCTTGATCTTCCGGCCCTCGATCTTGGCCTTCACCACCTCGGCCAGTGCCGCGTCGTAGCGGTCGTCGAACGTCTTCGGGTCGAAGCGGCCGCTTTTCGTCTTGATGATGTGTTCGGCAAGCTCCAGCATCTCGCCCTTGAGCGTGATGGCGGGGATGTCTGCGAAGGCCTCCTCGACAGAACGGACCTCGTAATCGTAATTGAGCGTGGTGGCAATGAGACCCTCGCCTTCCGGGCGTATGAGGAGGGTGCGCACCCGCCGGAAAAGCACGGTCTGGGCTACTGCCGCCACCTTTTTCGTCTTCATGCCCTCGCGGATCAGCGAGAAGGCGTCCGCGCCATGCCGGTCGGAAGGCGCGAGATAATAGGGCTTGTCGAAATAGAGGTCGTCGATCTCGTCGCAGGCGATGAAGGCGTCTATCTCCAGAGTCTTGTCGCTTTCGGGCACGGCGGCGGCGATTTCCTCGGGATCGAGCGCGATATAGTCGTTCTCGCCCGCCTCGTAGCCCTTCACCTGGTCTTCACGCTCCACCACTTTGCCCGTCTCGCTGTCGACGAACTCCCGGTGCAGCCGGTGGCCGGTCCTGCGGTTGAGCATGTGGAAGGCGATGCGTTCGCTGGTCGATGCGGCGGTATAGAGGGCAACCGGGCACACCAGTTCACCCACCTTCAGGAAACCTTTCCAGTTTGCTCTCGGCGCCACGCTCGTTCTCCCGCTTCAACGCGGAGGCAATGCCGGCCGTCGCCAAATGTTCCGATGCCGGCGCGAGATAGGGAACCAAAGCCAGTGCCGCGAATTTCCGCGCTGCAGAGGCAAACCAGACAAGGCGGCAGACAGTGCGAAACGAAGGATCCCCGTTGCTCGTTCCGGATATTGATACAAATGCCCCGATCATCCGGCCCGGCCAAAACGCCTGGCGCACGGCAACGGCGAGCCGCCTCGACGTGCTCGTCGACGGGCAGGCCTATTTCCAGATACTGGAGGGCGTCCTTGAACAGGCGCGCCGGGAGGTCTGGATCGTCGGCTGGGATTTCAATCCGGATATTCCGATGCAACCCGGAATGCCGCGGTCCCCGACGCTCGGCGCCTTTCTGCTCAGGCTTGTGGAGGAGCGGCCGGACCTGACGATCCGCGTGCTCGTCTGGGGCATGGGGCCGGTTTATTCCGGCAAGTCGCTGAAGATGTTCCGCAAGCGGCGCTGGTCCTCCCATCCGCGCATCGTGCTCGCCTTCGATAATCGTCACCCGATCCGCGGCTCGCATCACCAGAAGTTCGTCGTGGTGGACGATGCGGTCGCCTTCGTCGGCGGCATCGATCTCACCGCCAAGCGTTGGGATACGAGCGATCATCTTGTCGACGATCCCAGGCGCAAGCTCCCTTCCGGCAAGCCCTACGAACCGGTGCACGACATGCAGGTGGCGCTGAAGGGCGAGGCGGCGCGGCTTGCGGGCGATATTGCCCGCCGCCGCTGGCTCTTCGCCACGGACGAAACCATCCCTGCAATGACGACGCCCGCCGAAATCCATCTCGGCGGCACAGCGGGCATGATGAGGAATGTGGAGATCGCCTTCGCACGCACGGAGCCGGCAATCCGTGGCCGTACCGCCGTGACGGAGGCTATGGACCTCACCGTCGCGGCGCTCAAGGCGGCGCGGCGCCAGATCTATATCGAGAGCCAGTATTTCGCCTCGAACCGGGTCTGCGACGTGCTGTGCGAGCGGCTTTCCGAGCCGTACGGGCCGGAGGTCGTCATCATTTCGACGCTGAGTTCGCACGGGACCATCGAGCGCCTCGTGCTCGGCGCGAACCGCGACCGTTTCATCCGTCGCCTCGGCCAGTGCGACAAGCATGGCCGCATGCGGGCCTTCTATCCCGTCGTGCCGAAGTCCGATGGAACGGAGCAGGAGATCGTCATCCACTCCAAGTTGGTGATCGTGGATGATGTTTTCCTGCGCATCGGCTCTTCCAACCTCAACCAGCGCAGCGAGGGTCTGGATACCGAGCTCGACATCGCCATCGAGGCGCGTACCGATGCCGAGCGCCACGGCATTCTCGCGCTGCGGGATCGCCTGCTCGCCGAACACCTTGAGACCGATCCGGCGACCTTCGCGGCTGCGGTTCGCACGGAAGGGGCGCTTGGCCGAGCGATCGATGCGTTCAACACGCGTCAGCGCGGGCTGCGGCCGTTCCGGGATGCGGCGGGCGAGGGCGCGATCGCCCCTGTCATGGGAACCGGCATCGTCGATCCGATCGCCCCCTGGTGGCCGATCTCGGCCTGGGCGGGGGCTGCGCGGAGATTTCTGCGCCATCAGCTTGCGCCCTTGCGCAAACCGGCATCGGCGTTCGAGCCGAGCAAGGTTTCGCTGGCGAGCAGCGAGACCAGCCCGAGCGGCAGCGGAATGAAGAAATAGACGAGGCGGAAGGCGATCAGCGCGCCGATGGAGGCCGAGCCGCCGAGCAGGAATCCGATCGTCGCCTCCAGCACGCCGAGCCCGCCCGGTACATGGCTGACCAGCGCCGTGAGATTGCCCACCACATAGGCGGCGGTCGTTTCCATGTAGCCCGCTTCTCCGTTCAGAAGCTGGTGCAGGCAGGCGGCGACGCAGGCGAAGTTGACCGTTCCGACGAGGATCTGCAAGGCGGCAAGGCGCAGCGTCGGCAGTGCGAAACGCCAGTTGCGGACCTTCAACTCGCCGCGCACGAAGGCGGCAAGCGCCAGATAGCCGGCTCCGAGTCCAAGGCAAGCCATGCCGAGCGTGATGGAGGCGGCGGCTCCAAGCCCGGCGATCTTTCCCGCGGTGCCGGGAAGCAGGATGAGGCAGAGCCCGGCCAGCGTGATCAGTCCAAGCCCCACGGTCACGCCGCAAAAGAGGATCAGCTTGGCTATCTCCTCCGCATCGAGGCCCCAGCGGGAATAGAAACGATAGCGCACCGCACCGCTGCTGAGGGCCGCGACGCCCACATTGTGACCGATGGCAAGGCTGGTGAAGGAGGCAAGCGCGGCGCGCGGATAGGAGAGCGGCTTGCCGACATAGTGCAAGGCCAGAAAGTCGAAGACCGTGAGGCAGAGATAGGAGCAGGCCGCGAAGGCGAGTGCCAGGGCGAAATTCCTCTTGGGAATAGCGGCGACGGAGTCGCGGATCTCGTCCCAGGAATATTGCGCCAGCGTCCGGTAGAGCAGCCAACCCGCGACGAGCACCGCAAGGGCGATGAGCGCGTGGAGGATATGGGTACGTTTCATGCGGCAGGTCCTTCCCGGTCTGTCGGGCCCGTCTGTCGGGGTGGAACGAAAACCGGGCTTTTGTGTTCCCGAGACTGCAGACATGACAAGAGGAAGGCATGGGCAGGCGGCTGAGGATCATGACATACAATGTGCACAGTTGCTTCGGCACGGACCGGAAGCTCGATCCCGGCCGCATCGCCGAGGTGATCGCCGAATGCGAAGCCGACATCGTCGCGTTGCAGGAGGTGGACGTCGCGCGGGCGCGCAGCAACAGCATCGACCAGGCGCAGACCATCGCCAACCATCTCAACATGGCCTCGCACTTCCATCCGGCGCTGCATCTGGAGGAGGAGCGTTATGGCGACGCGTTGCTGACGGCATTGCCGACGCGCCTCGTCAAGGCCGATGGGCTTCCCTCGCGCGGCGAGCCGCGGGGCGCGCTGTGGGTGGAGGTGCCCGTCGATGACGTCATGTTGCAGGTTTTCGTCACCCATCTCGGCCTGTTCGGCGCCGAGCGCGTGCGCCAGACCGAAGCCCTGATCGGGCCGGGCTGGCTCGGGGCGCCGATGCCTGACAATGCACGCATCATCCTTGCCGGCGACCTCAACGCCATCTCCCGCTCGCCATCCTATCGCATGCTCGCGCGCCGCCTTCGGGATGCGCAGGCCGATGCCGGCGGGCGGCCTGCTGCGACCTTTCCCTCCCGCCTGCCGCTGCTGCGCATCGACCACATCTTCATTGGCGAGGGAATTTCCGCCAGCCGCACCTTCGTTCATGACACGCCGCTCGCCCGCCGGGCATCCGACCATCTGCCGCTCTGTGCGGACCTGGAGATCGTGTGATGTGGCAGAACGGGCCTTTCATCGCAACGGCGGCCTGGTCGATCCCGAAGACGGTCGCCGCCCGCTTTCCCGAGATGGGCAGCGGTCTCGAACGCTATGCCGCCGTCTTCAACGGCGTGGAGATCAACTCGACCTTCTATCGCCATCACCAGGAGAAGACGTTCGAGCGCTGGGCAAGCGCGGTGCCGGCGCATTTCCGTTTCGCGGCGAAGATACCGCGCGAAATCACGCACGGGGCGCGCCTGCAAAACATCGGCCCGCTCTTCGATGTCTTCATGGATGAGATCTCGGCGCTGGACGACAAGCTTGGTCCCTTGCTGTGCCAGTTGCCGCCGAGCCTCAAATTCGATGCCGCCGTAGCCGAGGAGGCTTTGGCAGCCATTCGCCGCGTTTTTTCGGGCACCCTCGTGATCGAACCGCGCCACAAAAGCTGGGCGTTGCAGCCCGCACACGCGCTTCTGCAGGAATATGCCGTCGATCGTGTTCTGGCCGATCCCGCACCCGTCTGGCCCATGTCCGGTTTTCGTGAAACGCCCCGATATATCCGGTTGCACGGCACACCTAAGATTTATTACTCCCGTTACAGCGATGCCGAAATCCGCGCTTTCGCGGAGCGCCTCGGTGAAGAGAGCTGGTGCGTCTTCGACAACACGGCCTCCGGCGCCGCCATCGAAAATGCGCTGACGATGCGGGATCACATAGCGGGCCGGCAGGATGGATGAACGTTTCTTCGCGCGCGACGTGGTTGCCGTCGCGACGGATCTTCTCGGAGCCCGCCTGCTGGTCGATGGCGTCGGCGGGCTTGTCGTCGAAACCGAGGCCTACCGGCAGGACGACGAGGCATCGCACAGTTTTCGCGGGCGGACGGCTGGAAACGCGGTGATGTTCGGGGAGCCGGGCCGGGCCTATGTCTATCGTTCCTATGGCCTGCACTGGTGCTTCAATATCGTGTGCGAGCGCGGCAGCGCCGTGCTCATCCGCGCGCTGGAGCCGACGCACGGGCTCGACACGATGATGGCGCGTCGGGCGGCAGGCGAGGGGCGCAAACTGTGTGCCGGGCCGGGCAATCTGTGCAAGGCGCTCGCCATCACCGGGGACATGAATGGATTGTCGGTTCTCGCCGACCCCTTTTCCCTGGAGTCGCCATCCGAAGTGCCGGCGTCGGCAAGCGGCGTGCGCATCGGCATCAGCAAGGCTGCCGAACGCCCGTGGCGCTTCGCCGTCAGGGGATCACGCTATCTGAGCCGGCCGATCTGACCCGTGCGGCTCAACGATCTCCAACTCGGCGGTGAAGGTCGTTCCATCGCTTCCGTCGAAGGTGTGGGTGCCGTTCAACTGGTTGACGACGCCCCGGATCAGGCGGCTTCCCATGCCTTGCTGGATGGTCTGCGGGTTGAAGCCGACGCCGTTGTCGCGCACGGTGAGCCGGGCGCGGCGCTCTCCGATGGTCTCGAGTGCAATGGAAATTTTTCCTTCGCGGCCATCGGTAAAGGCATATTTCAGGATATTGGTCAGAAGTTCGCTCACCAGCAGGGCGAGCGGGGTCGCATTGTCGGTCGAGACGGCGATCTCTTCGATATCGTAGTCCACAGTCACGGCCGCGCCATAGGCGCTCACCAGCTTCTCGACGACGGAGGTGAGGAGATCCCGCGCGCAGAGGCGGGAGAATTCATCGTGCAGGTAGATCTGCTCGTGCACGGCGACCATGGAGGAGATGCGGTCGGCCAGCGACTGCTGGATTTCCGCAGGCAGGCGCTGAAGCTGAATGATGCTCTGGACGGCCTGCAGGTTGTTCTTGACGCGGTGGTGGATCTCGCGAAGCAGCAGCTGATTGTCCGCAAGGGCGTTGCGCAGCAGCTGGGATTGCGCCGCGTCGCGCTGCCGGAGGTGGCGGATCCACTGGCCGGCGGCGAGCAGGCTGACGCCTGCCAGGACTAACACCGAGATCGCCACCGTCATATCCCGCCAGAAGCGCTTGATGCCGAAATCATAGTCCGCCGATGCGAGCGCGATCAGCCCCGTGCCATCGACGGCTCGATAGGCGACGATGCGATGGGCGCCGTCGACGGGCGAAATGGCCTCGTAGGTGCCCTCCGGTGCCTTGGGCAGGTAATCCGTGAACAGCACGTATTTGCTCATGTCGAGCGGCCCGTCGGCGAGCGGATAGCGCGCGACGAGCTGGCCGTCGGCGCGGACGAAGCTGACCGTGGAATTCGGGCCGAGATCGACGGCTTCCCAGACGTCGGCGAGCACCCTGACCTCGAAGGAAACGACGGCCGCGCCGGCAAACCGGCCATTCCGTTCCAGCCTGCGGCTGAAGGCAAAGATCTGCTCGCCGTTGAGGCGGCTGATCAGGAGGCTTGAAACGTATTGCTTGGCGCCCTTTGCCAGCTCAGAGAAATACGGCCGGTCGACAATGCTGATCGGTTTCACCATCGGATCGGTCGAATAGAGCGTCAGCCCCGCTTCATCCACGACATAGGCCTTGACCTGGCCGGGCAGGTCCGCGACCGCCTCGTTGATGTTCGCCACCTTGGCGGAAGCGGGCGGCACGATGTTCTCACCCAGCGTATCGTCGATGCGCTGAAGGGCCTGATGCGCCAGGGAATCGAGCAGGGATACATTGCTTGCGACGATCTTGGAGGCCGCGATGGCCCGCTCCTCGGTGCGGCGGACCGCATCCCGATAGCTCGTGTTGAGCCATAGGCCGAGCATGAGGACAAGCGAGACGAACATCGCAACGATGATCATCGCAGCCGCTCTTGCCAGCGTGAAGTGCACGTTCAGCCTGCGCAGCACTGCTATCCCCCAAGTGCGTTGGAAGACTTTAACCAGAAGGATGCGTCATGTCGCTCGTTTTCGTCAAATCCACCGCGATCGGTCATCTACCGGATCTATCGCCTTGATTGATGGGCATCGCCAGATAGCGCCCATTTGATGATATCCTCCAACTGCGCGTGCTTCCGGCGGCAGTTCGGAGTAACCTGTGGCGAGCACGATGGGGATGCCAGACCAAGGTTCGCGCACGACATCGGCAAGCTTCGGACCGGTCATCTGCGGCATGGCCTGATCGGTGACGATAAGGTCGATCGCCCGTTCGGCGTGAAATGCTAGAGCCTTGGTGCCCGAGCCGGCCTCGCAGACGGTATGGCCCGTGCCTTCCCGATGCCCTTTGTTGTGAAGAAAGGCGAGATGGCGTTTTTCAGCGTGTCCGGGTCCACGCCATGCCCCTCATTCTGAATATAGAGGCAGAGATAGTCCTTCTCCTGTCGCTCGGGATGGGCCTTTCCCGCCTCGGTCTCCAGCCGCGCGCCCTGCGGTGGCTCTCTGCGCCAGCGGGGAACATCATACGAGATATCTAGTTGGTATGAGGAACCCATTGCGAGGAGAACGAGATGACCGAAAACGATGTTCGCCGTCCGTTACCGCCACAACCGGCGCAGGAGCAAGTTCCGCCTGGTTTGACGAAGGTAATGGAACCGGTTCCCGACCATGGCGAGGAGAGCTACCGTGGTGCAGATCGCCTGAAAGGCAAAGTGGCTCTGATCACCGGTGCGGATTCCGGTATCGGCCGGGCGGTTGCCATCGCCTTTGCACGCGAGGGCGCTGATATCGCGATTTCCTATCTGAGTGAAGATCAGGACGCCAACGAGACCGCTCGCTGGGTGGAAGAGGCGGGCCGCAAGGCTGTCATCCTTCCAGGGGATATAACAAGCGAGGGTCACTGTCGGCATCTCGTGCGTCAATGCCTGGAAAATTTTGGCCAGCTCGACATCCTCGTCAACAACGCCGCTTTCCAGCGGACTTACGCCGATATCGGCGATATCAGTTCCGAAGAGTGGGACATCACCTTCCGGACCAATATCTATGCACCGTTTTTCCTTTCGCGTGCGGCGATTGCACATATGAAGCCCGGCAGCTCCATTATAAACACGACCTCGATCCAGTCCCGCCAGCCGTCGCCTCATCTCCTCGCCTATGCAGCGACGAAGGGAGCGATTTCGAACTTCACCGCGGGTCTTGCCGAAATGGTCGCCGAAAAGGGCATTCGCGTGAATGCCGTTGCGCCGGGACCGATCTGGACGCCGCTCATTCCCTCCACCATGCCACCGGAGAAAACGAAGGATTTCGGCAAGCAGGCCCTACTCGGTCGCGCCGGCCAACCGGCCGAACTCGCGGGGGCCTATGTTCTGCTTGCCTCCGATCTCGGCAGCTACATGACCGGTGCCGTGATCCCCGTCACCGGCGGCGACATTATGATCTGAGGGAGAGCGCGATGACCTACATTCGCAAACACGGTTTCGAGAGCGATGCGCAATGGCGCGAGTATCAGCACGAGATCGAGGAGGCGACTGGCCCAACCCGTCTTTCGTCGATCAACGATCAACGCGTTCTGGATGAACTGGCGGGTCTGCGTGCTGAAATCGTGGCGCTGCGAGAACAAATCCGCCTACGCCGGACTCAAGACAGCATGACGCGTTGGCAGAGGGTCGGAGGCGCAATGACCTGTCTGCTGCTCGTCTCGATGGTTGGCAGATAAGAAAAGCATCGGCGCTTCGTAGGGGCTTTGCGGTTGCTCGCTCCGCGGAAAAGCGAGGGGACAGTCACTCAAACGTCCCGCTTGCCCTACATCACGGTCTCTCGCCTCGGAGTGGCTGAGTTCGAACTTCTGTTCTTTTGTTGGGATATGGTAATCCTCGTCTGGGTTGGCTGAACGAAGCTCCTATGGTCCCCCGCCATTTGGGTCGTCATCGTGCAGTGGCTGTCCTCGGCGCTCGGTGGCTATCTCACCGGGCGGTTGCACACGAAATAGGCCGGCATTTCCACCGACGAAGTGTGCTTCCGGGATACGGGGCATGGTTTCCGGAGCTGGGCGTTGGCTAGTGTTGTGGTGGTCGGGCTCGCGGTGTCCGCGTTCATCTCGCTAATTGGAAGCGGCGTGCAGTCGATGTTGTCCGTTGTTGCGGCTCCCGGCGCGACTGGTGGTTTCGAACAGGCCGTTCACGATCATGTCCGCAATCGGGATCGCCGACGTAGCGGCGGGCGAAGGCGCGTTGCAGACGTGGAGCATGCGGTCGGTTTGGGCGAAGAGGAAATCGTGGATGAGGGTGCCGTCGCGGTGGACGGCCTGGGCGCGGATGCCTGCCTCGTGCGGCAGAAGGTCGGAAAGGGTGAGGCTTGGGCAGTATTTCCGGCATTCCTCTAGGTAGCCGCGTTTCCAGAGCGAGTTGCGGAGCTCGGTCATGGCGGATTTGCGGTGGGCGAGGACGGTTTTCCAGAAGCCGGGAAACCGGGCATAGTCGGCCATGTCGGACAGATTGACGGAGAGCCGGGGATAGCCCTCGCGGGCAAAGCCGATCACGGCGTTCGGGCCGACCGTCACGCTGCCGTCGATCATGCGCGTCAGGTGGACGCCGAGGAAGGGCAGGTCGGGGTCGGGGATCGGGTAGATGAGGTGGCGCACGATTTGGTTCTTGTCCGCCGGCAGGCGGTAATATTCGCCGCGGAAGGGGACGATGCGGTGCTCGATCGCAAGGCCGGCAAGGAGCGCCAGCCGGTCCGATTGCAGCCCGGCGCAGGCCACCAGCTTTTTCGCCTGCCAACTATCACCGTCTGTCGCGATGTCGACGGTATCGACCGTTTCGCGAAGGCCGGTGACGCGCGTCGAGAGGCGGATCTCGCCGCCGAGCGCCGCGATGCGCCGACCCATGGCCCGGCAGACTTCGGCATAGCTGACGATGCCTGTGGACGGGACGAAGAGCGCGCCGCGGCCGCGGATATAGGGCTCCCGTTCCTTCAGGTCTCCCTCGCTGAGGCGATGAACCTCGATCGTGTTCTGCTTGGAGCGTTCGTAGAGGGCATCCATACGCTGCATCTCAAGATCGGACGTGGCAACGAGCAGCTTGCCACAGACTTCGAAGCGGATGTTATTTTCCGCGCAGAACGCCTTGGTGGCCTCCGCGCCATTGCGGCATAGCTCTGCTTTCAGGCTGCCGGGCGGATAATAGATGCCGGCATGGATGACGCCGCTGTTGTGGCCCGTCTGGTGCCGGCCGAGCGCGTCTTCCTTTTCCAGAAGGAGGAGGCTGCTGCCGGGATAGGTTTCGAGCAGCCGCATGGCCGTTGCCAGGCCCACGATGCCGCCGCCGATGACGCAATGGTCGTAAATCATGCCGAACTCTGGTTGCCGCGATTGGGCGCTCTGCGCGAGGAGGATGACGGTAACCTTTTCGTGTACCGAAAGCCACGTTGCCGCCTTCGGCCAAAGGGAGGAGAGGGGGGTGGAAAGGGGGTAGACGAAGGTGGGCAGTTTGATGAAATTCGCCTTTCGCGCCAGTCGCTTGAGCCTTTTGCCCAAATGGTCGGAGCGGCGAATCAAACGCTATGCTTGCATCGTCGCCCATGCAACCTGACCGCTGACGGTAAGGGCATCGGCGCGATTGCAGGGGCGTCAGATGATCTTCTTGCTGCTCGAAAGTTCGGCGTCTCTCGCGCTGAGCGCCTTTTTCGTCGTCCTGTTGCGCTGGCTGTCGGTGCCGCTTCATCTCCTCGATCTGCCGGACCACCGGAAGATCCATGAGGGCGCCGTTCCGCTGTGCGGCGGGATCGCCATCTTCCTGGCCTTTTCCGGCGTGAGCCTGCTCACCGCGAACGCGATGGATGTCGGACCGGGCTTCTGGTCGGCGACGCTGCTCGTCGTCACGCTCGGGGTCGTCGACGATCGCTTTGCCCTGCCCGCGCGCTTCCGGTTCGCCGCCCAGGTGCTGATCGCCGTGGCGCTGATCGCCGCGGAAGGCCTGGGGCAGATTTCGCTCGGCGACATGCTGCCGGTCGCGGGCTTCGGCGGCCATGCGGTCCTCCTCGTCGTCTCCGTCGCCTTCGTCGTCGGGCTGATCAACGCCTGGAACATGGTTGACGGGGTCGACGGCCTTGCCGGCGGCAGTGCTGCGGCCACGCTCGTCTGGATTCTTCTCCTGGTGCTGCATGCCGGCGAGGACGGGCTCGTCTTTCCGGTTGCAGCCCTGCTGGCGGCGGTCGGCGGCTTCCTCCTCTTCAACCTGCGCAGCCCCTGGCGCGCCCGCGCGTCCGTCTATCTCGGCGATGCCGGCAGCACGGCGCTGGGCGCGATCATCGCCTATCTCATCCTGCGCCTGTCGGATGGCGCAGAGGGCCTGCCTTTCCCCTCCCTGCTCTGGCTGGTGATCCTTCCGGTGATCGACACGCTGAGCCTCATGGTGCGCCGCCTGCTCGATCATCGCAGCCCCATGTCAGCGGACCGCCGGCACCTGCACCATCTGCTGATCGATGCCGGCCTCTCGCCGGCGGCCACCAGCTACGTCATCGTCCTCATTTCCTTCCTGTGCGGCGGCATCGGCTATCTCGGGCTGCTGTTCGACGTGCCGGCGCCGGTGATGGTGGTCGGCCTGCTGCTCGTCGCGGCCGTTCACAGCGCCTTCGTGCTTGCCGTCGAAAGCGCCACGCACCGGCGGGGCCATCGGGCTGCACGTCCGTCCGTCAAGCTGCAGGTGTAGGGAGGACCGCGATGTCGATTTCCGTGCTGATCATGACGTTGAACGAGGAGAAGAACCTTCCCGCCTGCCTTGCCTCGCTGGACTGGTGCGACGATATCGTGGTGCTCGATTCCTATTCCACCGACGCGACGGTCGAGATCGCGCGGGCTGCTGGCGCGCGCGTCTACCAGCGGGTGCACGACACGGAATCGCACCAGCGCACCTACGGGCTGAAGGAGATCGAGTACAAATACGCCTGGGTCTATACACCCGATGCCGACGAGGTGACGCCGCCGGACCTGCGCGACGAGATGCTGGCGATCGCGAGGGATCACACGCGGCCCGAAAGCGCCTTCCGCATCCGCTACAAGAACATGTTCATGGGGCGCTGGATCAAGCACAGCAGCCTCTACCCGACCTGGATCACGCGGCTCGTGCGGCCCGATCGCGTGCGCTACGAGCGCGACGCCCATTCGCGCTGCCTGACCGAAGGCCCGGAAGGGCGGCTTGACGCGCATTTCATCCACTACAGCTTCAACAAGGGCATGAACGCCTGGTACGACAAGCACAACCGCTACTCCTCGTCGGAGGCGCGCGAGACGGTGATCAGCCTGCGCGAGAAGCGCGTGCCGTGGCGCGACGTCCTGAGCGGCGTGCCGGAGGTGCGCCGGCGGGCGCTGAAGGAACTGTCCATGCGCCTGCCGTTCCGGCCGGCCGCCCGCTTCCTCTACATGTATGTGCTGCGCGGCGGCTTCCTCGACGGGAAGGAAGGCTACCACTACTGCCGCCTGCTCGCGGCCTACGAATACATGATCGTCATCAAGACCGAGGAGCTGCGCCGCCGCGAGGAAGGCTTGCCGGTCTGATCGTTCGTCGCGGGCGGCAATCGCCTTCCTGCGACCGCCGTCGGGAGCGGGGAGACACGAGGCTTCCCCTTCCGGCGGTTGATCTTTTCGCGCACCCGCTTTCGGAAAGGAGGCCCGCCCGTGAACCTGCTGTTGACCTGCCTCCTCTGCCTGACGGTCGCGCTGCTCCTGCTGTGGGGCATGCTGGCGCCGGGGCGGATCTACCAGCTTCCCTTCCTCATCGGCGTCATGGCCGTGAGTTTTCTGCTACCGCAGCTCCCCGGCCTGATGGACGACCGGTTCCTGCCGCGCGGCGCCTACGAGCGAATGGCGGCGTTCACGATCCTGTGCCTTGCGGCGGCCTGGCTCGGCTGGTCCTCCACGCAAAAGCCGGTCGCCTTCCTGCGCCGGAATTTCGGCGAGCGGCGCCTGCTGATCGTCTCCGCCGTGCTGTCGGTCATCGGCGCCTATTTTTATTTCAAGCTGAGCCGCCTGCCGGGCGACATGGTCGTCGGCGTGCAGATGAGCGGTGTGCCGGTGATCTACCTTTTCGTCGCACGGCTCATGACCTATGGGCTCGCGCTCGGTGTTCTCTGCCTTGCGAGACGGACGTCGCTCTTCGCCTTCTCCATCGTCGCCTTCGATCTCGTCTTCTATCTCGACCGCATCGTCGTCACCGGCAAGCGGGCGGAAGCCATCGAGCTCGTGGCGATCTTCGCCGTCGCCTTCTGGTTCCATAGGGGATGGCTGGCGCCGCGGACGATCGCGCTTGCCGGCGTGCTGCTGGGGACTTTCCTCATGAACAGCATGGGCGACTACCGGGCGATCACGCGGGCGAATTCCGGCCCGATCTGGCAGGACATCGGCCAGATCGACGTCTCCGCGAATTTCCGGGCGACGTTGCAGGAGGGCGGGCTGGAGGTGCGCAATGCGATCCTGCGCATCGACCATGCCGCGACCTCGCTGGAATTCGACTACGGCAAGTTCCACTGGAACCGGCTGGTGTTCAACTACGTCCCCTCCCAGCTGGTCGGCGAGGCGGCAAAGCGCTCCCTGATGCTGAAAACACCGCCCATGGCGCGGGACTACAACGCGCTGACCGGGACGACGGAGACCGGCATGGCCGATGCGTTCCAGTCCTTCTGGTATTTCGGCGCGGCGAAGTTCTTCCTGATCGCCTATCTGCTGGCGCGGCTCTGGGCCAGTGCCAAGGAAGGGCAGGCGGCGGGCCAGCTCGTCTATATGCTGTCCGTCGTGCCGGCGATGCATGTCGTTTCCCACCAGACCGACTGGGTGATCATGGCCTGGGTGCATATGGTGCTGTTCCTCGTGCCCTCGCTGGCGCTGGCGGTCGTCCCCATCAGGCGCCTCCATGCCGATCCGCTTGCACCAGGGGGGCTCGTCCATCCATGAAATCGCGCTATGACGATCCCGCTTTCAACGCCGCCGGCCTGGCAACGCCGCTGCTCGGCGGCCCGACCTTCGCGCTGCGGTTTCGGCTGATGCGGCTCGCCTGGCTCATCACCTGGCGGTGCCTTGCAGCCTGGACGCCGTCGCCCTTCCATCCCTGGCGCAACCTCCTGCTGCGCCTGTTCGGTGCGAAACTCGATCCGACCGCCATCGTGCATGGCAGCACGGTCATCTGGTGGCCGGGCAATCTCGTGATGGGGCGCAACGCCTCGATGGGGCCGGGCGTGATCTGCTACAATGTGGCGCCGGTGACGCTCGAAGCTCTGGCAATCGTCTCGCAGCGCGCGCATCTGTGCACCGGCACGCATGATATCCAGCAGGCATCCTTCCCGCTGGTGGCTCGGCCGATCGTGCTGCGCCGCAAGGCCTGGGTCGCCGCCGAAGCCTTCGTCGGGCCGGGAACGGAGGTGGGAGAGGGTGCGGTGCTCGGCGCGCGCGGCGTGGCGGTCAAGGCGCTGGAGCCCTGGACGGTCTATGCCGGCAACCCGGCGCGTGCCGTTGCCAGCCGCCGGTCGGGCGACACCTGACCGGTTCAGGGGCAGCTATCGTTGGCGGCGGTCAGGCCGATGCTCGCGGTTGCCGGCCGATAGGCCTCGTAGAGGCCGACCGTCAGATGGGCGATGCGTGGCCAGGTGTAGTTCTCGAACACCAGCCGGCGGCCGTTATATCCCATGGCCGTGGCTGCGAGAGGATGCAGAAGCACGTCGATCATGGCCGTGGCGATGTCCATCGGATCGAGGCTCACGACCGCGCCCGCGCCGGCGGTCGCGACTTCCGGAAAATGACACGCATCGCTGATGACGACGGGCGTGCCGCAGGCAAGCGCCTCGGTGATGGCGATGCTGAACCCTTCCTGCCGGCTGGGCAGGCAGAAGCAGGCGGCGGATACGAAGGCCTGCAGCTTGGTCTCGCCATAGATCGGCCCGACCATGAAGACCCGCCTTTCGAGGCCGAAACGGCGCACGAGATCGCGGAAATCGTCCTCCGCGCCGCCATCCGGCCCCGCGACGACGAGATCGACGTCGGGGCATTGCCGTGCCACCAGCTGGAACGCTTTCGCCAGAAGATCGAGCCCCTTCTTGTAGTGCAGCCGCGAGAGGAAGAGCACGAAGCGCCGCTCCACCGGCAGGCCGATCAGCGCGGGAAAATCCGCGGTGGACGGAAGGCGTTCGAATTCCTCGACGAAGATGCCGTTGGGGATGATCTCGGCCGGCGCCTTCAGGTGAAGCGGGCGCATCAGCTTCACCTCGTCGTGGTTGAGCGCGTGGAGGAAGGCCGCGCCGTCGAGCATCCGGCGGCAGCCCATGGCCAGCGCGAGGCGCTTTTTCCAGGGCTTTTGCGCAAGGCTCCAGGTGTCGAGCATGCCGGCGGGGCAGACGCAATAGGGCACGCCGTTGCGCGCGGCGATGGTCGCCGCGCAGGCGAGGATCGGTTCCCACACGCCATGCAGATGCACATGCTGGGTGTCGGCGAGAATCCGCGTCAGGAACGGGCGTGCCTTGAGACACAGGATGGCCTCCACCACGCCCGGCGGCGGCAGGATGTGCCAGACGACCTGCGCAAAGCCGGGGATCGCCGCGCCGAGCCGGGCGACGCGGGCAAGTGTGCGATCGTCGGCCTGGCTCACCACGCGGACATCGTGGCCAAGGTTCGCCTGCGCGGCGGCGAGCCGCATGATCACGGCCTGCGGCCCGCCGCTGTCCGGATCGATCGAGGTGATGACGTGGACGATCTTCATGGGGGGGATCCACGCAGCCCCGAGAGAACACCGAGCAGGCGGGCGCCATATTTGTCGACGGTGTATTCCCTGGCCCGAAGCCGGGCATTCGCCGCCATGGTCGCGCGCAGATATTCGTTCTCCGCAAGGTAACGCACCGCATCGACGATCGCCTGCGGATCGCGCTCCGGCACGATCAGGCCCTCCACGCCGTCGCGCACGACGCTTCCCGTGCTGTAGGTGGTGATGACCGGAAGGCCCGAGGCCAGCGCCTCGTAAACGACGGTCGCCGATCCCTCGCAGAGCGACGGCAGCAGGAAGACGTCCGCCCAGCGGTATTCCTCGGCAATGGCCGCGCGTGGCACGATGCCGCGAAGCTCGATAGAGCGGCTTAGCCGACGATGGACCGACGGGGGAAGCCGGTCGGGGCCGGCCATGCGCATGCGAACGGCGGTGCCGAGGCGTTCGGCGGCTTGCAGCACATAGGGCGAGCCCTTGCGCAGGCCGATCTCGCCGATCGTCAAGATGCGTAGCGGCCCCGGTGCGCGCAGCGTCGCGCCGGAGCGGTCCTTTGCATCGACGCCATAGGGCACCACGACGCAACGCTCCGCCGGCCCGCCCTCCGCCACGACATGGTCGCGCACGAATTCGGACGGGCAGACGATGCAGTCGGCCAATGCCCATTCGGCGCGCTCGCGGTCCGCGAATATCCCGGCATGGGGATTGGGCAGCGGCGGGCCGGCCCAGTCCGGAAAGTGCCGCATCTCCTCGGCGAGAATGCTCTCCACGACGGCGCGCGGCGCGATCATCTGCTCGACGGCGACCCACAGGCCCTGCCGCTTGGCTGCCCGCATCTGCTCCAGCGCATCGCCGCTATAGGCGTAGAGGCCGGCGGCGTTGTGGAAGCCGCGCGCGGCGACGAGCGTCGAGAACCGGCTGCCGGCCCAGACGGCGTGAGACGTCTCTTCTGCGGCATCCTCGATGCGCAGGCGACGGATGGCGGAACGCACGCCGAAAAGCGGAAAATCCGTGATCAGTTCCGGCGGCACGCCGCTCGGAACCCGCCCGACCAGCCGCTGCACCGGACGCGGCAGCAGCGTGGGGGGCAGTCTGCGTAGCAGCGCGGGCCAGCTCTTCGTGCCGCAGATATCGGTGAAGAAATGGCCGAGCCGGCCTTCCTTCGCCAGGATGCGGGCGACGGCGTAGTGCATGCGGGCGCCGAGCTGGCTGACGACGACGGTTTCACTCATGACGGTCGTTGCTCCAGCAGAACGGCGCCTGAGGGAACGCGGTCGCGTTCGGCAAGCTCGGCGAGAAGGGTGCTCCAGGTGGCGAGCGCGCGGTCATAGGCATAGCCGGCTTCGAGCGCCGCCCTTGCGGCCACCCCCATCGCCGCGACCCGGTCGGGAGCGGCGGCGAGATTCGATACCGTGCGGGCAAGCGTCTCCGCTTGCCCGATCTCGATGGTCACGCCGCATTGCTCGGCGGCGACGACCGTCGCGACGCTGCCTTTGGGATCGCCGATGAAAAGCGTGGGCTTGCCGGCGGCGAGGATGCCGTAGAACTTGCTCGGGATGATGCAGTGTTCGAGACAGGGCAGCAGGGAGACGACGTGCACGTCCGGCACGCCGAGGCTTTCGGCAAGGTTCCTTGCCGGTTGCAGCGGTTTGAAGACGACGTTGGTAAGCCCGCGCTCCTGCACCGCGCTTTTGACGGATTGAAGCCTGTAGCCGCCTCCGACCATGAGGAAGCGGATGTCCGGGTGGTCCTTCAAGAGGGTTGCCGCCTCGATCAGCGTGGCGAATTCATGGGCGCGGCCGAAATTGCCGGAATAGCCGACGACGAACTTGCCCGCATAGCCCCAGTCGATGCGCAGGTGGTTGTCGTCTTTCGGTACGGGGCGGATCTCGGCGGCGTCGGACCAGTGGTGCAGCACGCGCAAACGTTCCGCCGGAACGCCCCGCGCCAGCAGATAATCCGCCATCCGCTCCGTCGGGCAGACGGTCAGCCGCGACCGCGCAATCGACCGGTCGCGCAACCACGCCGCAAGCCGCCCGAGAAACGGCGCCTTGCCGAGGAACCCGAGTTCGACGGCGGTTTCAGGAAACAGATCCATGATCCAGTTGACCATCCGTCCGCCGCGCAGCCGGATCGGCAGTGCGCAGGCAAGCGAGATCAGCGGCGGATCGGTACACACCACGACGACATCGCCCCGCCGAATGTTCCGGGAGAGCCAGCCAAAAGCCGCAAGATGGAAGGACAGGTAATCGGCGGCGCGGCCAGGCAGGGTGCCCCGGCCGAAACGCGAGGTGGAAAGCCGCACGACCTCAACGCCGGAACAGGTTTCACGGCCGGCGAGCGGGGAGGCGCTGCCATCATGGAAGGCGCGGCTGGCGAGGACCGTGACCGCGCCGCCCTGCCGGGCGAGGCCGAAGGCCAGCGCCGACACCATGCGGCTCGTCGCCGACTGGTCGGGATGGAAATACCGGTTGACGAAGATCGTCCGCATGGAGCTGCCCCGCATCGTTAGTCTTCAACGTGCGATCCTGCCAGCCGGCGGGCGGGCGGCAAGCTCTCCAAAGGCGCTAGGAGGAATGCCGCCTCACCACCCTGCCTACGCCTTCCGCCCGAACGGCATGGACCTTCGGCGTAGGGGACGACGGCGTCGCCCGGCCGGCCGGCGGCGGATCGCCTCCCGTCCCCCGAACGGCCACCTTGCCGGTCGGCTCCTCCCATCGCTAACTCTCGGGCCGACGGGGTACGAAGCGTCGTGCCCGGCGTCTCCTCGTGCGAAAGCGGACCCATGTCTGAGAAAACTGCCTTGATCATCGGCGTGACGGGCCAGGACGGCTCCTACCTGACGGAGCTGCTGCTCGCCAAGGGATACCGGGTGCATGGCCTCAAGCGGCGCTCGTCATCCTTCAACACTGCCCGCGTCGACCACCTCTATGTCGACCCGCGTTCGCCGGATGTGCGGTTCCACATGCATTTCGGCGACCTGACGGATGGCACGAACCTCTGCCGGGTGATCCAGGAGGTCTGCCCGGACGAGATTTACAATCTCGGCGCCCAGAGCCATGTGCAGGTGAGCTTCGAGACGCCGGAATATACCGCAAATACCGACGCGCTCGGCACGTTGCGGCTGCTGGAGGCCATGCGTCTCCTGAAGGTGGGCGATCGCTGCCGTTTCTACCAGGCATCGACCTCGGAACTGTTCGGCGGCATCGGCGAGACGCCGCAGCGGGAGGAAACGCCCTTCCATCCACGCAGCCCCTACGCCGCCGCCAAGCTCTATGCCTACTGGATGACGGTCAACTATCGCGAGGCCTACGGCTTCCACGCCTCCAACGGCATCCTCTTCAACCACGAAAGCCCGCGGCGGGGGGAAACCTTCGTCACGCGCAAGATCACGCGGGCCGTCGCGGCGATCGAATGGGGACTTCAGGACAAGCTTTATCTCGGCAATCTCGACGCCCGGCGCGACTGGGGGCATGCGCGCGATTATGTCGAGGGCATGTGGCGGATACTCCAGCAGGAGGTGCCGGACGACTATGTGCTGGCCACTGGCGAGGCCCATACCGTCCGGGAATTCGTCGAGCGCGCCTTCGAGGTCGTCGGCAAGTCCATCGAATGGGACGGTACGGGTGTCGACGAGATCGGCTACGAGCGCAAGAGCGGCCGCGCGCTGATCCAGATCGATCCGCGCTATTTCCGGCCGGCGGAGGTGGACATTCTGCTGGGCGACGCGCGCAAGGCGCGTGACCGGCTCGGCTGGCGCCAGACCGTATCCTTCGAGGACCTCGTCTCGGAAATGGTGGAATCGGACCTGCGCGTCATCACGAGGGAGGAAGGCCGCAATGATCTCCACGGCTGAAAAGGCCACGATATCGTACGACCTGCGCGGCAAGCGCGTCTGGGTCGCCGGACATTCCGGCATGGTCGGCTCGGCGCTCCTGCGCCGGCTGAAACGGGAGCGTTGCGATATACAGACGATATCGCACGGGGAGGTCGATCTGACGCGCCAGTTCGATACCGAAAACTGGATGCGCAAGGCGCGGCCGGAGGCGATCTTCATCGCCGCCGCGCGGGTCGGCGGCATCGGGGCAAATGCGCGCTATCCGGCGGAATTCCTGTCCGAGAACATGCTGATCCTCGTCAATGTCATCAAGACCGCGTCGGAACTCGGTGTCGAGAAGCTGATGTGCCTGGGATCGAGCTGCATCTATCCCAAGCATGCCGACCAGCCCATCCATGAGGACGCTCTGCTGACGGGCAGCCTGGAGCCGACCAACGAAGCCTACGCGCTCGCCAAGATCGCCGGGATCAAGCTCGCCGCCGCCTATGCGGAGCAGCACGGTTGCCGCTTCATCTCCGTCATGCCGACGAACCTCTACGGGCAGAACGACAATTTCGACCTCGACCATTCCCATGTCATCCCGGCCCTGATCCGCAAGATGCACGATGCAAGGGTCACGCATCGCGACAGCGTCGTCGTCTGGGGAACGGGCACGCCGAAACGGGAATTCCTGCATGTCGATGACCTTGCCGACGCCTGCGTGTTCCTGATGAAGGAATATGAGAGCCCCAAACCGATCAATGTCGGCTCGGGGGAGGAGATCTCCATCGGCGAGCTCGCCTTCCTGATCGCCGATATCGTCGATTTTCGCGGCCATATCGTCTTCGACGCCTTCAAGCCGGACGGCACACCCCGCAAGCTCTTGGACAGTTCCCGTCTGCGCGCACTCGGGTGGTCGCACGAGACCGAGCTTCGCACGGGAATCCGGGACCTGTATCATCGCTGGCGGGATAGCGACCGCAAGCCGACCGGGCAGCAGGATTATCCCTGAACGTCTGCTTGATCGCTTTCCGCCAGCACCACCAGCCGCGCGAGCGCCGGCAGGGAGCCGACCTGCATCCGCCGCATGATCGCGGCCCGATGCGCTTCTACCGTGCGTTGGCTGACATCAAGATCCTGCGCGATCACCTTGCTGGGCTGGCCGGCAAGAACACGGTCGAGGATTTCCCGCTGGCGTCCCGTCAGGCGCGCCAGCCGCGCCCTTGCCTCCCGCTGCCGCGTGTCCTGCATGCCCGTGTTATGGTTGCGCGCCAGCGCGTTCGAAACGCTCGCCAGCAGATCGGACGGCCCGATCGGTTTCTCGATGAAATCGGATGCGCCCGCCTTCATCGCCAGGACGGCCGTCGCGACATCGCCGGCGCCCGTGATCATGACGATGGGCAGCCTGACCCCGCGTCTGCGCAGGGTTAGCAGCACGTCCAGGCCGCTTATTCCCGGCAGCTTGACGTCCATGACGAGGCATCCGAGTGAGGTGTCGTCAAAGGTGGCGAGAAAGGTCTCACCGTCGGAAAACGCCTGCACCCGGCGCCCGTCGGCCTCGAAGGTCTCCTGCAAGGCTTCGCGGATCGCGGGGTCGTCGTCGATGATGAAGATCGCCGGCTCGGCGGATAGCAATGCCTGCGGCTCCTGGCGCGCGCCTTCAGGCTCGATCTTGCTGGTGTGCAGCAGGAGCTGGATTGCCCTCAAGAGATCGGCGAGGCTCACGGGCTTGGGCATGTGCAGGCAATCCTCGGCCGAGAGGATGCGCAGCGTCTCCGCTGTGATGTCGCCCGTCAGGATGATCGCGGGGATGTTGCGGCCGAGGATCGCGCGAAGCTCCCTGGTGACATCGATGCCGTTGGTGTCATTTGGGAGGTTGTAGTCGGCGAGGATGAGCGTGGGGACCACGCCGCCGCCGGACACTAGGTCGATCGCGGCCGTGCCATTGTCCGCGGCATAGACCAGATGCTGTTCGTCACGCAGCGCGATCTCGATCAGGTTGCGGATCTTCTGGTCGTCCTCCACGACGAGCACGGTGCCGCGCACTGGCGCCACCTCCGGGTTTTTCTCGATCGGCGCCCGGTCCTGTTGAGGATCCTCCTTGCCAAGCGCCACATGGATCGAGAAAACCGAACCTTTGCCGGGGACCGAGCGGACCTGGATCCGGTGTCCGAGCAATGCGCTGAGGCGTTTGACGATGGACAGGCCGAGGCCAAGGCCGAGTTCGGCCTCGGCCCCGTCATTGGTCGCTTGATGGTATTCGTCGAAAATAGCCTGGAGTTCGTGGGTTGCGATGCCGACGCCACTATCCCAGACCTCGATGGTGAGCGCATCCTTGTGCCGTCGGCAGCCGAGCAGGATCTTGCCTTCTCGCGTGTATTTGAGCGCATTCGCCAGAAGGTTTCGAACCATCTGTTCCAGAAGGCTCGGATCGGTCCGCACCAGCAGACTGCACGGCACGAAGCGGAGAGAAAGGCCTTTCTCCAAGGCGCTGTAGCCGAATTCGTCGTTCAGGCGTTGCAGCACATCATTGACTTTGCACGTCACGATGCGGGGATAGACCGTGCCCGCCTCTATCTGGTTGATGTCGAGGAGAGCATTGAGCATTTCGGACATGGAGCCGAGCGTATCGCGGAAGCTCCTGACCAGCTTCTGGGGCTTCTCGCCGTCCACCGATTTCTCCAGCAGGCCCTGGAGCAGCACCAGCGATTGCAGGGGCTGGCGCAGATCGTGGCTTGCCGTGGCGAGGAAGCGGGATTTTGCGGCATTGGCGCGTTCGGCTGCCCGTTTCGCCCGGTCGAGCGCTTCATGGGCACGGTGCTGGGTGGACACGTCGGCAAAGGTGATGACCACGCCTTCCGTGCCGCCCTCCTGGGTTCGGTAGGGCATGACGCGGCGCATGTACCAGGTGCCGTTCCCGGTCCTGACTTCCCGCTCCTTGGTGGTGCTGCCTTTCAGGACGGCGGCGGCGTCGCCGAGCAGCGTCGGATCGGGCACGCGCGCATTGAGGTCCGCCAGCGGCCTGCCGATATCGCCCATTATGACGTTGAAGATCGAGCGGGTCGCCGGTGTGAAATAGCGGATGTTCAATCCCGGATCGAGGAAGATCGTGGCGACATCGGTGCTGTACAGCACGTTCTCGAGATCGTTCGCCGTTGCGCGCTGGCGTTCCAGCGCCTCCTGAAGCTGGGCGTTGAGCGCGGTCAGCTCCTCGTTCAGCGATTGAAGCTCTTCCTTGGAGGTCAGCAGCTCCTCGTTGGCGGATTGATATTCCTCGTTGAGTGACAGGGTCTCCGCATTGATCGTCTTTTGCTCTTCCGCTGCATTCTCCAGGTCCCGGATGGCGGCCTGGAGTTCCGTGCGGGTGGCTGCCAACTCCCGCTCCAGCGTGCCCGACCGGTCGTCCTGGCTGGGCTCCGGGGGATCGCCCGCTTGGGTGGGCTGGGCGACGTCGAGGAAGCTGACGAGAAACAGCTCCTCGCCTTCGCTCGTGACCGGCTGCACCGCGATCTCGTAGCGCGACAGGGTATCGGCTGCATCGTGGTAGAGACCGATCGCCACGGTGCGGACCTTCTCCTGCTGGGCGCGGTGGAGCGCCGAGCGGAGCTTGGTGTGCACGCTGCGCGGCGTCATCGTGAAGAGGTCCTGCGTCGGATAGCCGGGCGCGATGCGCAGGTAGCGCTGCACGGGACCGAGCGAATAAAGATATTCGTATTTCCGGTTGATCAGCACCGTGGCCGGGGCGTAGCCGTCCAGGATCGTCCGGCGGCTGAGCTCGGCGAGCGCGGCCTGGCGTCCTGGGACTTGCCCTTGCTGCGCCGGCACCCGGACATTGTCCGATGCATTGACGGCAAAGCCGTAGCGGCCGCGCTGGCCCTTGCGGCGGAAGATTCGCGCGGACTTGTCGATCACGTCGAAGCGGTTGGTTGCCGCCCCCACCGTTTCCGTATTGCCCAGCAGCAGGATACCGTTGTCGTTGAGGGCGAAATGGAAAAGCCCGATGACCTTCGCCTGCGCCTCCGGCCCGAGGTAGATCAGGAGGTTGCGGCACGAGATGAGATCGATATTGGAGAAGGGCGGATCGCCGAGCACGTTCTGGACCGCGAAGATGATCGACGACCGAAGCTCCGAGGCAATCCGGTAGCCGTGCTCTTCCTGGGTGAAGAAGCGTTGCAGTCGCTCGGGCGACACGTCCGTCTTGATCGTCATCGGATAGACGCCGTCGCGCGCAAACGCGACCGCTTCCTCATCCGCATCGGATGCGAAAATCTGCATCCGGATATCGCGCCTGGTTTGCGAAATACATTCCTGGACGAGCATGCCCAACGAATAGGCTTCCTCGCCGGTGCTGCATCCCGCGACCCACAAGCGCAGCGTCCGCCCGGGCGGATGGTTCGCGACGAGGTCCGGCACGATTTTTGTGCGCAACCGCTCGAAGACCTCGGGGTCGCGGAAGAAGTTCGTGACGTTGATCAGGATATCTGCCGCAAGCTGAGACAGTTCCAGCGGATTTTCCTCGAGAAAGCTGAGATAGCGGGCCGTGTCGGAGGAGGCGATGCCGGCCATGGCCATACGCCGTTCCAGCCGGCGATGGAGGGTTCCCTGCTTGTAGAGGGCAAAATCCTTGCCTGCCGATACGCGCAGCATGGTCAGGATCCTGTCCACGATCGCCTGTTTCGAGAGCGGGCCGGCATCGCCAGTTGCGGACGGCGGCCTGTGCAGGGCCTGCGCGATGGCCGCGAGCGGCATGACATGTTCGGCCATTCCTGAATCGATCGCGCTCTTTGGCATCCCGTCATAGTCGGCTTCATCGGGATCCTGCACATAGACCCGGCCGCCCGCCTCGCGGATAAGCCGGATGCCGATGCTTCCATCGGTCCCGGTGCCGGACAGGACGACGGCCGTCGCGCGCGCGCCGTACTCCGCGGCGAGCGAGCTCAGGAGGAAATCATAGGGCATGCGCATGCCATGGCGGACGGGCGGCACGGTGAGACGGATCGTGTCGTCCTGCACCGCGATGTAGCAGCCGGGCGGAATGATGAAGAGGTGATCCGGCTCCAGTCGTCGGCCGTCCTCGGCCTGCACGACCGTCATGGTCGTGTGGCTGGAGAGGAGTTCGGCCAGCAGGCTCTCATGAACAGGATCGAGATGCTGGACGAGGATGAAAATGTTGCCGCCGCCCGACGGCATGGCCTCGAGAAGGGCGCGGCAGGCCTCGAGCCCGCCTGCCGACGCGCCGATCGCAATGACGCGACCGACAGCGCTGCCGGAGCTATTATCAAAACCCGACGAAGCGCGCGAAAAGGGATGGCTCGAAGTCATGGATGCAATCTCAGGGATTCTGCACACATTTTGAGCGGTCAATATGCATGTGCGGGTTCTGGCACAGTATAGGCATCCCTGTCATGATTGCATACCCTCGGCTGTACGTATTTTCCGAGTCTGTTCGCGGGCAAATTTTTTGATATAGATTTACGATTGCAAAAAAGTATCGATAAAAAAATGGCTGTTGTTTTGGACATCTCTACAAACGAAACCACGATGTGAAGTATTTTATGCGGAATTATTCGTTGTGACGGAAATAATGTTTCCTGTTGTTAACCGTTAATTCTAGGGGCTCCTGCTGTGGTCGAGGTCAGAGGAATAAACGGGTTGAGCCGCGGGAGGGTCTTGAACGGGATCGCGCGGCTGCCAGCTTTCAAGCCCGTCAATCCGGCAAAGACTGCTTTGGCAAATACGCGGATACTGGACATGATCGACGAACGGACACTAGATCGCGAGTGTCTTTCCCAAAGTCTTGTCTCGCACGGTCTCGACATGACGATCGTGCTCTTCAACTCCATCGAAGCCTGGATGTCGAAATATGCCGAGGCATCGAGCGGCGTGCTGATCAATGTCGGCAGCCGCGACTGCACCGAGCCGCGCATCGAAAACGACCTCCGCATGCTCGTTTCGCGGTTCCCGGATCTGCCGGTCATCATCCTTTCCGACAACCATGACCTGCGACAGGTCCTGACGGCGCTCGATCTCGGCGTCAGAGGGTTCATTCCCTCGGCCGTGGGCATTTCAGTCTGCGTGAAGGCGATCTCGCTTGCACTTTCGGGCGGCGTTTTCATCTCCACCGAGAGCTTGCCCGAACTGCGCAGGCTGATATCGGCCGCCGACCAGCAGGAGCGCAAGCGGGCCGAAATCTTCACCTGCCGCGAAGAGGACGTCATCGCGATGCTCAAGCTCGGCAAGGCCAACAAGATCATCGCTTACGAGCTCGACCTGCGCGAAAGCACGGTCAAGGTTCACATCCGCAACATCATGAAGAAGCTCAAGGTCCGCAACCGGACGGAAGTGATCTTCAAGCTCAACGACCTCTACGACTGACCCCCTACGCCTATCGGTCATACCCCATCCACCAAGAGCGCGGATGCGCGCGCCGCGGAGGGGGCGATAGTGCCCGAAAGGGCCGGAAGGCAGAGGAGATTGCGATGGACGCCTTCATTCAGGACTTCGAGAACTCCGACAGGCTGCGCCGGCGTGCGCACCAGATCATTCCGGGCGGCGCGCATACCTATGCCAAGGGCGACGACCAGTATCCGGTCCTGTCGCCGGGCTTCATCGTTAACGGCTACGGCTGTCACGTGTGGGACGTCGACGGCAATGCCTATATCGAATACGGCATGGGCAACCGTGCGGTCGGTCTCGGCCATGCCTATCGCCATGTCGTGGAGGCCGTGGCGCGCCAGCTGGAATTCGGCTGCAACTTCACGCGGCCTGCGCGCATCGAGATCGAATGCGCCGCGACCTTCCTGCAGATGGTTCCGGGCGCCGACATGGTCAAGTTCTGCAAGGACGGCTCGGATGCGACCTCGGCGGCGGTGCGTCTTGCGCGGGCGGCAACGGGCAGGGACCTTGTCGCGCGCTGCCGGGACCACCCGTTTTTTTCGACCGACGACTGGTTCATCGGCACGACCGAGATGAATGCGGGCATTCCCGAGGCCGTCCGCGACCTGACGCTCGACTTCCGCTACAACGACCTCGACGACGCGCGCGATCTGTTCGCCCGCCATCCGGGAAGGATCGCCGCCCTCATTCTCGAAGCCTCGCGCGGCGACGAGCCGGCGGAGGGTTACCTGCAGGATCTGCAGGCGCTCTGCCACCGCAACGGCGCGCTGTTCATTCTCGACGAGATGATCACCGGCTTCCGATGGGCGCGCGGCGGCGCGCAGGACTATTACGGGCTGCGGCCGGATCTCTCCTGCTTCGGCAAGGCGCTCGGCAACGGCTTCGCCATCTCGGCGCTCGCCGGCAAGCGCGAATTCATGGCGCTCGGCGGCATTGAGCAGACCGAGAGGCCGCGCGTCTTCCTGCTGTCGACCACCCATGGCGCCGAAACCCATGCCATGGCGGCGGCGATCGCGACCATGCATGTCTATGCGCAGGAGCCGGTCATCCCGCATCTGCGTAGCCAGGGGCTAAGACTCAAGGCCGGCATCGAGCAGGCGATCGCCCGGCACGGCCTCCAGCGCTTCGTCGGTGTCACGGGCCATCCCGCCTGCCTGTCCTATTTCACCAAGGACAGGACCGGCTTGCCCTCGCAGGCGTTCCGGACGCTCCTGTTGCAGGAAACCATCCGCCGCGGCGTGCTCGCGCCGTCGCTCGTGGTGAGCTACACGCACGGCAACGACGAGATCGACCAGACGGTAGAGGCCTTCGACGGCGCGCTCGGCGTCTATCGCCTCGCCCTCGACCACGGCATCGAGACCTACCTGGTCGGACGCCCCTCCGGCGTCGTCTTCCGCCGCTACAACACCGCGCCCGAACCGTGCACCGGCGAGCCGGTGGCGAAGGCGAAGACCGCCTGACCTGTCCGAAAGCGGTAGGGCGGGCTGTCGATACGCCTTTCGGGTAAGTGCCGCCGTCTTTGTCGTCAATCGTGGTCCGCCCTGCCGCGCCGTAGCATCTCTTTCAGCAACGAAGCCGGGAGATGCGGACATGAAGGTGCTTGTGACGGGACACCAGGGTTATATCGGCGCCGTGATGGTGCCGATCCTCCTGCGGGCGGGGCACGAGGTGCATGGCTATGACGCCAGGCTTTACCGGCGCTGCGCCTATGCGCCGGGCGGGCCGATGACCGAGGTTCCCTCCACCCTGAAGGATGTCAGGGACATCACGCCCCAGGATCTCGAAGGCTTCGATGCCGTCATCCATCTCGCGGCGCTGTCGAACGATCCGCTGAGCAATCTCGATCCCGACGTCACCTACGACATCAACCACAAGGGCAGCGTGCGCGTCGCGCGGGCGGCCAAGGAGGCGGGCGTCGGCCGCTTTCTCTTCGCCTCCTCCTGCAGCAACTATGGCCTGGCCGGCGAAGACCTCGTTGCCGAGGGTGCGCCGCTCAATCCGGTATCGGCCTATGGCCGCTCCAAGGTGATGGCGGAGGCCGACATTGCCGGGCTGGCGGATGCGAGCTTTTGCCCGGTGTTCCTGCGGCCGGCGACGGCCTACGGCCTTTCGCCCATGCTGCGCTTCGACATCGTCTTGAACAACCTCGTCGCCTGGGCCGTCACGCGCGGCGTCATCCTCTTGAAGTCGGACGGCACGCCCTGGCGGCCGATCGTCCATGTCGAGGATATTTCCGGCGCCTTCCTGGCAGCCCTCGAAGCGCCGTCGGAAGCGGTCTTCGCCGAGGCGTTCAATGTCGGCCGCACGGAACACAACTACCAAGTCCGCGACATCGCCGACGTCGTGGCGCGCACCGTGCCGGGCTGCCGGCTGGAATATGCCAGCGAGGCCGGGCCGGATGCGCGCTCCTACCGCGTCGATTTCGGCAAGATCGCGCGGACCCTCCCGGCCTTCCGCCCGAAATGGGACGTGGTGGCCGGGGCCGAGCAGCTCCATGACGCCTATCGCGGCGCCGGCCTCACGCTTCAGGAATTCGAAGGCCCACGCTACCAGCGCATCGGCCATATCCGCGCGCTTCTCGCCAGCAACACGATCGACCGGCACCTCAGGTGGCGGCCGGTGGCCAAGGCCCCGGCGGACATGCTGGCGGCGCGCGCCTGAGGGATGGCAATGAACGAGGCGGCCCGGATTTCCCCATCGGTGGACGGCGCGGCCGATATCGGCGACGAACTCCATGCGCTCGTCTCCCGGCTCTTTCCGATCGGCCGCAGCATCACCGGAGAGGGCGTGCGCCGCACGCTTGCGATCCTGTCGGAACACGTCGATCTCGCGGTCCGTGAAGTGCCCACGGGCACGGAGGTCTTCGACTGGACGGTGCCGCAGGAGTGGACGGTGCGCGATGCCTATGTCCGCGCGGCGAATGGTAAGGTCGTGGTCGATCTCGCCGCATCCAACCTGCATCTCGTCGGCTACAGCGAGCCGGTGGCGCGCCGCATGCCGCTTTCCGAGCTTCGCAGCCATATCCATACGCTGCCGGACCAGTCGGACCTCATTCCCTACCGGACCAGCTACTACAGCCGGAGCTGGGGCTTCTGCATGGCGCACCGCGACTATCTGGCACTGAAGGAGGGGGACTACGACGTCTTCATCGACACCACGCTCGCCGACGGGGCGCTCAGCTATGGCGAGGCATTTCTGCCGGGCGAAACCGGGCGCGAGGTGCTGCTGACCGCCCATATCTGCCACCCGTCGCTCGCCAACGACAACTGCTCCGGCCTTGCGGTGCTCGCGCTCGTCGCCACGGCGCTTGGCCGGCGCCGCAACCGGTTCGGCTACCGTTTCCTCTTCGCGCCGGGCACGATCGGCGCGCTCTGCTGGCTTGCCAGCAATGAAGAGCGGCTTTCGCGCATCGATCACGGCCTCGTCGTCTCCTGCGTAGGCGACGGCGGCGGACCGGTCTATAAGCGCAGCCGCCGCGGCGATGCGACGATCGACCGAGCCATGGAGGCCGTGCGGTGTGATGGCCGGACGGTGACGATGCTCGATTTCAGCCCCTTCGGCTATGACGAGCGGCAATTCTGCTCGCCGGGCTTCGACCTGCCGGTCGGCCTGCTCCAGCGCAGCGCCTTCGGAACCTTTCCCGAATATCATACCTCGGCGGATAATCTCGATTTCGTGCGGCCGGAGCATCTTGCCTCCTCCTTTCGCATGATCATGGACATCATCGATGTAATCGAAACCGACCGCGTACCCCTGAACCTCTCGCCGAAGGGGGAGCCGCAGCTCGGACGGCGGGGTCTCTACTCGGCGACCGGCGGCCACAAGACGACGTCGGATATCACCATGGCCTATCTCTGGGTGCTGAACCTTGCCGACGGCCGCCATTCGCTGCTCGATATCGCACGCCGCTCCGGCCTGCCGTTCTCGGCTATCGCCGCTGCCGCCACGCGGCTTGAGGATTGCGGGCTGCTCGGCGACGCCTAGGCATAATGGTCGGATTCCGCAAGGAGCGGCCAATTCCCGTCCTTTTCCGACATCACCGCCGGTTTTGCCGGCCAGTCTATCGCAAGGGCGGGATCGTCATGGCGCACACCGGCCGCGGCCGCCGGCTCGTAACGCGCGGATATGAGGTAGCCGACGACGGCATCCTCAGTCAGCGACAGGAAGCCGTGGGCGAAGCCTTCCGGAATATAGAGCTGGCGCATGTTGTCGGCGCTGAGTTCCGCCGCCGTCCAGCGGCAATAGCTGCGCGATTGCGGGCGCAGATCGACGGCCACGTCCCAGATCGCCCCCTTCAGGCAGGACACCAGCTTGACCTCCTGGTGCGGTGCGCGCTGGAAATGCAGGCCGCGAAGCGTGTGCTTCTTGACCGAACGGGAAAGGCTGTGCTGGACGAAACGATGTTCGAGGGCCAGCGCTTCCATTTCGTCGATACAGAAGGTCCTGGCGAAGGAGCCCCGCTCGTCTGTTATCGGCGACGCTTCGATCAGCCACACGCCGTCGAGATCGGTCCTGCTGAACAGCATCGGTTTGTCCTTTCCTGCCTTCCCCCGATCCTGACGGATGCAACCCGTCTGCCAAGTGCGGTTTCCGGCGTATTGCAAAGGCCCGGGCGGTAGGATGGTGAACGTTCGCTTACGCGCGTTTCATAGTGCTACGCCTTTCGGACAGGTTCGGTGTTCGCAAAGTAGTATGGCAGGCTTCGTATTCCGCGCCTAATCTGGCACCCACGTCGAGAAACGGTCCCTTTACGGATAGGCTATCTTCGATCGCCTCCTCCTTCGGTCTGGACCGAGTATCTCCTTGGAGGCGTTGCCATGAGTTTTCAGGCCAGCCATTCACTTTCGCAATCTCACAGCCTGTCGCTCAGGCCCGCTTGCCGGCTGTGCGGCAGAACCTTGAAGCACACCGTCGTCGATCTCGGCATGTCGCCGCCGTGCGAAAGCTTTCGCCAGGAAAGCGAACTCGGCCTGATGGAGGCATATTATCCATTGCATGTGCGCGTGTGTGAGGAATGTTTGCTGGTGCAGCTGGAGGAATATGTCAGCCGGGAGAGCATCTTTGAGGAGTATGCCTACTTCTCCTCCTACTCCACGAGCTGGGTGGCGCATGCGGAGCGCTATTGCGACCGCATGATCGATCGCTTTGCCCTCCACGCACACAGCTTCGTGGTCGAGATCGCCAGCAATGACGGCTATCTCCTGCAGCATTTTGTGGCGCGGGGCATTCCCGTGCTCGGTATCGAGCCGGCGATCAATGTCGCGGAGGTGGCGATTGCCCGCAACATACCGACGAAGACCGCCTTCTTCGGCAAGCGAATTGCCGGCGACATGGCGGCAGCCGGCCAGAAGGCCGACCTGATCGTCGCCAACAACGTGCTGGCGCAGGTCCCCGACCTCAATGATTTCGTGGGCGGCATGAAGCGCATCCTCAAGCCCGAGGGTGTCGTGACGCTGGAGTTCCCCCATGTCGCGACGCTGATCGCGCAGAACCAGTTCGATACCATCTACCACGAGCACTTCTCGTATTTTTCCCTGTTCACGGTGCAGGTCGCCGCCCGGCTGCACGGCCTGGAGATCTTCGACGTCGAGGAACTGCCGACCCACGGCGGGTCGCTGCGTGTCTATCTCGGCCATGCCGGACGCTCGGGCGTGATCAGCCCTGATGTCGCGGCGCTCCTGGAACGGGAACGCCGGTCCGGTCTGCATGGCGTAGAGGCCTATACGTCGTTTGCCGCGCGCGCCCGCCAAGCCAAGCGCAACCTCCTCTATTTCCTCATCAGCGTGAAGGAGAGGGGGGCGAGCATCTGCGGCTACGGCGCGCCCGGCAAGGGCAACACGCTTTTGAACTATTGCGGGATCGGCACGGATTTCCTCGATTTCACCGTGGACCGCAATCCCTACAAGCACGGCCGGTTCACGCCGGGCATGCACATCCCCATCCTGCCCGTCGAGGCGATCGATCGCCACCGGCCGGATTACATCCTGATCCTGCCCTGGAACCTCAAGGCCGAGATCGTTGCCCAGATGCGCCATGTCGGCGAATGGGGTGCCAAGTTCGTCGTTCCCATTCCCGAGGTCGCCATCCTCGATCCGCTGGAGGATTTGTCATGAAGGTCGTGCTCTTCTGCGGCGGGCGGGGAACGCGCATCCGCGAATATTCGGAAGCCGTGCCCAAGCCCATGATCCCGCTCGGCGCGCAGCCGATCCTGAGGCATGTCATGCAGTACTACGCCTCCTACGGCCACGACGACTTCACGCTCTGCCTCGGTTACAAGGCGAATGTGATCAAGGACTTCTTCCTGAACTGCCGGCCGCAGACGTTCTCGGATTGCATCGTCTCCGGCGAGGGGCGGGTCGAGCTGCTCGGCGAGGCGCAGGAGCATTGGCGCATCGCGCTGATCGATACCGGCATCTGGCGCAATATCGGCGAACGGCTGTGGGCCGTGCGGGAACAGGTGCGGGGGGAGCGCATCTTCCTGGCCAATTACAGCGACGGCCTGACCGACGTCGACCTCGACGACATGGTCGCCCGCTTCGAGGCGAGCGGCAAGCTCGCCTGTTTCCTCGCGGTCCGGCCGCCGCTCACCTATCACCTCGCCGATATCGACGATGCGGGACGGGTGCGGGAATTCCGCTCGTCGGACACGTCGGAGATCTGGATCAACGGCGGCTATTTCCTGATGCGCAACGAGATCTTCGACTACATGCGCGAGGGCGAGGAGCTGGTGCTCGAACCCTTCGAGCGGCTGATCAAGGACGACATGCTGATGGCCTACAAGCACGAAGGCTTCTGGCGCTCCATGGACACGCTGCGCGACTGGCAGATGCTGGAGGAAATGGTCGAGCGTGGCGAGATGCCGTGGGTCCGCCAGACGGAGGGAGAGCGCATATCCAGGCTGCGCAGGGTCGGCCGGCCATGAAGACGCTGCCCCTCGCTTCCGTCGGACATCGTTTGCGGGTCCTCTGCCTCGGCGCGCATGCCGACGATATCGAGATCGGCGCGGGCGGCACGATCCTTGGCCTGATCGCGGCCGGCGTGAAACTGGAGGTCCATTGGTGCGTCATGAGCGCGACGCCGGAGCGGGCCGCCGAAACGCGCCAGGCTGCCGCCGCCTTCCTCGCAGGTGCCATCTCCACCACGGTCGAGGTCTGCGGGTTCGAGGACAGCTACTTTCCCAGCCAGAGCCGCGAGATAAAGACTTTCATGCTGGCATTGCGTGATAGGGTCGAGCCGGACGTCATCTTCACCCACAGCCGTCGCGATGCCCATCAGGATCATCGGGAGCTCAATAAGCTCACAACGAATATATTCCGGGACCACTTCGTCTTAGAATATGAAATCCCGAAATGGGATGGCGACATCACGGAGCGCAATGCCTACGTGCCGCTGCCTCCGGATGTCATCGATCGCAAGATCGATCTGCTCATGGAGCATTTTGCGACGCAACGGTCCAAGGACTGGTTCCACGCGGATGTCTTCCGGGGATTAGCCCGCATGCGCGGCATGGAGTGCCGATCGCCCTCGCTTTTCGCGGAGGCTTTCACGGTGCGCAAGATGGCCCTCGCATAGGGCAGACAGCACGGATCGACGCAGACCCAGACTCGTAATTCTGACCAGGAAATTAGTGAGGGGTACCATGGCGAGAGACGACGAAGCGGATTTCGACGAGGAGTCGATCGATATTTTCCGGACAAGGAATTCGATCGGCAGCGACCCGCGCGCCGAGTCCAGGGAGTACATCGACCGGCAGCAGCCTCAGCAATATGCCGCAAGCGACTATGTCGCGATCTTCGACAAGCGGAACCTCGACCGGGAATGTCTCGCCAACAGCCTGCATTCGCATCGGATCGGTATCAGCGTCTTCACCTTTTCAGGGCTTGCCGCCTGGCAGCAGGGCAAGGCCAACCTCGGCACCCTTCGCGCCAGCCTCATCAATATCGGCAGCAGGAATGTCTCCGAGCCTGATCTCAGGGATGAAATCACGCAGCTCCTGACGACGCTGGAGCCGGTGCCGGTGGTGGTGCTGTCCGACAACCAGACGCTCGACCATGTTCTCGAGGTCATCGACCTCGGCGTGCACGGCTTCATTCCAAGCTCCGTCGATATCGATATCTGCATCGAGGCGATCGGGCTTGCCATTGCCGGCGGGCAGTTCGTTCCGGCCAGCAGCGTGCTTGCGATGCGCGGCCTTCTCGGCAGCTATCCGCAAAAGGTCTGCGGCCGATCCGCCTTCACGGTGCGCCAGGCCGCGGTCGCCGAGGCGCTGCGCCGCGGCAAGGCGAACAAGATCATCGCCCGCGAACTCAACCTCTGTGAAAGCACGGTGAAGGTTCACATCCGCAACATCATGAAGAAGCTCGGCGCGACCAACCGCACGGAGGTCGCCTGCAAGGTCGGCGAGATCATGTCCGACGAGATCTATCAGAACAGCCGGGCGTGACCCGGCTCCCATAACAGGAATTCAGTCATGATCTGGTCAGAGAAACCGGCCGCCCCGGAGGAGTTCGTCCTTCCCCGGGTCCTTACCGTCATTGTCGAACGCCGGTGGCCCATTCTGGCCTGCCTTGTCGCGGGTGTAGTGATTGCGACCATCGGCTATCTCGACCAGCCGTCGCGCTACGGTGCCGAGGCGGTGCTGGCGCTGGACGTGCGCAAGTTCCAGGCCTTGCCGACGGAATCCGTCGTTTCGCCGCTGCCGCAGGAAAGCCCGGTGCTGCGCACCGAGGTCGATATCATCAGCTCCCGCTCCATGGCCGAGAGGGTTCTGGCCGATTTACAGGCGGAGGGTATCGATGCCGCCAAGGGTTTTGGCCTGACGACGGAAAACGGGGCCGGCCAGGCGGCGCTGTCCGACCGTATGAACCGTGCCGGCACCGATCGGCGTGTCCTTCTCGACAGCCTCATCTCCGGCGTCCGCGTCACCAATGACGGCCGTTCCTACACGATCTATGTCGCCTTCAGCGGCATGGAGCCCGAATTTACCGCCGCGGTCGCCAATGCCTATGCTGAGGCCTATATCAACTATCAGGTCGATGTGCAGACGACGGCGACGCGGCGGGTCAGCGACTGGCTTGGAACGCGCCTCGTCAGTCTGCGCAGCGAACTGGAGCGTTCTGAACATGCCGCGACATTGTTCCGCGAGAAATCCGGTATTGCCAAGTCGAACGGCACGACCCTGCTGTCCCAGCAGATCGCCGGCCTGAACACCGAGCTGGCGCGGCTGAGGGCTCAGCTTGCGGGGTCGGTTGCGCGTCTTGCGACTGCGGTCGACATGTCGGATGGAAAAACTGGCCTTGCTCTTCCGGAGGTGCTGAATTCAGTGGCGATCCAGCAGCTGCGTACCGAGGAAGCCCGTCTCAAGCGCCAGCTTGCCGCGATCAGCGAAAGCGGCGCGGTTAAGAACCCGCAAATTCCGGAGCTGACCTCGCAGTTGGAGACGATCCAGGCGCAGATCGGCGCGGAGGTGGAGCAGATCGTCGATAGCCTGCGCACGGAAATCGAGGTCACGCGACGCCAGCAGACCGGCCTGGAGGCGAGCCTGAAGCAGTTGCAGGCGGAGATGTCGAACGCCAACGAGGCGATCGTGCAGGCCGACCAGCTCGACCGCGAGGCCAGTGCAAACCGGGCGATCTACGAGAGCTATCTCACGCGCTACAAGCAGACGATCGAGCAGGACGGCATCGCGATGGCGGAGGCGCGCATCATTTCGCGCGCGGTGCCATCCGGATCGCCATCGAGCCCAAGCGCCTCCGCCTGGCTCATTGGTGGGCTGGTGTTCGGCCTCGCGGCCGGTGCGGTTGCGGCGCTGCTTCTCGAGTTGCGCGCCAGCTTCCAGCGCCGTCCCCATCCGGGCGAAAGCCGTGCCGTCATCCCGCACGATCTTGGAATGCCGGAACGTCGTCCCTTCATCGCCGACTATCCCGGCCCGGCGTCCGAGGTCAGGAAACGTATGGAAACGCCTGTCGACAGGCCCTCTATCGTCGGGATGTAAGGTAAAAGCACCATGGCACGCATCCAAGCCAATCATCTGGCCCAACGGCGTATTCTACGCCCAGCCGTTTTTGCCTGCCTCCTGCCGCTGGCGGTTTCGGTTGCGCCGGCAAGCGCCCAGAACCAGGGCTACACGGTGGCCAGTGGCGACGTGTTGCGCGTCACGGTCTATGGCGATCCGGGATTGAGCGGGTCCTTTCCCATCGGCACGGACGGCACGATCGGCTATCCGCTGCTCGGCAACGTCGCCGTGACCGGCAAGGGCGTCGACGAGGTCCGCCAGGCCATTGATGCCGGGCTGAAGGAGCATATCGCCAATCTGTCGGTCGCGGTCGTCGTGGAGGCCTATGCGCCGGTCTTCGTCGTGGGCGAAGTCCAGAAGCCCGGGCGCTACGAGTTCCGTCCCGGCATGATCGCGCTCGAGCTTTTCGCGCTGGGTGGCGGGCAGAAAGAGGTGTTGGCGCAGGGCGACAATGCCGGCATGCGGCTTGCCGGACTGCGGCAGGACTATGCCGATCTCGGCGTGCAGCTTCTCGGGCAGGACGTGAAACGGGTTCGCCTCGAGGCGGAGCTGAACGGCCAGCCCTTCACCTATCTGCCGAGTGAGGAGATCGGCACCCCGGACCCGCGCATCGTCCGCCAGGTCGTGGATGCCGAGCGCACGCTGTTCGAGCTGCGCCGTGCGGCGCTCGACGCCGAGCTGAAAAGTCTGGAGCAGCAGAAGCTCGGCTATCTCGACGAGATCGACACGCTGGAGAAGAGCGGCAAGCTGCGCGACGGCGAGCTCACCTTGCTGGACGAGGACGTCAAGCTCGCCCAGAGCATGGTGGAGCGCGGTTTGACGCCGAAGACGCAGCTGCGTGACAAGCAGCGGGAGATATCGGCGACCAACCGCGACGTGCTGGAATTCGGCTCCTTCCTCGCCCGCGCCCGGCAGAACCTGACGGTGATCGACGGCCGTCTCAAGTCGCTGCGCGGGCAGCGCCGCGGCGAGGTGGCGGCGGAGTTGCGCGAATTGAACATCGATATCCTGCGTCTTCGCCGCAAGATGACCTACAGCCTGCAGGCGATGGCCGAGGCTGGCATCGCCTTTGACAAGAAGGACGGAACGCGACAGGCGGCCTATCGCTTCTCCGCCGTGCGGATGGTGGATGGAAAGTACAGCGAAGTCACGGTCGGCCAGACCGACCCGGTGCGCGCCGGCGACATCCTGCGGGTGAGCCTTGTCCTTGACGAAGGTGACGTTGCGGCGCGCTGAGGCTATCGCAGGACCTTTGTGAGAAGGGAGCGCATGCGCGGCACCGTATCGGGCCGGTGCAGCAGATAGCCGAGCGGCGGCAGCAAGGCGGTGGCCGGCGCCATGCGGAAGGCGAGCATCAGCAGCTTCCACGCCTCCCTGTTTCCCCGGAGCGCATGCGACACAGCCGACCAATAGGCGCGCTCGGCAATGCCGCGCCGGGCGCGGCGGCGCAACGTCTCCGCCCCGTCGAGCCACCGTCCCTCATGGTAGAAGAAACTCTCGGCCGCCTCCGCCGTATGGCGGATGTGCAGGGTCTGGTGCGCCCAAAGGTCCGTCGACCGGTTCGCATCGTGCGAACGGATGCCCGCCTGGATGCAATCCAGTTCGGCGACGGTTCCGTGCAAGGCAAGCCGCAGCCAGAGTTCGTAATCGTCGCTGTGCGGCAGGGCCGGCCGATAGTGGCCGGCGCGTTTCTGCACGCTCGTGCGCACGACGATGGACGGTCCGGGAATCTGGAAGACGCCGAGGCGGCAGAAACGCTCGATGAAGGCCCGCCCCGTCATCAGCGTCACCGGCGGGGCGGCGGGCTGCGCTTCGATGTCGGGGATCGGCACGTCGCCCCGGATCGCCACGTCGCGGCCGTAGGAGAAGGCGATGCCGCGGTCCCGTTCCATGACGGAGGTTGCCCGGCGCAGCGCGCCCGGCACCAGGAAATCGTCGGCGAAGAGCAGGAGAAAGTAATCGGCCCGCGCCCAGTCGATCCCCGCATTGAAAGAGGCATGTGGCCCGAGGTTTTCCGGCCGCAGCAGCAGCTCCACCCGCGGGTCGCAAAATGCGAGCCGCTCGGCGACCGCGACGCTGTCGTCCGTCGAGGCATTGTCGACGATCAGGACGCGCACATCGTGCATGTCCTGCGAGAGCACGCTTTTCACGCAGGCTTCGAGATAACGGCCGTAATTGTAGTTCGGAATGACGACGTCGACGCTCGGCATGGCTCAGGCCCCCGATGCGACGAGAAACCGGCGCAGGCGGCGGGCATGGTCGCGGCCGGCGGCGAACAGGATGTGCAGTTCGACGAGGAACGGGTGGCGCGTGGCGAGCAGCCCGATCAGCCAGCCGATGCCGGCAAGGAGGATCGCGGCGCAAAAGCCAGGCAGGCCCGCGTCTGGATGTCCGGGCAGTGCCAGCAGCACGACCGGCCCTGCCAGCGAGAAACCGGTGACGACGGCGCTCGGCATCAGCGCCGTGAGAAGGCCAAGCAGGGAAAAGCGAACGTGGCGATGCACGAAGACGAGCGCGACCAGCATCTGGAGGGGAAGCGAGACGAACTGGCTGAGCGCCATTGCCATCACACCGTAGAGGCTGGCGGCGCAAAGGATGCCGGCGGCAAAGCAGCGCGAGACAAGGCTTGCGAGGAACGCGTCCCGGTTCCGGCCGAGCGCCAGGAGAAGCGGCCCCGTCACGATGACGGGCAGCCAGAAGACGGCGGCAAGCGCCAGAACGCGCACGACCGGCACGGCCTGCGCCCATTGCGGGCCGAGCACGATGCCCACGATCGACGGCGCGAGAAGCGAGATCAGCGCCGCACCCGGCCAGTAGAGAACCGACAGATAGGCGAGCACGCCGAGATAGGTCTTCTCGATGTCGCGCCCCTCCCGCACGCGGCTTGCCAGCGCCGGAAAGGCCATGCTGTGGAAGGCCGACATGATGATGCGGTCGGGTATGCCGCACAGGGCATTCGATCGGTTGTAGAGCGCGACCGATGTCATCGAGGCGATGCGGCCGAGGATCAGCTGCGGCACGGTCTCGTGGATGCGCTCCACCACGAGTGCGGCCCCCTTGAACAGGCCGAAGGCCAGCACCTCGCGCCAGCGCGCAAGGCCGGGGCGGAAGATCGCCCCTGCGGGGAACGGCGAACAGGCAACGGCCAGCACCGCGAGCGTGAGCGACCCCGCAAGCATGCCCCATGCGAAACTGACGGGACCGAAGCCGAGGATGGCGAGCGCGATCGTGGCAAGCGCGGTCGTCAGCGAAACCGCCGTGCGGATGCAGGCGAGCGCGCCAAAACCCATCTCGCGCCGGAGCAGGGCGATGACGGGCTGGGCGAGGGACTCGGCGAGCCCCGCTGCCGCAGCGAGCAAAAGGAAGAAGGAGAGGTCCGGCGCGGCATAGAAGCGGGCAACGAGGCCCGACAGGGCGACGAGGGCGGCCGCGATCACCGCGCTGACGGCGACCTGAAGCGTCAGCGCGGTGCGCAGCGCCTCGGCATCGACGGTGTTGCGCTGGATAAGGAATTCCGGCGTGACGAATTCGCGGGCGGAGAAGGCGACGACGGCGATTGCCAGACCCGTCACCGCCTCGCCGATTTCGCCCGGCGTCAGGATGCGGGCCATGATCACCAGCACCGTGAAATTGATGAGCAGCGCGAAATACTGCTCCAGCGATGCCATCACATAAGCGCGTCGGACCATGCTGCTCACGCTTTCGGGAAAGGGCTGGGGGCTTCTGGTTTCTGGGGCATGGGCTTCACTCCGCAGGTTGCAACGAGGATAGGCGCATGGCGGACGGTGGCCACTTGTCCATTCAGCGTAGGGCATCCTGTGCAAGGGGTAGGTTTTTCCCGCCGCGAGCGACCAGCACCTGTGCTAGAAGCAGGTCCTGCTGGCGGACAAGCTCCGAGCGGATCGCCGCGTTGCGGCGGGCAATCGCGCTTTCGGCGGCGGCAAGGTCGGCGAGCACGGTGTCCACCTGCCGCAGGACCTCACCGACGTCGAAGGTCTCGATATGCTGGCAGAAATCGGCTCGGCCGAATTCGGTCATGAGCTCGTCGCTCTTTTCCGCATAGCCGAGCGACAGCGCCGGCCGGTCGAGCTTGAGGGTGCAGAGCAGGTTGTGAAAGCGCGAGACGATGGCGAGATCGACCTTCAGGATCTCATCCATGACCGCATGCAGCGAGACGGTGCGGGCGGCCGAAAGGTGGCCGTGGGTGCCGTTTTCCGGGAGGGCGGCGAGGATATCGTCGAGGGCCCGCTCATCGGATGTGTCGCCCATGAAGAGGCGCACGTCATGCCCGTCGTCGAGCAGCCGGCGCGCGATCGCCGCGATCTTGTCCACATAGGTGCGGTAGATGGCGTCGCCGTCCGCATGGTCGCGCTCCCATCCCCGATACCGCATGACGCCGATGCCGATCGTCGCGGGTTTTTGCCGGCGCAGCTTGTCGTCGGAGCGGACGGGCTCGCGCAATCCGAAGGCGAGGTCGGGGAAACGGTGGTCCGAAGCGGTGTCGATGCCCAGGCCCTGGACGTACCGGAGGGAAAAGTCGTCGCGGTAGGAGCGGTAGCTGGCCATTCGCGCCGCGGATGTGAGGAACCATCGGCTGAGCGCGCCACGGATCGGGCCGGCGCCGATGCTGACGAAGGCGATGCGGGCGCCGCGCAGCCGTGCGGCAAGGCACCACCAATAGATGATGAACGGCCAGCCGAACGGCGTCTCCTGGAAATCGTCGAGGATGCCCGTCCCGGGGACGACCATCACATCGACGCCGCCGAGCACCCGCAGGACCGACACGAGGCCGGCGATCCGCCCATGGATCCGCCCGAGCCTTCTATCGAACCAGCGCAGCAACGGGTGGACGAAGGCCGCGCCGCGAAGGCCGGTCACCTCAAGCGCGAAGCGCTCGCCGATCGCCACGGGATTGGAGCAGATGCACAGCAGGGCCGCATCGGGGCACGCACGGCGCAGGAAGACGAGCATTGCTTCCAGCGAGCCGTCATTTCCCGAGTTTCCGGACCCGAACTGCCCGAGCAAGGCGATCTTCATGGAATGTCCACCGCTGTCGATTGGGATCTGAAGGGATTGCCAAAGCGGCCGCACTATCGCGCCGTGACGCGGTGCGGAAAACGCGGATATTCGGCGACCAGGCCTCCGCCGAAAGCGGTAGGGAACCGACCGCCTCCTGCAAAGGGCCGCTTGCGCCCTCCAAGGCCCAGCTTCCGCGACGGCGCATCCGGTTGGACAAGGGAGGCAGAGGGCCGCCCATGAAGATCGCCTATTTCGTCCTGCCGCATCTCGGCGGCACCTATACCGTGTTCCGGCACCTGCGCGCCGGCCTGGCGCCTGATGGCATCGAGCTTTGCTGGCTCGGCCTGACGCCCGCCGGGCAAGGCCTTCCCGCCGGAATGGAGCGGGAAGCCGCGTTCGGCACGCTCGTCGAGGCAACCGCTTCGGACGATGGCAAGAGCACCGCCCGCCTGATGGAGCGGGCAATCCTGGCCGGCGGCTTCGACGGCGTCGTCGTCAACGTGCTCAGCGACCGTGTGCAGACCAATATCGTGCGCTATCTTCCCCCCTATCTCCTGCGCCTTATGGTCGTGCACAACATCACGCCGGGAACCTATGCGGCGGCGGCGGCGATCCGGCCCTATGTGCATGCGACGGTCTGCGTCTCGCAGCGCTGCCGCGACGACCTCGTAAAACGCCATCATTTCCCCGCCGGGCGCACCTTCGTCATTGCGAACGCCGTTTCCCTGGACGCCTTTCCCGCAACCGACCGGCCGGCGCGGCCGATCGGGCAGGGGCTTCGCCTCCTGTTCCTCGGGCGGATCGAGGATGCCTCGAAAGGGATCCTGTGGCTGCCCGGTATCCTGGAGCGGCTGCCTGCGTCATCGACATTGACGATCGCCGGCGATGGCCCGGATATCAAGCGGCTGAAGGCCGTCATGCCGGGGGTGACGCCGCGCGTCGTCTATGCCGGGGCCGTCGCGGCGGATGCCGTGCCGGCGCTGCTGGCCGCCCACGACATCTTCCTCATGCCGTCCCGTTACGAGGGCCTGCCGATGGCACTGGTGGAAGCCATGGCCGCCGGATGCGTGCCTGTCGCCTCGGCGCTTCGCGGCGTCACCGACATGATCGTGGAGAATGGACGGGACGGGTTGCTCTTTCCGGTCGGCGACACGGCAAGGGCCGCCGCTCTCGTCCGTGCGCTGGACAAGGATCGCGCGCAGCTTCACGGCCTTTCGCTCGGCGCGCGCCGCAAGGTCGCGGGCGCCTTCACGGTGGAACGCATGGCGGCGCAGTATGCGGCGGTGCTGCGCGATATCGCGGCAAACCCGCCGCCGCTGGCGGCCCCCCTTGCGCTGGACGGTTGGTCGATGCCGCGCGGCCTGCGGGCCGGCCTGCGCACCTTCCTGCCACGACCCCTGAAGAACTGGCTGCGGGGCGTTCGGGAGCGGCTTTGAGCCGCGGTGCCGGCCAAAGGAGCGGATACGATGCGAACCATTGCCTTTTCCATGCGGCTCTGCCTCGTGCTGCTTGCCTTGCTGGCCGGCCCTGCCGCGCCCGCCAGCGCCGAGGTACGCTTTCCGCTGCGCATCGCCGCCGCAGGCACCTATCTGGAGGACGCGGCCGGAAAGCCCTTCCTCATCACCGGCGATGCGGCCTGGTCGCTGATCTCGGACCTGCCGGCCGAAGAGGCCGACATCTACATCGCCGATCGCAAGGCGCGCGGCTTCAACACCATCTTGGTCTCGCTGATCGAGCATGAATTCGCCCGCAACGCGCCGAACAATGCCGCGGATATTCCCCCGTTCCTGGTGCCCGGCGATTTTACGCGGCCGAACGACCGCTATTTCTCCGATGCCGAACATGTGCTCGACGCCGCATTCCGGGCCGGCATGCTGGTCCTGCTGGCGCCCGCCTATGCCGGCGCGAACGGTGGGCCGCAGGGCTGGTATGCCGAGATGGCGGCCGCCGGTCCCGATGCGCTGCGCGCCTACGGGCGCTATGTTGGCAAACGCTATGCCCGCTATCCCAATATCGTCTGGGTGCAGGGCGGCGATTACGATCCGCCGGACCGCGCGCTGGTCGAGGCGCTGGCGGAAGGCATCGCGGAGGGTGCTCCCGGTGCGATGCAGACCGTGCACGGCAACCGCGACACGACGACTGCCGCCTACTGGCCCGATGCCGGATGGCTGGCGCTCGATACGGTCTATACCTACGAGGACGTCGCCGCCGCCGTGCAGGCGCGCTATCGCGCCGGCCCGCATCGGCCTTTCTTCCTGATCGAAGCGCGCTACGAAGGCGAGCACGGGGTGGAGGCGGCCGAGATCCGCAAGATCGCTTATGGCGCCCTCCTGTCGGGCGCGAGCGGCCAGGTCTTCGGTAACAATCCCGTCTGGCATTTCGGCGGTCCCGCGCTTTACGACACGCCCGCGGGGTGGCGTGAGGCGCTTGCCAGCCCGGGGGCTGAGAGCATCGGCCATCTGGCGGACCTGTTCGCACGTTTCGACTGGTGGAAGCTGAAGCCCGATGACGGGCGGTTCGTGCGCCATGTCGAAGGTGCGGCATCCGCCACCGCCATAACGGCCGTCGCGGGCGACGGAACCTTCGCGGTCGCTTACATCGACGGTGCCGCCGCGATCGACCTTGATCCGTCGGTTCTTACCGCACCGGCTGGGACCATCGAATGGTACGATCCCTCGACCGGAGCTAAGCTACGGTCGGAGCCCGAAGCCGATTTGCGACGAGTGGTGGTTCCTGCATTGTCGAATGCGTCGGATGTTGAAGATTGGCTTGTAGTTTTGCGGGCGGGAAAGCGGTCGCGGAGCGAATAGAATATTCGTCTGCCCTGCATTTTTAAAGAAAGTTTCTGCCGTCTGTTCGCTCGGTCTTCGATGTGGGAGAAGGAGTGGCTTTGCCTCACAACGATACTCGCACCACCGTGTATAGTTGCAGTTTGTCGTTCAGAAGGCCGTGAAGCTGCTGTTTAATGATCGGCTCGATCGTGTTTGAAGATAGCCGCTACCGGATGCCCTTGACGTCTACCTCGTTAGGGGGCGACGCGTAATAACGATAAAGACAACCGTGGTTCTGCGTCTCGGAAAGTAGCAAGCTGCGGCCCCTGTCATCGCAGAGCAGTCGCCCTAGCAGATGTCGATCTCGAGTGTTCGTGGCGGAGCGCCTGTTTGGCGACTGGGTTGCTGGAGCGGCTGGCATCTGGTGAAAGAGTTCGCCGTCATAACGGCCGGCGATTTATGGGGTGGCGGGTGCGCCGGACTTCGGGATTTCAACATCGCGCGCCAATGCCTCATCAATTTCCGCCGCCGACACCTGCAAGAACTGCCGCTTGGCAATCTTCACCGCGATTGCGGGAATCTCAAGGTGGGTACCCACTCTCCGGTAAGACGCGAAGCTCAGGCCTTCGATCAACTCCTCGTCCACGACGAGACGGTAGGTGCCGGCTTCCAGCGGTTCAACCAGGGAATTTAGGTTGAACGGGTGCATGAAAGTAATTTCGGTTTCTGTGGTTCTTTCGGTCATTTCCGTTGATTTCCAATTTGAGCCGAACCTGGAACAAGCGATCTGCCGGGTTCTGGCGGGGATATGTGCGTGAAGACCCGCATAGGCAGGCGCCTATTCCAGGCGATTTGGGTTCGCCGATCCGCCCTCATTTTCCCAGACGTCGAGACCGTTGTTACGGTTCTTGTGCAGGGATGCCTGCGAAAGAGGATATCTATCGGTGCAGATCATCGCCCCTTGTATCAGGCGAACCAGATGACGGGCTTCTCTATTCTCTACGCCAGACTTGGCGGGAAGGTTCCGGGTCTCATAGTTTGCGTCCTTGAGGATTTGCCGCAAAGCGGTTCGCTGGCGGTTTGCATCCGTCAAGGCGCCTTTGAAGACAAGGATCACCATACCCATCCCTCGATCAGGATATAGAGTATCATCGCAAGACTTGCGGCGGAGAGAGCGTATCCGATGAGGTCGGCGAAACGATGCTTGTTCTGCTGGCGGAAGATGGAAGACATGATGTCCTCCTCGCATTGGGGCCAGGGCAATCAACCCTTAAACAGCAGCGCCCGTAAGATGGCTGCTGGAACAATCACAGTGAGCTGCCTCCTCTCTATTAGCAAGGAATCAATTGCGTTCGTTTGGTGGCATCCGTTGAGACTGTTGCGGTCCGGTGACGCGGTCATCTCGCTAAGTTAATGAAAATCCGTGCGGATTTGTTTTCGCCTTGGTGCTTCGATTGGAAGCGAAACCATAGATGAAATCCAGAGATATTTTTTATTTAAAAATACAAGCCAGCATTCTCATTTCTGTGCTATAGTGATTTTAAATTTAGAGCTCCACGTGTGCGCAATTTCGATGGAAATTTGCAATTACGAGCTTTGTTTTTCTCTTGATTTCAGAAGAATATGCCGTTTTTAACGGCGATTCGTAGTTTTTTATTTTTTTGACATGGCGAAGCTTCTCGCAGATCGGGGCCGAAATCTCCGCGTCGGAGAGGCGCGCAATTCACATATCGCAAGGAGTTGTCATGAGTCTCAGTTTTCCAAACCAAAGCCGAAGCTATGAAGAGGCTGGCAAGCGTATCCGCTTCATTGGTCATGATGGCATGTTCGAGATCCCGTTCTTCGCGGGGTCGGACCTATTCCCGGGAGTGACATCCGAAGCCGGTTATCTCAGGGCTTTCGACGATGCCCGCGTCTCTGTCTACAATGCCGCCCGCCGCGCCTATTCCGCCGCCCGCAAGCCGGCCTACGTCCTGACGCGCGCCGATTTCGGCTGAGAGCGCCGAACACCGGAGCAGAGCTTCGGCGACCCTTCACATCCCCAGAACGATTGCCGGTTTCGCCCGGCCGGCTGCCTGGCCGCATCCGGGCAAAGGAATGATTATGGCCAGAGGCCAAGAGCGTGGCGTGGAAGACATCGGCAACTCGGAAACCGCTGTTGTCGAAAGAACCGTGGCCGAACGGATCCTCCACCCCGAGGCGGGTTCCAGACCGCCGCCGGAGCCGAAAGCGGTTGCGGACGGGAAAGGCGACGGCGACCGTCCGTCGTCCGGCTTTGGTTTCCGCCGCACGCCGGGCGGGCCGTGGAACGATCCCGTGCCGGTACGGGAGGAACTTTTCGGCATCGAACGGCTTGAGCAGCACGCGGCAACGCTTGCGCTTGCCCAGCCGGTAACGAAGCGGCCGCCGTCCGTCCAATCCCTGCACAAGCGCCTGAAGAGCAACGCGGCGGTCCTGCTTGCCGCCTATCGTGCCAGCGCCCTGGAGGTGGAGAACGAGCGCGGCGTCGTGCCGGCGGCCGAATGGCTGCTGGACAATTACCATCTGGTCGAGGAGCAGATCCGCGAGATCCATGACGACCTGCCGCCCAACTATTACAGGCAGCTGCCAAAACTCGCCGAGGGGCCTTTCGCCGGATATCCACGCGTCTTCGGCATTGCCTGGGCCTTCGTCGCGCACACCGACAGCCATTTCGATCCAGAGACGCTCGTCCGCTTCATCGCTGCCTATCAAAAGGTTCAGCCGCTGACGATCGGCGAGTTGTGGGCAGTGGCGATCACCCTGCGCATCGTGCTCGTCGAGAACCTGCGCAGGCTTGCCGACCAGATCACGGCCGGGCGCCGCATGCGTGCCGAGGCGGATGCGCTGGCCGACCGGCTCTTGGCGAACGAGGGTCGCGGCAGCGCGCTTGAAAAGGTCTCCGCCGACCCCCTGCCCGAGCTCTTCGCGGCCCAGCTTGCCAAACGGCTGCGCGACCAGGACCCCAGCACGACGCCGGCGCATGGCTGGCTGGAGGCGCGGCTGGCAAGGCAGGACAGCTCGGTGGATGCCGTGGTGCGGCATGCCCAGCAGCGCCAGGGCGCGTCGAATGTCACGATCAGGAACATCATCACCAGCATGCGGCTGATCAGCGATGTCGACTGGGCCGATCTTTTTGAAAAGGTCAGCCTCGTCGATGCCCGCCTTTCGGCCGACGGCAGCTTCGCCCGCATGGATTTCGCCACGCGCAACCTCTACCGCAGCGCCATCGAAGACCTCGCCCGCGGCTCGGACCTGTCGGAACTCGACATTGCAGGGCAGGCGGTGAAAGCGGCACGGGCGGCACCGGTCACGGGCGACACCGCCTCGCAGGCCGAACGTGTCGGCGATCCGGGCTACCATCTGATCGCGGAAGGGCGGCCGGCCTTGGAGCGCACGATCGGGTTCCGCCCGCCCCGGCATCTGATCGCCGGGCGGCTGGCGGCGCGCACGGGCATTGCCGGTTATGTCGGGGCGATCGGGCTCGTGACGGCGATGCTTCTGGCCCTTGCGCTATGGCTGCTGTCCATCGCCGGTCTTTCCGCGCCCGGCATGATCGTCTTCGCCGTGCTGGCGCTGCTGCCGGCGAGCGATATCGCGACGGCACTCGTCAACCGCTTCGTGAGCTGGAGCCATGGCGCGACCGGCCTGCCGGGGCTGGAACTCGCGCAGGGCGTCCCACCGTCGTCGCGCACGCTCGTCGTCGTGCCGACGCTCCTGAGCAATCGTGCCGACCTGCTGGAGCAGATCGAGCGGCTGGAAGTTCATCATCTCTCGGGCGCGGGCGGCGACCTGAGCTTCGCTTTGCTGACCGACGGGAAGGATGCCTCGCAGGAGACCGTCGAGGGCGATGGTGCGCTTCTCGCGCTCGCTGTCGAGGCCATGGCCGACCTCAACCACCGGCACGGGCCGGGTCCTTCCGGCGACCGCTTCCTGCTTTTGCACCGCAAGCGCCGGTTCAATGCAGGCGAGAACGTCTGGATGGGCTGGGAGCGAAAGCGCGGCAAGCTGCACGAGCTCAACCGCCTGCTGCGCGGCGCCACCGACACCAGCTTCATGGCGCTTGGCGGAAAGCCGCCGACGGTGCCGCCGGATGTGCGCTATGTCATCACCCTCGACGCGGATACAAGACTGCCGCGCGACACGGTCCTGCGGCTGATCGGCAAGATGGCGCACCCCCTCAACCGGCCGCGTTTCGATGCCGGGCAGCAGCGGGTGGTCGATGGCTATGCGATCATCCAGCCGCGCGTCACCCCGTCGCTTCCCATCGGCCGCGAAGGCTCGCTCTACCAGCGGGTCTTTTCCGCGCCCGGCGGCATGGATCCCTATGCGGCGGCCGTTTCCGACGTCTATCAGGATCTGTTCGATGAGGGTTCCTATACCGGCAAGGGCATCTATGACGTCGATGCCTTCGAGGCGGCGCTGGCCGGGCGCATACCCGAGAATACCCTTCTCAGCCACGACCTTTTCGAGGGTACCTTCGCGCGGGCGGGGCTTGCCTCCGATGTCGAGGTGGTCGACGATTTTCCGTCGCGTTACGACGTCGCCGCCCGGCGCCAGCACCGCTGGACGCGCGGTGACTGGCAGCTGCTGCCGTGGATATTCGGGCGGCGGGCACTTCCCGCCCTCGGCCGCTGGAAGATGCTGGACAATCTGCGCCGCACCCTCATCGCGCCGTCGACATTCATGGCGCTCGTGGCCTGTTGCGTGATGCCGTTGCAGGCGGGCGTGACCGCGGCGCTGCTGGTCGCGTCCTGCATCGCCCTTCCCGCCTTCCTGCCGGTGGCCTTCGCCATCCTGCCGCGCCGCAGCGGCCTGCAACTGAGCAGCCATGCCGTCAGGCTTGCCGGCGATATCAAGCTCGCCGCGATGCAGGCGGCGCTCGGCCTGTCCTTCCTGCCCGATCAGGCCTGGCGCAATTGCGATGCCGTGCTCAGAACCGCCGGCCGGCTGCTGGTGACGCGCAGGAAACTCTTGGAGTGGACGACCGCCGCGACATCTGGAAACCGGAGGCGGCTGACGCTTGCCGGCTTCTACCGTGACATGGCGGGCGGCACCGTCGTCGGGCTGGTCCTCCTGGCCGCTGCCGTCGCGTTTTCACCGGCCGCCTGGCCTTTGGCGCTGTTGCTGGCACTCCTCTGGTCGGCCGCCCCCGCCGTCGCGCTCTGGGTCAGCCGGTCGCCGACGGCACGGCCGGGCAGGGCGCTTTCGGATGCCGATGCGGTGGAGCTCCGGCTCGTTGCGCGGCGCACATGGCGGTTCTTCGAAACCTTCGTCACCCCGCTGGAAAACATGCTGCCGCCGGACAATTTCCAGGAAACCCCGCTGCCCGCCATCGCCCACCGCACCTCGCCGACCAATATCGGCCTCTATCTTCTCTCGACGGTCGCCGCGCGCGACTTCGGCTGGGTGGGAACCCTTGAAGCGCTCGAACGGCTGGAAGCGACTTTTTCGACGCTCAAGCGGCTCGACCGGTTCAACGGGCATTTCTTCAACTGGTACGATACACGCGATCTGAGAACCCTTGCTCCCCCCTATGTCTCCTCCGTCGACAGCGGCAATCTCGCCGGCCACCTGATCGCGCTGGCGAATGCCTGCGAGGAGTGGGCCGAGATACCGCCGGCGGAAGACGGCCAGGGTTTCGGCGATACGCTGGCGCTCGCCCGCATGGCCCTTGGTGAGACGGCCGGCAATCCCGGTGCCAGCCTGGCAGCCATTCTTGACGAGGCGGAAACCCTCGTGCGCGGCCCGCAATCCATCGAGGCCGCAACACCCGCATTGATGCGGCTTCTGGACAAGGCCTTGAAACTGGCCGAACAGGCAGGACCTACCGATGACGGCACGGCCGCCGATCTGACCTTCTGGATAGGCGCGCTCGCCCGATCCGTCACACAGGCCGCGCGCGACCGGCAGGTCTTCCGCGACGATGCCGCCTCCGTGAAAGCCCGGCTTCAGGCGCTTGCGGACACAGCCCGCACCATGGCGCTCGACATGGATTTCGCCTTTCTGTTCGATCCCGACAGGAAGCTCCTGTCCATCGGCTATTCGCTCGCCGATAACGGGCTCGACCCGAACTGCTACGACCTTCTTGCTTCGGAAGCCCGGCTTGCGAGCTTCTTCGCCATCGCAAAGGGCGATGTCAGCACGCGCCATTGGTTCCGCCTCGGCCGGGCGGCGACGCCGCTCGGCAGCGGCTCGGCGCTGATCTCCTGGTCGGGCTCGATGTTCGAATATCTCATGCCGTCGCTCGTGATGCGCGCACCGGCGGGAAGCCTGCTCGACGATACGAACCGGCTGATCGTGGCGCGGCAGGAGGCCTATGGGCGGTCGCGGCATGTGCCCTGGGGCATATCGGAATCCGCCTTCAATGCGCGCGATATCGAGTTCACCTATCAATATTCCAACTTCGGCGTGCCGGGGCTCGGCCTCAAGCGCGGGCTGTCGGGCAACATGGTCGTCGCCCCCTATGCCACCGGCTTGGCCGCCATGGTCGATCCCCATGCCGCGCTCGAAAACTATAGGCATCTCGAATCCCTCGGCGCACGCGGCGTTCACGGCTTCTACGAGGCGCTGGACTTCACCCGCGCCCGCCTGCCCGAAGACGCGCGCGTCGAGATCATCCGCAGCTACATGGCCCATCACCAGGGCATGACCATCGTCGCTATCGCCGTCCTCCTGCAGGACGGGCGCATGCGGGCGCGGTTCCACCGCGAACCCATGATCATGGCCAGCGAACTCCTGCTGTCGGAGCGCATGCCGCGCGACGTGGCGATCGCCCGTCCGCGCGCCGAGGAGGTCAAGGCATCCGCCGGCATTTCGCTGAACCCGGCGCCGTCGGTGCGCCGGCTGGCGCTGCCCGTTGCCGGCACGCCGGTCACGCATCTCCTGTCCAACGGGCGCTATGCGGTCATGCTGACGGCCTCGGGCGGTGGCTACAGCCGCTGGCGCGATATCGCCGTCACGCGCTGGCGCGAGGATGCGACCCGCGACGATTGCGGCGCCTTCCTCTTTCTTAGGGACATGCAGACCGGTACGGTCTTCTCGCCCAGCCTCCCGGCGGCGGGCGACAGGGCCGAGGCCTCGGTGGTCTTCGGCGAGGACCACGCACAATATATCCGCCATGACGAGACGCTGACGACGGAGATGGATGTCATCGTCTCCGGCGAGGACGACGGCGAGGTGCGCCGCATCTGCCTCACCAACAGCGGGCGGCGGGCACGCGAGATCGAACTGACCTCCTATGCCGAACTGGTGCTCGCCACCCCGGCCACCGACAACGCGCATCCCGCCTTCGCCAAGATGTTCGTCGAAACCGAGCATTTGGCCGAATACGGCGCGCTCATCGCCACGCGCCGCCGCCGGGCGCCTTCGGAGGCCGAGATATGGGCCGCCCACTTTGCCGTGGTCGAGGGCGATGCGATCGCCGATCCGCAATACGAATCCGATCGTGCCCGTTTCCTTGGGCGCGGCCGCACTATCGCCACCGCCGCCGCTATCCATGACGGGCAGGCGCTATCCAACACCGCGGGAACCGTGCTCGATCCGATCTTCGCGCTACGCCGCAGCGTGCGGGTGCTTCCCGGCAAGGTGGCGCGCATCGCCTTCTGGACGGTCGTCGCGCGGTCGCGGGAGGAGCTTATCGAACGCATCGACAAGCATCACGACAGGAGTGCTTTCGAGCGGGCGAAGACGCTCGCCTGGACCCAGGCCCAGGTGCAGCTTCACCATCTCGACATGGATCTAGAGGAGGCGGCGGACTTCCAGCGCCTTGCCGCGCCGATCCTCTATGCCGACGCGCGCTTCCGCCCCGCCTCGGATGCCATCCTCGCCGGTGCCGGGCCGCAGTCGGGCCTGTGGCCCTACGGCATTTCCGGCGACCTGCCGATCGTGCTCCTGCGCATCGAGGATACCGAAGATCTTCCGCAGTTGCGCCAGATGCTGCGTGCGCATGAATACTGGCGCATCAAGCGGCTGGCCGTCGATCTGGTGATTGTCAACGAACGCGCCGCCTCCTATGTGCAGGATCTGCAGAACGCCGTCGAAGCCGCCGTGCGCTCCAGCCAGTCCCGCCCGCGTTTTGGCGACATGCCGGCGCAGGGCGCGGTGCATGTGCTGCGCGCCGATTTCCTGAACCAGGAGACGAAAAACCTCCTGAACGCCACCGCGCGCGTCGTGCTGTCCGCCCATCGCGGCCTCATCGCCGATCAGCTGGCGCGTCTTTCCGCCGGCATCGAGCGCTTGGCTCCTCTGCCTCCGTGCTTTCCGTCGAAGCCCCCGGCCGAGATGGTCGCGCAGCCGGAAGACCTGGAGTTCTTCAATGGGCTGGGAGGCTTCGACAGGAATGGCACGGAATATGTGACCGTGCTGGAAAACGGCGCGACGACCCCGATGCCCTGGATCAACGTCATCGCCAATCCCGCCTTCGGTTTCCAGGTGTCGGCGGACGGCAGCGCCTATAGCTGGGCGGAAAACAGCCGCGAGAACCAGATCACCCAATGGTCCAACGACCCGGTCGGTGACCCCTCCGGCGAGGCGCTGTACATCCGCGACGAGGAGACGCTGGAGCTCTGGAGCCCGACGGCTCAGCCGATTCGGGACAACGGACGGTATGTGGCGCGCCACGGCTTCGGCTACAGCCGCTTCGGGCATCGGGCGCATGGGATCGAAAGCGAATTGCTCTCCTATGTGCCGCTTGCCGATCCGATCCGCATTTCGCGGTTGACGCTGACCAACCATTCGTCGCGGCCGCGCCGGCTGTCGGTCACGAGCTATGCCGAGTGGGTCCTCGGCACCCTGCGCGGTGCAAACGCGCCGTTCATCGCCACATCCCTCGATGCCGGGACGGGCGCGATCTTCACCCGCAATCGGTCGGCCATGGGTTTCCCCGGCCGCGTCGCCTTCGCCGATCTCGGCGGCCGTCAGACCGCATGGACCGGCGACCGCACGGAGTTCCTCGGGCGGGGCGGGAGCTCAGCGCGACCGGCGGCGCTTACAAGAAGAATGCCGCTCGGCGCTAAGGTCGGCGCGGGTCTCGATCCGTGCGCCGCATTGCAATGCACGATCGAGCTCGACCCGGGCGAAAGCATCGAGCTTGTCTCCTTCCTTGGTGAGGCCGCTTCGGCCGAGGTGGCCGGCGCGCTGATCACCCGCTACCGCGCCGCCGATCTCGATGCGGTTCTTACCGACGTGACCGGGCATTGGCAGACGCTGTTGCAGACCGTGCAGGTCAGGACGCCGGACCGGGCGATGGATATCATGCTGAACGGCTGGCTGCTTTACCAGACGCTCGCCTGCCGCATCTGGGCGCGCTCGGCCTTTTACCAGGCCAGCGGCGCCTATGGCTTCCGCGATCAGTTGCAGGACGGCATGGCTTTGGCCTTCGCCCGGCCGGAGGAGACGCGGGGGCACATTCTGCGCGCCGCCGGGCGGCAGTTTGCCGAAGGCGACATGCAGCATTGGTGGCTGCCCCATTCCGGCGCGGGCGTGCGCACCCGGATTTCCGACGACCGCGTGTGGCTCGCCTTCGCCACCGCGACCTATATCGGAACGGCTGGCGACGCGCCGATCCTCGATGAAGCCATCCCGTTCCTGGATGGGCCGGTCCTCGCCGAGGGAGAACACGATGCCTTCTTCCAGCCGACGCCCTCCGGCGAGACGGCCTCTCTCTTCGAGCATTGCGCCCGCGGCCTTGATCAGGCTGTCGCGCTCACCGGCCGGCATGGCCTGCCCCTGATGGGCACCGGCGACTGGAACGACGGCATGAACCGGGTGGGCGAGGGCGGCGAGGGGGAAAGCGTCTGGCTTGGTTGGTTGCTTATCCGCGCGATCGACCTGTTCGCGCCGCTTGCGGAGAGCCGCGACCCCGAACGCGCCGCGCGCTGGAAGGCACATGCGCAGACGCTCAAGGCTTCTATTGAACAGGAAACCTGGGACGGGGCGTGGTACCGGCGCGCCACCTTCGATGACGGCTCATGGCTGGGATCGAAGGACAATGACGAATGCCGGATCGACAGCATCGCCCAGTCCTGGGCGGTCCTGTCCGGCGCTGCCGATCCCGCCCGCGCCGCCACCGCCGTGGCATCGCTGGAAACCCACCTGATCCGCAAGGAGGACGGCCTCGCGCTCCTCTTCACGCCGCCTTTCGATGCGACCCCACGCGATCCGGGCTACATCAAGGGCTATCCGCCGGGCCTGCGTGAGAACGGCGGCCAGTACAGCCACGCCGCCATGTGGGCGATCCTCGCCTTCGCCCGGCTGGGGGAGGGCGATAAGGCACACGATCTCTTCGCTCTCCTCAACCCAATCAACCATGCGGGCACGCCGGAGGCCGCGCTGCGCTACAAGGTCGAACCCTATGTGGTGGCCGCCGACGTCTATTCGGTCGCGCCGCATGTCGGACGCGGCGGCTGGACATGGTACACGGGCTCCGCCGCCTGGATGTACCGCGCCGGCATCGAGGGCATCCTCGGTCTGCGCCGGGAAGGCGGAGTGCTCGTGATGGAACCCTGCCTGCCGGCATCATGGCCGCAGGTCAAGGTGATAATCACAATGAGTGATACTCGCTACGAAATCCAAATCGGAAGGGCTTCGGATCGGCCAGACAGCCCGCCCTCCGCGACGTTGGACGGCGCGCCGTTGCCCTACGCCGGCGGCCTGATACGTTTGCTGCTGGATGGCGGCGACCATGTTCTGGTGGTGATTGAATGAGGAGACGCTCAATCTCGAAAGTCGCATCGGCCTGGAATTTGCCGAGTTATAACGGGAGTTTGGGTATTCAAATCCGTACAAGAGTATTGAAGATATCTACGTGTATAGACTATTTTTGGGGGAGTGCTTCCTATGGGGCACGCCTCTTCCTTGCTACGGATAGAGGAAGGCTGCCGGCATAGGTGACATAACGTTGACATGGCATGACTGATCGGTGGTGATGGTGCGGCCAACTTTGTATTGCTGCTTTCCCTTGCGCTACGACAGCCGTAATGACTGTCTCAGAAGACCGGCACGGCCAATGCATTCCAGTCCTTCTGGTATTTGGGTGCGGTGAAGTTCTTCCTGATCGGCTACCTGCTGGCGCGGCTCTGGTCGAGTGCCAAGGAGGGGCAGGCGGCGGGCCAGTTCTCGTCTATATGGGCAAGTCCGTCGTGCCGGCGATGCGTCGCGAAGGACTGCGCATTGGCGCCTGGAGCTCTCTGAAGATCGGCGTCGTGGTGATGACCCCGGCCCTGATCCTGTCTCTTGCCGCGCTCATCCTGCAGTGAGGTCCAGCAGCCTGTCCAGCACGGCTTCGATGTCGTCCAGGAAGCCGGCCCAAGTGCCGTCCTCATCGATGCCGACAATGCGCAGGAGAAACAGCCCTTCGACTGCCAGAAACGCTACCCTTGCTGCCTGTGCGTCCGCCGACGCCGCGCCGATCCGCTCGAAGATTCCCAGGTACCACTGGCGCGTCTCCCGCATATTGTCGGGGTCCTGGAGATAGGTACTCATCAGGCCCGCCATCTTGGCGTTCATCGCCGGCTGCGAGGCGCGCATGGCACGGATATAGCTGCGGATCAGGTCGGTGGTGCTCGATGTCGCGTCCGTATCCAGCATCGCGTCGAACTGGCTCGTCCACCGCTCGATCAACGCGCGCACCAGATCATCCTTCGATGCAAAGGAATATTGCACCCCGCCTTTCGATATCCCTCCGGCTCGGGCTAGCGCGTCGATCGTAAGCGCCTTGGCGCCTTCGGTGCGGACGATCTCTTCGGCGAGATCCAGCAACTGCTGGCGGGTGATTGTCGGTTTCCGGCCCATTTCCATCCGATCGCATAGGATTTTCATATTGAAATCCATACGTATGTATTTATATCGGTGTCTGCAATGTATTTCAGGTGAGCCATGTTCCTTACCCCCGCCGATCCGAGACGCTGGCTGGTGCTGATAGCCGTCATGCTCGCCTTCCTGCCGGTCGTGCTCGACATGACGATCCTGCATGTCGCCGTGCCGACGCTGACCCAGGCATTAGGTGCTTCCAGTACGCAGGTTCTGTGGATCATCGATATCTATCCGCTGCTGATGGCTGGCCTTCTCGTGCCGATGGGCACGCTGGCCGACCGGATAGGTCAGCGTCGCATTCTGCTGATCGGTCTGGTTCTCTTTGGCACGGCATCCACACTTGCCGCCTTCGCGCCGAACGCAGCCATGTTGATCGCGGCCCGCATGCTGTTGGCACTGGGCGGGTCGATGATCATGCCTTGCGTTCTAGGCATCATCCGCCGCGCCTTCGAGGATGAGGGCGAGCGTGCCATGGCGCTTGGCCTCTGGGGCACGGTCGGCGCGGCCGGTGCTGCCGTCGGCCCGTTGATCGGTGGGGGCTTGCTTGAGCATTTCTGGTGGGGATCTGTCTTCTTGATCAATGTACCGGTGATGCTGGTCGTCGCGCCCGCCTGCTTTCTGCTTCTGCCGCGCGACGAACTTACGAGCCCGGGAAAATGGGCGATCGGCCAGGCACTCCTGCTGATCGCCGGCATGATTTCGGTCGTTTATAGTCTCAAGGCCGGGGTAGGAGCCAAACAACCGCTTTCCGCCGTCCTCCTTGTCCTCGCCTTCGGCGTTGCGATGCTGGCGCTCTTTGCGCGCAAGCAGTTGCACGCCCGCGAGCCGATGCTTGACCTGTCGCTGTTCTCCCGCCCGGCTATTGCGGCGGGGATGATCATTGCCGTCGTTGCGAGCGGGGCGCTGGCGGGCGTCGAACTGACGCTGGCGCAGGAATTGCAATATGTTCTGGACAAGACGCCGTTTCAGGCAGGCGTCTTCATGATTCCCATCATGGCGGCCGCAGCGGTGGGTGGGCCGGTCGCGGGTTATCTGTCGAACCTCTTTGGCCTGCGCGTCGTGGCCAGCCTCTCGCTGCTCGTCTCGGCAATCGCGCTCGGGTTTCTTGCGGTAAGCGATTTTCATGATCCGGGACTGATCGTTCCGGTATTACTGGCTGTGCTGGGGTTGACGCTCAGCATCGGCCTCACCGCATCGTCCATCGCGATCATGGGCTCGGTGGAGGCCAGCAAGGGTGGTGCGGCTGGATCACTCGAGGCAACGAGCTATGAACTCGGCACCGGCCTGGGGATTTCCTTGTTCGGCGTCTTCATGTCGGCAGCGTATCGTCATGCCATCGCAGTCCCCGAGGGCCTGGCCTTGGACGAGGCCGAGCAGGCCACACGCTCGATTGGCGACACCTATCTCGTCGCCCATCGGCTTGGCGTCGAACGGGCGGCGACGTTGATCGATGCCGGGAAAGATGCCTTCAGCGCGACCCACTCGGTATTGCTGTCGACCGCCGCCGGCGTGATCGGCATCCTCACCGTCTTGGTGTTCTTCATGCTTGCCAGCTACCGCGAAAAGGAGGCGACCCGCCACTAGAGGGTTCAGCTACGACGCCGTCACGCACCCGTTGCTTTCAGACACTTCCGTAGCCGGCCGCGCGCATTCACATAGGGCGATGCCGTGTTGAATTGGATCATACGCCCCATCGTCCATTTTCCGCCGCACCAGGCCCACCCTCTCGCTTCATGTCACCGAAATCATAGAAGAGGCTGGCTATAAAGCGTTGATCTCAGACAAAAGCTTTCAATCATCAAAGCGATGAGATCATGTTCGCGACGCGGCCGCCCAAATAGCCGGCGGGATCTGCCAGATCCAGCACGACGCTCGTATGGTTCAGGCTCGGCACTGGAAGGAGTTCGGAGGCGCTGTCCTGAGCATGGAGCTGCGTATGCAGGGCCGCCGCCTGCTTGTGGAATGGGTAAGTTTCCTCTGAGCCGAACGCGATGATCCGTTGAGGGCAAGCAAGCTTGTTTGACGTCAGAGGCGACCAGGCAGTTGCTTCCGCCGCCGTCATCTGGGCTTCGTCCCGCAGAAAACTGTCTGGAATTCCAGATAGATCGTAGATGCCGCTGGCGAGCATAAGCCCACTGATAGAGGGAAGGGATGATCTCGCCGTCTCCTGCGGGCCTGTCGCCGCGAGAAAAGACGCCAGGTGCGCTCCTGCCGAATGGCCGCTGACCGTGAGCCTGCGAGCGTCCACGCCAAAATCGCCGGCATGTTTCTCGAGACAGAGCACGGATCGGCGCACCTGGTCGACCAGCACTTCGAGGCGCTGGCCTGGCATCAGGAAGCCTATGTCTACGGCAATATGGTCTCTGCCAAGGGCTAGAGGCTGCCGGGACTCGTAGAGACCGGGCCGGTAGCCATGATCAGGAGGCTTGTCGGAGATGCTCGGTCCCGGCGGAAGGTTGACTGACGGCAGTTCGTTTTCCGCTCTCGCCGCTCTAACTTCGCGGCAAGTGTCGGCCGGGGAAGACGCTGACCGGGAAGAGGTTCAAGGCGCTGGATACGACGAGCGAGGAATGAAGGCGTGGGTCGAGCGCGTCCGCGAGGCCAGCCGCCCCTTGCGATAGATTCCAAAGGTAACCGCGACTACGGTCGTTTCGGCCTTCAATAAGCTGAATTTCGCCTCGCTATCTGAGGTATAGCGTGCTCAAGGCGATTAGCGGTGCAGCAAGCAGAGCGAATGTTGCGCTTCCAAAGTGCTGATATCCGATCACCCCGAAAACGCCCCCAATCGCAAAAGCGGCAACGGTGGCGAGATGGAGGCTTAAACGGCGCAGGACCGCCGCTTTCTCATTCGCCTCGCCGCTTGCAAGCATGGCAAGACCCACACCGATGTCGGTTGCCACGCCCGAGACGTGGGTCGTTCGCACACGACTGCCCGAGATCCTTGTCGATGCGGCGTTTTGAATGCCCATCGTGAAGCTCAGGAGCCCTACGAGCACCGTACCATTCGATATCGCTGTCGTCCCGACGGAGCTTAGTCCGACGAGTACCAGGATTGCGGCTTCAACGATCAATGTCAGGGCGTAGATATTGCGATGTTGCCGCCTCTTGCCGACCTCGATGAAGACGGAGGCTGCGAAAGCGCCGAATATGAACATCACGACGATCGTGAGAAAGCTGAGCGCCACATCGAACTGGGAAACAGCCAACAGTTCGGACGCCATCGAGATGTTGCCGGTCATATTGGCGGAAAAGAAGTGATACGCCATGAAGCCTGCGCTGTTAACGCTGCCTGCCACGAGTGACAGAATGGAGGCTAGCATCACGTCGATCGCGTGGGTTCTGGTGTCGCCTTCGTGAATAAGCATATGAGGATTCGCGTATCTGAAGAAACTGCAACCGTGATGATGTGTCTTCCAATCGCCCACAATGCGCCGAGCTAAGCAAAGCGTCGAGGGCGATGACACCACGACATCGAGGCTATGATGTCCAACTTAACCTCGACGCGGCGATCTTATTGTCAGCACTACCCGCCCGCGAGCCTGGGCAAAAGATAGATTTCCGCACCCGTCGGCAGTTCCTTCGACCATGTGTCGCGATAGATCGTCCCGTCTATCGCAACTGCAATCCCACGATCCATCAGCGGTACGAGCCCAGGGAACCGTTCGCTCAACCTCTTGAACAGTTCCCTGATGTTTTTTGCCTCGACCTCGACCTTGCTGTTGCCCTCGGCCGCTGCGGCGAGCGCACCCCAGAGCGTCACCTCGACCATCGGGCCTCCTTATGCTTCGAGCGCCGCCAGGATCCGCGGCGGCGACATGGGGATATGCTGCATCCGCACGCCCACCGCATTGGACACCGCATTGGCCACGGCCGCAAGCGGGGGAACGATGGAGGTTTCCCCGACGCCGCGCACCCCATAGGGGTGATTGGGGTTGGGGATTTCCAGAATCTGCGTGTCTATCATGGGCAGGTCCGAACACACGGGAATGCGATAGTCGAGGAAGCCTGCATTCTGCAGCCGGCCATCCTTGCCGTAGATATATTCTTCGTTGAGCGCCCAGCCGATGCCCTGCGCGGCGCCGCCTTGGTACTGACCCTCGACATAGGTCGGATGCACGGCTTTGCCGGCGTCCTGCACCACGGTGTAGCGTATGACCTTGGTGGCCCCGGTTTCGGGATCGACCTCGATGTCGCAGATATGGGTCGCGAATGACACGCCCGCGCCGTCGGCCACGATCTCGCTATGACCGGCAATCGGGCCGCCCGTGGTGCCGGATGCGGCCGCAATCTCCTTCAAAGACAGTTTCGGAAGATTTCCGTGCGTCTCGCCCTTGGCGACGGCATGGCCCCTTTCCCAGGTCACGTCATCGACGGGAATGTCCCACATCTGTGCCGCCCGTGCGCGGAGAATTTTGATTGCGTTGCGCGCGGCGGAGATGGTGGCCATCGAGGATGAGAAAGTGCCGCGACTGCCATCGGTCATGTCGTTGTAGCCGAGGCTTGATGTATCGGCGATCACCGCTCTGACCTGCGCGTAGTCGATCCCGAGTTCCTCTGCGGCCACCAAGGATAGCGACGCGCGCGAACCACCCACATCCACCGTGCCGACAGCCAGTGAAACCGTGCCATCCATCCCGATATTCAGATCGGTGCATGTCTGGCCCCCGAAGTTGAACCAGAACCCGCATGCCATGCCACGCCCCTGGTTCTTGCCGAGCGGCGCCTTCATGTGCGGATGGTTTTTCACGGCCTCCAATGTCGGGCCGATGCCGATCGGGCCATAGACCGGACCGTAAGAGGCCTTGGTCCCCTCTTGTGCGGCGTTCTTGATACGGAAGTCCACGGCATCCATGCCGACCTTCCTGGCGAGTTCGTCGATGGCGCTTTCCACTGCAAACGCCGCCATCGGTGCGGAAGGCGCGCGGTACGCCGCAGTCTTCGGCCGGTTCACTAGCACTTCGTAGCCGACAGTCCTGACATTCTCGAGCTTGTAGCAGGCAAATGCGGTCATGGCACCGACCTCGGCCCACGATCCCGCATAGGGGCCGCACGAATAGCGAAGCGTCGCATCCGCGGCGATGATCGTTCCGTCCTTCAGCGCGCCGATTTTCACGTCGATCGACGTGGCGCTGGTCGGGCCGGTTGCGCGAAAGACCTCGTCACGCGTCATGACCAGCTTGACCGGCCTGCCGGCCTTGCGCGACAGCGCGAGCGCGACCGGTTCAGCCCAGACATGCGTCTTGCCGCCGAACCCGCCGCCGATTTCTGACGATGTCACGCGCAGCCTGGAGGCCTCCAGGCCGAGCAATTGTGCGCAATGCTGGCGATAGACGAAGTGGCCCTGCGTGCATACCCACAGATCCGCCGTGCCGTCCGAGCTGACATTGGCCACGCAGGCATGAGGTTCGATATAGCCCTGATGGGTCTGTTCGGTCTTGAACGTCCGCTCGACCACGAAATCGGCCCTTGCCATGCCGGCATCGACGTCGCCATGCCCGAACTGGCTGCGCATCGAAACGTTCGAAGCGCGATCCGGCTTCGGATCGACGCCCGCGGTGATGATCGTGTCGTTGATGAGCGGAGCATCCGCAGCAAATGCCTGATCAACGTCGGTGACGTGTGGCAGCAGTTCATACTCGACGTCGATGAGCTTCAGCGCCTGCTTGGCGGTGCGTGCATCGATCGCCGCCACGGCGGCCACGGCGTGCCCGTCGTAGAGCGCCTTCCGGCGTGCCATGCAGTTGTCGAGAATGTCATACATTGCCGCGTCGCCGTTGGTGAGATCGGGCAGGTCCGCCGCCGTCACCACGGCCTTTACGCCGGGAAGCTGCTCGGCCTTCGACGTGTCGATCTTGCGAATGACGGCGTGGGCGTGCGGGCTGCGCAAAATCCGTCCGATCAATTGGCCGGGCATGTTGAAATCGGCGCCGTAGCGTGCACGGCCGGTCACCTTGTCGACACCATCGGGGCGGATGGGGCGCGTACCAACGGAGGAGAAGCTGCGTGTCGCGTGGCTGGGATCGAAAGTCATGGTCATGCTCCTCTCATAACGCTGGCGGCGTCCTGAACGGCGCGCACGATTTTGTCATAGCCGGTGCAGCGACAGAGGTTTCCGGCAAGGCCGAAGCGTATTTCCTCCTCGGTCGGATCCGGGTTTTTAGCCAGAAGATCCTTGGCGGCGATGAGAAAGCCGGGGGTGCAGATGCCGCATTGCAAAGCGGCATGCTCGAGGAACTTCTGCTGCAAAGGATGAAGCTTGTCGCCCTCTGCCATGCCCTCGACGGTGTCGATCTGACGGCCTTCCGCCTCTGCCCCGAGCACCAGACAGGAACAGACCAGGCGGTCGTCGAGGATGATGCTGCAGGCGCCGCAGTCGCCCGTGCCGCACCCTTCCTTCACCCCCATGAGCCCCAGGCGTTCGCGCAGCACGTCAAGCAGTGTCTCGTCGGGATGACAGAGGAACTCGGCGTGATCGCCATTGATTGTCGTCGAAACTGCTATGCCTGCCATCACTTTTGTCCTGCACGTTGATAGGCGGTCAGCGCGACCCGTTTGGCCAGCACGCCCGCGACTTTCTTTCGGAATTCCACAGTGCCTCGCTTGTCGTCTATGGGGCGACAGGCGCCGGAACAGGCCTCGGCAAGGCGGTCCAGCGTGCTGCCGTCGACGCGGGAGCCAACAAGGATATTGGCCGCCTCTTCGACCAAGAGCACCGTCGGTGCCGCGGCGCCGAGCGCAACGCGTGCCGACTCGACGACGCCCTGTTCGTCGAGGGTGAGATTGACCGCGGCGCTGACGACGGCGATGTCCATCTCAGTGCGCGGGGTGAACCGTTGATAGGCGTCGCCGGAATATGGCCGGCGCTTGTCGAGCAGAATGGCTTCGATGATCTCGCCGGGCGCAAGCGATGTTTTGCCGGGAGCGACCGGCACCATTTCGACAGCAACCGTGCGGGAACCGGCCGGACCTCTGATCACAGCCTTGGCGCCGGCCGCCACCAGCGCCGGCACGCTGTCCGCCGCCGGAGACGCGTTGCAGAGGTTTCCGACGATGGTGCAACGTCCCTGCACTTGCTTGGAACCGATCAGCCTGGCTCCTTCCACCACGCCGGGCCAAGCGCGCCGGAGGGCTGTATTCTCACCGAGGACTGCGCAAGGCACCGCGGCGCCGATGACGAAACCTTCGTCGCTTTCGGCGATGCGTCCCAGGGCGTCTATGGCTTTGATGTCGATGATAAGTTCAGGCTCGATAAAACCGCCTTTCATTCTTACCAGCAAATCGCTCCCGCCGGCCAGGATCGCGGCCTTGCCTGACGCCTCGGCCAGCAGACCAACGGCATCCTCCAACGAACTCGGGCGAATGTAGCGCAAAAGGAAACTCCTCGTGATGACGTCGGGTCGGAAGCAAATGTCGCAACCCGCTATAACCGATGCTGCGATGATAGGGGTGTACCAGCAGCTCGGCAACGCTATTGGATGCAATGGTTCGATACAAGCCGGGTCCTGCATTCCCGATGAACGGCGAGTGTAAGTCCGATGAAGATGCGCAGTCTGGGCTCGTATGTTGGCCAGGCCAACGTCATGCCTCACCAGCAAGCTCGACAGCGCGACTATGCGCTGCGGTTGCCGCGAGGCCGAGTAGATCTTTCAGGGCATCGTTTTCCATGAGCACGCGGAGCGCTGCTTCGGTGGTGCCGCCGGGGCTGGTGACCTGGCGGCGCAGTTCGGCAGGGGGAATGTCGGCGGCCATCGCCAGCGCGCCGGCGCCGAAGACGGTTTCCCTTGCAAGGGCCAAGGCGGTTTGCGGCGGCAGGCCGAGCTGTGTTCCCGCTTCGGCGAGAGCCTCGATGAAGTGGAAGACATAGGCAGGCCCCGAGCCGGACAGGGCGGTGGCCGCGTCGATCAGCGCTTCGCGCTCGACGGAATGCACCGCGCCACCGGCGGAAAGGAGCCTTGCCACCCGTTCGGCCTGCTCATGGCTCACGTGTTCATTGGCGAAGATGACCGTGGAACCCTTGCCGATCGCGGCCGGTGTGTTCGGCATCGCCCGCACCGCCGCCACCGCGGCAAGGCCGGTCTCCAGCACCGAAACCGGAATGCCGGCGGCGATGCTGACGACGACGCTTTCCGTCACATGGGACCGGTAGGCCGGCAGTACCACCGCCATGACCTGCGGCTTCACCGCCAGAACGACGGTCGCCGGCTTGAACCCGGCATCCAGCGCCTCGGCCGATGCATAGGTCCTCACGCCGAGCGCGGCGGCCTCGGCGCGCAGCGCCTCCGCCGGCTCGACTACATGCACATCGTCTGGGCGGATGAAACCGGCCGCGAGCCAGCCTTGCAGCATTGCCCGCCCCATATTGCCGCAGCCGACCAGAAGCAGTTCGCCGTTCGTCGCGACTTCGGTCATATCAAGCGCCTCCCGCCGGAACGCCGTTCGTGACCAGGTCGGCGATGGTCTTGCCCCAGCCGTTCTCTTCGGTGGCGAAGAAATCGCCGATCACATAATTGGCGGCCAGAACCTGCACCGGCCCGAGCGGCGAGAGCGGATCGGTGGCGAGTGCGCCGAGCGAGACCGCGGCCGAGCCCCAATGGCAGGAGGTCATCTGGAAATCCGGCGAGGTATCGCGGGCGATCACCCGCTTGTTGAGGATCTTTCCATCGGGCGCCGGCTGGATGTGGATGTTGAGATGCGGTGTGGTCTTCAGCGGCTCGGCCTGCGTGCCGTCGAAGGTGCAGTCGATGGTGATCAGCGGGACACCATGGCGGACCACGCTTGCCGTTGCGCCGCCTGCGCGTTCGGTCAGCTCGATCGTGCCGAATTTTTTCGGATAGCCCCAGAGATCGCGGCCGGCGGCGATGGCGGCGTCATTGTCCTCGTATTCGAACAGGAAATAGCCGCCTTCGCGATCGCCGAAACGCACCGGGATGACGATGCCGGCATCCATGAAGGGGGCCTTCCGGCAATTGGTGAAGTCGGAGACGTAAACCAGGAACCGGTCGCCGGCGAGCGTGAACGGCGTGTTCTCCAGATATTGGCCGAGGATTGCCGGATCGCCCTGGCAGATGGCGTTGAGGCTGCGGTTGCCCGGGCATTCATAGGGTACGAAGGGATCCGGGATCAGCGGCGCCTGGAGCGGCATGTTGTTGGCATTGTGGAGCGGAATGCGGGTCATGGCTGTCCTCGGCCTTGTACGAAGAGACGATAGCGAATGAAAATATTAATGTGAAAATTCATTCAAGTGAATTTGATAGCGAAGCTTTCGGGTCCGTCAAGCGATTTTAGCCGCGACAGATGTGGTGTTGAGGGACTATTTCAACGCCGCCTCCCAAGTGGGTTAGCGGAAGGACCATAAAAGATTTCAATAAAAACAATGCATTGAGCGGTAACTTAAATTCTGCGGCGAGCGTTGCACTTGACAGTCTTAAAAAATTGATCTGAAATGTTAGTGCAACAAGGTTCTGAACGACAGTGAGCGAAATGAAACCATACGACCCGCTACAATTCTGGAATTTCCTGCGCTTCGGACCGGGAAACGTCACCTATGCCTGCCCCGGCCTGAAGACGCTTTCGGTCTATTGCCGCGGCGAGCGCACACAGATGGAACGGCTGTTGGAGCCGCTGCCCTTCGAACTGGCCGATGACCGCTTCGTCGTGTCGATCGCTGATTTCGGCAACAATTCCGGTCGCACCTATTTCGATGCGGCGATCATCCTGCCCATCCGCTACGGCGAGCATGTCGGCGGCACCTATTATTTCGAATATGAGGACAAGCATACCACCGTCGCCGGTGGGCGGGAATTGTGGGGCTATCCCAAGCATTTCGCCCGTATCGAAATGGAAGAGACGGAAACCGGCATGCGCGGTCGCACCTCGCTCTATGACGACGTGATGTTCGACATCGCCGTCGATTTCGACCCCGCCGTCAGCCGCGAGGCCTGGGCCGATCTGCAACTCTTCCCGCATTACCAGGTGCGGGCGGTACCGGAGGTCAACGGGGCTGGCTTCCAGTCCTTCGACATCATCAGCCGCAACACGATCAAGGATTACAAGCTGACCGAACGCAAGGTCGGCCGCGGCAGCGTCTCGCTCGGCGCGACGATTGCGGCCGGCGACGAGCGGCTGCGCGTGGTCGAGGTCCTCGGCGCGGAATATTCCATCGGCGATTTCGCCTCCACGCCGGAAAACGGCGTGCCAACGGTCGTGGCGTCGCTTGTTTGACGCATTTGCCATGCCGAATCCGGATGTCCGGGTTCGGCGTATCGATACCAGAATGAACGCTCGATCCTGAGGGGAGAACGAATAATGAGCAAGGTATCCATCAAGACGTTGCTGGCCTCCGTGGTTCTGCTTGCCGCGGTTCCGGCCATGGCGGCAGACGGCGCTTTCGGCCGTTGCGAATTGCACGCCGACGCCGCCAAACACGCTTTGACGCCGGCGCAGGAGGGCGTGCTGACCATCGCCGTGCCGCTGCCATCGCCGCAGGCCTACCAGGGCAATACGCCCGAAACCATCGACGGCGGCTATCTCTATTGCCTCGGCGCGGAAATCGCCAATCGCGGCGGCCTCGGCAAGATCGTCGTCAAGAATGCTTCCTTCGAGTCGCTGGTGACGGGCAAGGGGACCGATTTCGACATGTCGATCTGGGACCTCTTCCCGACCGAGGAACGCAAGAAATCCGTCGATTTCTCCGGCAGCTATCGCTTCACCGATACCGGCGTGATCGCCAAGGCCGGCAGCGACGTCACCGCCGAGACGCTGGGCGCCAAGCGCATCGGCGTGCTGCTCGGCTCGGTGCAGGAGAAGTTCGTGCGCGAGAAGCTGAAGCTCACCGGCGATCTGCGCATCTTCCAGTCCAACGACGACATGTGGGCGGCGCTCATGGCCAACCAGATCGACGCCGCGCTGGCCGATACCGAAACGGCGTTGCCACGCGCCACGGCCTCGAACGGCGCGCTGAAGGTTTTCGGCCGTTATCCGGTCGGCGGCGATGTGGCGATCCTGTTCCCGAAGGGCTCGAAGAACGTCGCGCCCACCGATGCGATCCTCGCCGACATGCGTGCCGACGGCTCGCTCAACGGCATCGAGGACA
>NZ_JBLZPK010000013.1:0-58407 GCF_049199905.1 Shinella sp. M27
AATAATAGCAGTCAGCATTCACGGGCTCTCGTGCATTTGGAATGTTTGACGATGATTTCTCGCACCCTCAGGGGCGGGCATCCTTCGGACCATGACAAGTAGGCACAGCAGGTAGTCGCACCCCAAAAAACTGTCAACAGCCACGCGCGGTGAGCTGAGTACAGAGTGACCTGCCACGGAAGTTTCATCCGGCTGCGATTAGAGCCTCGGCGGTTTTTGATATGCCAGTTGGCGTGATGGTAGCAACCGGTGGAAACGCGAAGCTTCCACATTGCGCGGCGTTGGAGCCGGTTGCAGCGATGATTCCGGCACAGTCCGCAGGGGTCTTGTATCCAAGCGATGAGTGCGGCCGGAAATTGTTTTAATCGCCGGCCCATTCCGCAATGGCGCTGCGGGCATGATCGACCCCAAAGAACAGGCTCTCGTTGAGCAGCTTGTCGCGCATGCGGCCGTTGGAACTCTCGACATAGCCAATTTGCATCGGTCTTCCCGGCGCAATGTAGTGCCATTCGCCCTTGTGATCCTTTGACCAAGCAGGATGGCATTTGAGGTCAGCTCGGTCCCGTTATCTGAAACAATCATGCCGAGCTTGCCCCTTCGCTCGACAAGTGTCGTCAGTTCCCGCGCGACACGGCGACCAGTGCCAGGGCTTGGTCGAGATCGCATCCGGCAGCTGCGACGTGTTCCGCCAGATCGACATCAGGGCGATCGGAACAATGAACGTCGATGGCAAAGAACCATCGCGGGTGTCCGCGTACGTATCGAAATTCCTGGGCTTTAATACCGAGCTGATGGCGATCGTCGACGATGTGACGGTCTACCCGGCGCTAGGTGTCGGCTGATTTCGGTCGTTTTTCGTAAAAGTTTGGATGCTATTTTCGTTTCACCGAATTAATATGGCATATAAAATACGGAAATGAAAATAATTCAGAAAATTATAATTTTTCGTTGTAAGCAAAATTTTTTAGCTGTCAGCAAATTCGTGCAAGCCAATCCTGAGCCAAAGTTAAACGCTGGTATGCACCGGGACGCAAGCACCAAAAGTCCGAACTTATATTAACCTCAAAAGGAGATCCACGTGGATTCTGCTATCCTATCCCTTATGTCTGAATCTAGCCCGTCTTTCATTCCGTATGTTGTCATTGCTCCTCCAGGGGAGGGCTACACGTTAGCGAATGCGGTGGCTGAGGAAGGCTGTCGCGTGCTTATGTTCTGTGAAGAGCACTTGCTGCCTCCGCAGTATCGACGGTTCAACGAGAAAATGACTGTTTTCAGTGACATGATAGACAGTGACACTGTGTGGGCGAAAGCCACTGAGGTTTTGCTCAAAGAGTTCGACGCTATCTTTTTCATTGCGAGCCCTGACTACTGGGAAAGGGACAGTGATCTCGCTTGGCCCGAGGACGAAATCCTGTCCTTCTATATTACTGCTCGTGCCTCGGTCACGGGTAAGCGGAGGACTCTGCGACCGTCTGGAACGCTTGTAGAACAGTTCCCTGACCAGCCTATGGCCTTGCACGTTTTTGATGGCCGCAGCCTGGATGCGGCGTAAAGCTGGGCAAACCTACAAAGAGCTACCCTCCCAGGCTTAGCGGCTGGGAGGGTAATAGCGTCCGTTGACGTCAGTCGAAATCGATCCGACCCCGGCCGGGAGAGGATCCGATATGACCGACCCAGGCGACTTCGACTGCAATTTCCGACAAGCGCTTCCAACCGACCGCGATCAGCTTCACTGGCTTATCGAGCGATGCTGGCTGGAGGTATACTCACCGTATTTACCGCCTGCGGCGATAGAGCGGTTCCTCGCTGAGGATCCTATTGGGACGCATCTCGACGTGTTCCTGCCATTTTCGGAGGTCGCCGTCGTTGGCAATGTAATCGTCGGCGTCGTCGCTGCGGCTGACGGTTGGGTATTTTCACTGTTCGTTGCTGAACGCTTGCGCGGCAATCGGATCGGTTCATGCCTGCTGCATAACGCGGTGCTTTCCGGTGGCCGCTGGCTTGAGTTTCCTGTCTTTAACTTGCGCGCAATGTCATTTTATGAAGCGTCGGGTTGGAGGAGGCTAGGCGAGAGCTTTGAGGATGTCGGGGGAACGCGGGTCGCGACGTTTCTGATGCAGGTCGGCGCTCGTTGTGAGCTGCGCGACCTCGGTTATGGGGCCGATGGCTGACTGGCGGCTTCTTGCGTCCGCGAAAAGGTATCAGACGTTCATATTGCTATCGCGAAGGATTGAGAGCCTTTGATCCTCATGCCTCAAGGCAACGACAGATGACATCTGACAAGCTGTCCCACATCGAGGCGAGATGCTCGGGCGAGGGAGCAAAGCTTGGCGAGTGAACGTAGCGATTCAAGGTATCCGCTGAAACTAGCTGGTCCGAGTGCTGAAACTTCGTCAGCACACCGATTTGCTTGTCGTCGATCTTTCCTGCGCCGCGAAGGTGCCTTCCGACCTTTACAAGTCTCGCCGCGAGCTTGTCGCCATCGTTCACCGTCACGCCGGCACGCGCGATGTAATTCTCCATGGCTAGCTCCAGCAGCACCCGAAAGAGAACCGATATGGCATTCGGGTGCTCTGTAAGCGTGAGGCGAAACTGAAGCTCATCCCAAATCTGCCGGTGGCGCTGCAGCCTGCCGGGCCATACGAGGCCATAATCGAATTGCGGTATGAGCGTCGTTCGCTTGCTCGGCTTGCGTGCTGCAGGACGGCTTGCCTTCTGCATCTTGGCGGCCGGCGCGCTGGCAGAACGTCCCGCCACGGCATGATGTGCGCTCGGAAGCACTCCTTCCCGTTCCAGCCCGTCGAGATACTTTCGCTTTCCGTCTACATCCCAGATATCGCCGAGCACCAGACGCTTGTTGGCGAGGTCGTCGGCAACGCGCGCCATCGCTCCAAGCGCCACATTTTCGTCGTGCGTGAACTCGAAGCGCCCCTTCGACACACTGAAACCCAGCCGGTTTCTGAAAAGCTCGGCTGAGAGAAGGCGGTTCATTGTCGATCGCGGGATCTTCTTGCTGCCGGGCAAGAGGCTGGCCTCTTTGAGGCGATTCTCGATTTCGTCTGCGACACTAATGCCGCTCCCTCGTCCGGTGCGGGCAACAAACGTCGCCTTCATACGGTCGTCCCATGTCGACTGTCCGAGGCGAGACCAATGGCGAAACGGTCTTTGCGAACAAGGCCGGTGAAAGGAGGGGGTATTCTGCAATCGCCATTCGCAAGGCTTTCCGGCGCGCGGGCCTCTATGACTGCACGATCCATACGCTTCGGCATACTCATGCTACGAGGCTGGTTCAGAACGGCTTGACGATCCAAGAAGTCAAAGCTGTCCTTGGCCACACCGATATCCGCACGACGATGCGCTATGTTCACCTCGAGCAGGCTGTCGTCACGCGCAAGGCAAGAGACATCGTGAACGCCCTGAACGCGGTCAATTTTACCGGCGACGGTAGAGCGTAAGCATCTCAAGCTTATTGCCTAGCGATGAGACCGCGTGGAAACCGGTACGGTGCAAAGGTCGAGAAACGACGTGGGCCGGTTTCCTTCGATAATAGCTGAATTTCTGGGCGGCTCGTTGCCGAAGTCGATAATGGCGCGGAGCTACGCAACGCTATTTCCATCCTTTATGTTCGCGCATTTGTTGCATTCTGTGAGCATTTGTGCACTTTAGACGAATAGCTTGCTTCGCTTTAAAGGTTCGATTGTGCCGAAGAAATTGATTGTCGTTCAAGGAATCTCGAACTCGGGAAAAACCAGTTCGATCATTGAATTTATGAAATCGCACAGGAATGTGAACGTCGTTCCCTTCCCTGCACTTATAACGCTTCCTATCCAGAAAAGCGGAAATTGGATTCTCGGCGTCGCGAAAGACGGGGATAGCGCTCAAAACGTACGCGACGCAGTAGCCCTTTTTGGTACTTACAACTGTGACATCGTGGTCTGCGCTACGAAGTCTTACGGAGCCTCAGTATCCGCGTTAAACTCCTTCGCCGCTGCAAATCCGGCAATTACAATTGTCCGTATCGCCTCAACGTGGGTCGCTACCGGCCATGCTGCTGCAAACTCTCTTGTCGCTTCTGCTATTGAAAGCCACATTCCTTGAAAACATTGTACGGTTGAAGCTCATTCATTGAATGTCCGCGCACAGTTTCCATTCTGATGATGCCGTTGTTTCACCCTCGTAGCAGTAGCCGAGTCTCTCCAGGCGAGCTGAAACAACGGAACGTCGTTCGCAGGCTTCCAAAGTGCTCGGATCGTCACCGCTGCCACCACGGCAGTTCTCTTCCTCGTCAGCCCATTGCTCGATGAGGGTTTCGACGGTCTTTTGATACGTCGCGGTTGTCGCGGCTATCGAGCAGTAAAAATGGTCATCGCCGTTGATGCGGATGTCTCCGCTCGGCAGCTTGTCCAGCATGAACGTCATCTGGCTTGTTTCACCAAACTCATCGCAGTCCGCCTTAACCTGCGACCGTGACGCGCTGAGGGGCTTAATAGAGGAAATGACGCAGGCGTTCTCACCCGTCGAAAAGCTGCGACCGTTTTCTTCCAGGTCGAAATCGATCATTTCCAGTTGGCCGGCACGAAGATCATCACAGAACGACCTTTTCCGCACATATGCACCAGCCGCGATAGGCAACTGGGTATCGTCAGTCGCTGTTGTTTCGGGTTCTTTCGATACCTCGGCTAGAGGTTGCTGGTCGGTAGACAATGGAGCCTTTTGCTGTTGATCAGTCGTGGTGACGATGTGATCTTCAGTCTGGTGCGGTCGGTCCTGTTCGAGCGCTTTGAACGCTACAAGGATGTCTCCGCAACCTCCAAGAGCTACGAGCATGGGAGCTTGCTCCGCAGCGATCCCCTGCAACACCTTAAGTTCAAGAGGGCGATATTCGGACGCCTTCTCCAGTTTCTTGACATGCTGTGTTGCAATCAACAGAAGGCGCGGTCCAATGTCCCATTCGAGATCGCATGCTTTCGCGCCCGCCATTGCGACGTAGGCTGATTCCAGTTTGCCGAAACCATCAAACGTCTCTGCTGCATGCACGTCGATGGTCGTACCGATGCCGGCGGCGGTCAAGAGTAGCCCGGCCAACATTTGAGAGTGCGCTTTGGGCATTCGAAAAGACTGCATGGCCATTGTTCCTCGCATGGCAAGAACCGTGGATTGACGTGATCAATCCACGGTCTGTAAGTCCCATCTTACGTTATTGATCACGCCGGAGCAGACGTTCCTCGAATTTTGTCGAGCTTCGCGGACGTGTTGCGCTGGCGTACCTCATTCGCCAGCTCGACCGTCACGACGCGACGACCCATCGGCCAGAACGACAACCCTGCAAGCTTGAACGATTGGAGACCGAACGGGATCGTGATCACGAAAAGGCAGTTGATGACGCCAGCAAGAATGTAGCCGAGGAATAGCCCGACGCCGAATGTGCATGCCCACAAGACGTTGATGATGAAGCCGAAGGTTCCGGTCAGTGCGGTAACCGCAGTTGTTCCTTTTGCGTCGAGTTCTCGAACATGGATGACGTCCTTTCCGAACGGAAACGCTGAGAGCTTGGCCATTTCGAATGCTGCGCGGGCTAGCGGCAGTCCGACAATCGAGATTGCAGCGAAAAATGCCCCAACTAGCCATCCGAGTGCGATAATTCCGCCACCGAACACGAACCAAATTACGTTTCCTGCAAATCTCATGTTCCCACCCCTTCGACTTTCTCCCCGCAGGGAGCATAGGCGTTAACGGTAGTGGCTTTGCAACTTCTAATCCACTGAAATCGTAGCAAGATACGAAACTTATTGGAATAACGGTAGTGGGCATCTCTTCATTTTGCTGAGCGCCCTCGCGATGTTCAGCCATGATTTCTGCGAAGGAAATAGGTGCAAACGTCAAGGAACTGCGTCGTGTTAAAAACATGACGCAAGCGGATTTGGCGGATGCTATTGGGCGAACTACGGACGCGATTTCTCAAATTGAGCGTGGGGTTAATGTACCCTCGTTGGAAACCCTTTTGTCCCTGAGTCGGGGACTTGCCGTGCCGATCGAAACCATGCTGGGAATCGATTCCTTAGTAGATGGGTCGAGGGAACGTAGGGCTTTGGTGCGTCAAGGAACCGCGCTCCTTAGCTCTTTGTCAGACGAAAAGCTGGGTCTTGCTATCGGCCTGTTGGAGGTTGTCTCTACAAAGCCGATTGGTGTATCCGTTGAGGGCGGTAGCCAATAATATGGCACATTGAGTTGCCATTCCGTGGGGTCACAGCCAGAGACATTATTTCGATTTTTATGTTTCTTCCTGTGCGGAAGCCTTTGGGTCCGAAATTGACCATCTAAGCCATCTGGCCGTCACTAAATAATCATAACACTTCAACGGTTTCCGCTGCTTTCCGACGTTCATACTCGGCTGGCAACAACCCTATTATCTCCACCTTTAGCCTCCTGGCTTCATCCGGGGGCATTTATATAGCTATGCTTAGAGAAAGGACGTGAAAAGCTACAGAAAGAACGCCGAAGAATACGCAAAATGGTTCGATGAGATCATCCGATCGTATGTCGAGCCTTTAAAGGTGGAATGGCAACCGACCGAATCGTACCTGCAACGGAATGCGCTGCTGGTGACGTTTAATTTCGATCGAAGAGAGTTGGGCAGGCGACAGCCTGCCACGGACGTCAGTCCGTCTGATCGTTCTCATGAATTCCAAGCGCTGGACCGGTTTTATAAAAAAGCTTGTCGCAAACTTATTGGATCCAATTACGCGCGTAGGCGATCGGAGCAACCGTTAATGATCGCTGCTGCTGACGTCAACCATACCCGGTACTGGAAGAACGCTGGCGAGATCGAGAACGTGCATCTGCATACGATATGGGTTTTCCAACCTGGGCAGATGAAAACTTTCGGCGACCAGTGCCAGGGCTTGGTCGAGATCGCATCCGGCAGCTGCGACGTGTTCAGGCAGATCGACATCAGGGCGATTGGCGCAATGAACGTCGATGGCAAAGAACCATCGCGGGTGTCCGGGTACGTATCGAAATTCCTCGGCTTCAATACCGAGATGATGGCGATCGGCGACGATGTGGCGGTCTACCCGACGCCAGATGTCTGCTGATTTGGGTCGTTTTCCGTAAAAGTCTGGATGCTATTTTCGTTTCATCGAATTGATCTTCCGTATAAATTACGGAAATTAAAATAATTCGAAAAATTATGCTTTTTCGTTTGTAAACAAATTTTTTTATCTGCTAGCAAACTCGTGCAAGCCAATCCGGAGCCAAAGCTCAACGATGGTATGCACCGGGACGAAAGCGCCTGAAACCCAAACCGATGTTTACCTCAAAAGGAGATCCAGATGGATTCTGCTAATATCACCCGTATGCCTGACGGCATGAAATCGCATATTCCGCTTATTGATGTCGCTGAAATTAAGACTGAAGCTAGTATTCACTTCCCTAAGATCTATAACGCTTTGGCGCGTGAGGGAATGGAAGTGGCCACGAAGCTGCTAGAAGCCGGCCTGCACGTCACGCTGTTCGGCCGACCGGCTGATTTTGCCTCACGCTGGAGAAAGCGCTGGTCACGGCTTTCGTTCGTCGCGCTCAATGATGGCGGCTCATGTCATCCACAGAAACTCTCGGATGGCTTGTGCGACCCCACGGACGCAATCATCCTGATTCGGGATGACCAATGGCAGCAGGATGAGGATGGCTATTCCGATGACCTGGAGCATGATGTCGTCCACTCCTACTCGGAGCGGATCTACGAGCGTTACATCGTTATTCCCCAGGGTTCGACAACCGACGCTAGCTAATTGATGTCTTTCCCTCGATGCTCGGGCCTCGCAATAATATTGCGGGGCTCGCCCTGCTAGCCGAACTGTTGACGTCACGCGAAATCGATCCGACCCCGGCCGGGAGAGGAAGCGATATGACCGACCCAGGCGACTTCGACTGCAATTTCCGACGTGCGCTTCCAACCGACCGCGATCAGCTTCACCGGCTTATCGAGCGATGCTGGCTGGAGGTGTACTCACCGCATTTACCGCTTGCGGCGGTAGAGAGCTTCCTTGCTGATGATCCGATCGGGACTCATCTCGACGTGTTCCTGCCACTTTCGGAGGTCGCTGTCGTTGGTGATGAAATCGTCGGCGTAGTTGCAGTGGCTGACGGCGGAGTATTTTCACTTTTCGTGGAAGAACGCTTCCGGGGCAATCGTATCGGTTCCTGCCTACTGCATAACACGGTGCTTTCCGGTGGTCGTTGGCTTGAGGTTCCGGTCTTTAACGTGCGGGCAATGGCATTTTATGAAGCGTCGGGTTGGACGAGGGCAGGTGAGAGCTTCGAGGATGTGGCTGGGTTGCAGGTCGCTACAGTTTTGATGCAGGTCGGCGCTTTTTAGAAATTGGCGCGATTTCCGTTTTGGGGCCGGAAGGAGACTGGCGGGTTCTGGAGGTCGAAGCTCAATCGCCGTCATTAAGCGCGGCAATCCCTATGGCTGGTCTCGACCCCATTGCCGCCATTAAACCCACCGCTTTCGCCACCCCAAATCTGAAGTCTGTCGCTTCCATCAAGCCGCGAACCCAGAGGGCTGACATCACTAGCTTAGATCGCGTGCATCGCCTTGAGCGTTGGGATGTACTTCAATATAATTGAATCGATTGACGGAAACCCTTGACCGGGACTAACTCGGCGATCGCGTCGCACGGAGGGAAGGACATGTCAACGGAGGAAATACTGATCTCGACACTAGGCGGACAGATCATTGTCGGCTTGGCGTCCGGTCTCCTATCGTCGCTGATTGTGTTTCTATTGGCGACGTTTGTGAATGACTCTATTGTTCCGTGGTTTCAAAGACGATTTTATCGCGGCTTGTCGGTCAGCGGGATCTGGCGAGGCGATAGGAAAGATGGTGACCGCAACTATGGATTTTCAATAGAAATACGGCAATCAGGATACGCCCTCTCAGGTACATTTAACGCAATCAATACGAATGCAGATGGAACGCAGACTAATAAATTGTACCGCGTGGTCGGAACAGTTGTAAACAACTGCGTTGTTCTAAATTACGAACCAATGAGCAGCCGAATATACGGCGGCGGGTCTTTTGTCTTCCAGATATATAGTGCTGGGCGCGAATTGAGAGGCGGAATGCTGTACATGCGCACAAAATCTGGTGAAGTCCAAGGAGTAGATGACTTGATCCTAACTCGCCGGGACGATTGATGGCGATGACGAGCGTATGGGATGAATTTTACAAGAACACGAGCTTTGGCAGCCCTTGCATACATTATCAGTGGATTATCCACCTACTTGCAAATCGTCCTCGTATATTAGACGTCGGATGCGGCAACGGGAGAAATACGTTGCCCCTAGTCCCAATCGCGTCAGAGATATTTGCCATAGATAGCTCAAAAGTTGCAATTGAGCAGTACCGCCAGCGTCTGGCTGGCGCGAGCAATGTTACGTTGATACATGCCGATGCGCTAACACTTTTTGATCTCCATCTTGGGAGCTTCGACCTCGTCCTATGCCACGGGTTTCTCCATCTACTGCCGATGCGAAGTCAGCTTTCATTTGTTCGATTGATCCAGGGACTGACAGGTCCTCGGGGCGTCAATGTCATTGTCGCCATAGATCAATGTGATCCGGCTCCCGCATCATCCCTAATAGCTTCTTACTCGCCTATACCGTTTAGCGACATCGAAATAGAGTATCAAAGATGGGAGTGTCTCCTTCTTGATCGCAGCGTGTTCGAACCCACGATTTTCTTGCCCCATCGCAGGTCAACACATCGATCTATATGGAGAAAACCATGATTTCTAGCGCCGGATCGCACACAGATGAATTTTACATGTCAGTTGCCATCGCGCAAGCGAGGCGAGCCATGCAACTCAAAAACCCCCCAATTGGCGCTGTTGTGGTTATTGGAGACAGGCTTGTGAGCAAAGCCTATAACTCGAACACAAGCGGACGTACTTGGCTAGGGCATGCTGAGCAAACAGCAATGCGAAGAGCCGCCACGCACCTTCGGTTTGCGGGAGAAGTGAGCAAAGAACGGCGCGTCCTTTACAGCACTCTCCAGCCATGTCTAATGTGTTTTTCGACCGCGATTTTCTGCCGTGTGGACCACATTGTATTCGGGGCCGCAGATCCTCATTGTGGTCATTCGAACCTAGACATAGCTACTACGTCCGATTGGTATAGGAAACGTCTTCCCGGTGTAACCGGCGGGATATTAGCGGCGGAATGCACATCACTGCTCGACTCTTATATTCCCACCCCGCCGTTCGAGGCTGTCGAGGATCGATAATGGCTAAGGTTGGTTTTGTAGGTCTTGGAAAACTCGGGCTGCCATATGCTGAATACCTCTCAGAGCACAATGACGTTTTAGGGTTTGACATTAGCGACGTCCAAAGTTCGCGGATTTCGTTGGCAGCAAGCCTTCAAGCGTTGGCGCGTCAATGCGAAACAGTTTTCGTCTGCGTACCCACGCCGCATGAGAGCCGGTATGATGGAAGTTCTCCAATTGCAGAATGCGAGGCCCGGGATTTTGGATACGACCAACTGCGCCAAGTAGTATCTGAGATCGCGCTGTCGTGTCATTCACCGAATATCATCGTAATTTCGACCGTTCTACCGGGTACAATAAGACGCGAGATTTATCCGCTATTATCGGGTGGGCAGCTGATTTACATGCCGGCTTTTGCTGCAATGGGAGAGGTCTATAGTGGATTGTCTAGTCCGGACGTTGCGGTTGCTGGTGTGGCGCAAATGGACAGTGCTCAAGAGATATACAAAAGTCTGAAAATTCTGGGGATTGACGCGGAAGTTGTGACTTGGGAGGAAGCCGAGACGATAAAAATACTATATAATACATTTATTACACTAAAGATCACATTCGCAAACAGCGTGATTGACATTGCCAACGCTGTTGGGAACATCGACTCCGACGTCGTTATGCGACATCTAGTGCGCGCGAAAAGAGTGATATCTGACCTATACATGAAGCCCGGGCTGGGTGATGGGGGTCCGTGCCATCCCAGAGACAATATTGCGATGCGGTGGTTCGCGGAACACTACCACCTCGGCTACGACCTGTCGGGTTATTTGACAATTGCGCGAGAGCATCAAGCGAGAAACCTGGCGAAGTATGCAGCGAGCTTTCGTGGTAACGTGTTAGTACTTGGCCGCTTTTATAAGCCGGGTGTGCCGCTTACGGATGGCTCCTACTCATTGTTAGTTGCGCATTACCTTGAGGTTGAGGGTAAGCTAGCTGGCGTAGTCGAGCCCGAACATTTCCTCTCTGCACCGTTCGCAGAAACGATCATCCTCTCATACAACGATCCCGCGATGGCGGCCTTGCCCTTCCGTGCCGGAACGACGATTATAGATCCTTGGCGACAGTTTCGCTTCCACAATACGAGGGCCGACTTACACATTATCGACTATGGACTTACCCGAGGCGTTAGTGTGATCAACGACTCGGTCTTTATTCCCGCACCCGCAAGCCTCTGAGAGCCGCCAGTGTTCCGATCTATAACCGTTATGAAAGACTCGAGTTGTATGTCCATCTCTCGGCACCATCGTAAAATCTTGTCAGACACCGAGCCACTTCCAATTACATCATCCAATACAATGATCCGGTCACTAGAACTAAGAGTGGGTGCGTAAATATCTCCACCAGCAAACGGAATATCGCTCCATTTTGTTTTATCTTTTAAAGGCGCAATGTGCGGCCTGAAGATTGTGAGTGGGACTGAAAAGTGAAGAGCCAATAACATTGCCCAGGGATTGCCTCCAGGGGCTACTGCGCATAACCGCGATTTATTGTCGACGTGACGCTTCACTATCGGCATTAGTCCATTGAAAACCTCATTAATTAATTCCGGCTCGATGTGGTAACCACTTTCGCCGATCGAATAAAGTTCATAGGCGCGAGCTTTGCCCGAAACGATCGGCGCCCGTTCAATGTCCGCCTCCAGGTATGGGAAATGTGACTGCATATGTCGCGCTCATCTCGCCGTTGGGCCATTGGTTACTACGTATCGCATTCGGCGACCATCAGTTCAACATTCAGCAGTGTGACAAGAGTGGTGGCTTCTTCGCGACAGTCGGTGTTCGTCTGACAATGACGCTGAGCTGCCAACGGGCTTGAAATGAGGGGACGGCAAGACGTAGGCGAATTGGATTTAGTCGTCAGCGAGCGTTGTCTTTAGCGGTTTCGTTCGCTGATGAAGGGGCAGCTTTCTCTGCCCGGCCGTCTGAGATCTGCCATTCCGCTTCCCACCCCATGGCTTTTTATGAAGCGTCGGGTTGGAGGAGGGTAGGCGAGAGCTTTGAGGATGTGGGCGGGGTACAAGTCGCGACGGTTTTGATGCAGGTCCGCGTTTTTTTGAAATTGGCGCGATGTCGGTTACACGATGTAACTGCTGTGCGAGGCAAACATTTCGCTAGTAATCCCGTATGTGGTGGTTTTGCTGGCCGATGCTCGATATTCCGGGCGTTTACGCGCCATGTTGTGGTCGACGGCGATATCGTGGGTATGAACGTCCAAGTGAACCCAGCCATTGCGGAGCGGGCTTCCCCAGAGTTTAGAATTTTGGTGCTGCGTCGCTCGACAAGGGTGACGACAAGAAATATTGGTGAATGCCCATCATAAGTTGCGGGGACAATAATGGGCACCGTTATAATAGTCGCTCTTCTAATCTTAATCGTATTTCTCCTTGGTGGAGGAAACATCGTGATCGGCGCGGTAGCATTTCCGATCTTGGCATTTGGACTAGTTTATGTCTGGGGACTCAACGGCTTCATCGTGGCCGTGGTGTTTTTGGGCCTACTTCCAGCCATGCCGCTTATTCTTGGTCTATTTGGTGTTGCTCACCAATTCTCTCGTCGGGTACCCAAAACGCAAGAGGCGCCGCTCGAACTCGGTAAAGTGTGTTATTCGTGCGACCGGAAGGTCATGAACGCAGCGGTCAAGTGCCCCCAGTGTGGCGGAAAATTATCTCGTCGAATTTAAATGGCTGGAGTCTCGTCGCTTCTTCCATAATGCGACTTCAGCGGCATGATGACTGATAAGGCCCTCTACGGGTCGCGACGTTTTTGATGCAGATCGGCACCTTATAGAAATTGGCGCGACGTCGGATTTGCCGCCGTGCCGACTTTCGGCTTTCACCCAAAATCGTGAGTCTCGGCGGAAATTGGAACAAGGGAAATTGCTGGAAATATTGATGTTTCTATGCAATCTCTGGTCGATACTTGGGGGGAGTATGAATGACCGATATTCCGATCTGCGCCGATCCAATTCCTAAAGAAGTCATCGCATACTGCCGATCTGTTTCAACCACAGACAAGATGCTCGACTACGAGAAGCGGGCCTATGTTGATTTCTGCGAGCGATACGCAAAGGAGCGGTCGAAGCGGAAGAAGATCGTAATGCAGAATATGCTCAATCACCTACTGCTGAGCAAAGTTCACGGAATGAAGCCCTCTCATGCCCTGAATGACGCCCTTAGCGCGGCTTTCCAGCAAGAGAAGGAGGCTGAGAAAACGCTGTATCCTCTCGAAATCCATTCGGAAGTCGCCCACATCCTCACATCGGCTACCTATACCGTCGGACGCGGCAAATCGACGGCATGGACGATCCACACCGGCGGTTGGTATTCGGAATTTAGAGGCGAAGGCCGCAAGGCGTTCGCCGAATGGTCCGCCGGGGAAATTCTGGGCTCGTATGTGAAGTTTGGAGCACACCATTTTTCAATCGGCGCGACCACACAGCGGATATTGTCGATGCTTGAGGAGAGGTACGGCCTGGACTTCAAGCAGCTCGAAAAAGACCGGGTAAATAAGCAGAAGACCGGTAATAGGTAGGGATCGATCTTCAATGTTCTCATTTTTTAAGAAAAAGACGCAGGAAACTGATCCTCGTACGGAACTGCGTCAGTCCGTTGAGAGGCTGCGGGCTGAAATCGGCGACGACGCGGTCATGAAAGGCATGCAGCTAAATGACAGGGTCAACCAACTGAGATCGATAAATCCCAAATTCATCTCCTCATTACTGGCCCTTACAGACGAGGTTACGGAAAAGATCACCGATCAGTACAAGGGGATGGGACCATTAATGGTCTTGGAGATCGACGCATTTTCCGCGTGCATTGTTGCTACAGCCGTGCTCGCTACCGATATCCCTGAGGATGAAATCCGTGAGATCGTAGATATTTACTTGGGTCTCTGGGTGGACGTTGCTGTAAAGAACCATCAGGGCGTATCAGAAACCGCTCTTAAAGGTCGAATGGACAGCCTGTGGCTGGAATACAGCCGACCAATTTTGCAGGCATATAGTGACCCGACGCCTCATATCGTACAGCATGAGGATGGGCCTGCTCTGCAACTGGTGCGTGGGGTAGACAAAGTTGCCAGAGTGCAGAGAGATGAAGTCCGTGAGGGCGTGACGGCTATATCCTTCAAAGCCACGATCAGCGAGGCAATCAGGATTGTGACGGATCATGCAGCCTGACCCTTTCAAGGCGTGACAGCAAAGGTGCGCTGTAACGGCACCATGGAGGATGGCTCACCGTTTGAAGCTCAGTTCCTTTCTGACGGGAATGAGCCTCGAATGCTTTCAGACCTTGAACTTGCTGATCTTCCGCCGGCGGTTTTGGAAGCTTTGAAGCCCGGTTTGGCTGGTAATCCGAAATTGGAAGGGCAGTGAAGCTCTCCTACTGGTGCCTCTCCGTTATTTACGTCACGCCTTCTATACAATGCTGATCATGCCCTTAATCATGGGCGTGTCACGAACCCTTCCTTTTCCTGAAAGTTGCTGCAGTCTTCGCTATGCAGCCTTTCAACGGCTTGGACGACCGCTTTTCATAGCCCAAAGCGTACATCTTTTGGCCAACGAGATAGCCCGCAAGTATGGTCGTCTCGTTGTGTCCACCATAGTCATCTCCAAGCTCGCACGCGATCAATGGATCCAACGGCTCAAGCGCAGGTCGCCCCTTAGCTGTCGCGTCTAGCATTTTCTCCACGTTTGCCGGATTGTTGATAATAAGCTCGATCTTCCGATATTCAGGATCTCCGTCTACCACAGGCCTGTGCTTGACGTAGATCAGCCCGGTGGCCTTGAGCTTCGCTAAGATTTCGTCCGCTTTCGGTCCAGGCGATTTGAGGCAGTTGCGATAGATCGTGTCTCGCTTCTCAAGCGTCATTTCAGCCAATTGTTCTATAGAATACATTCGCCGTCTCCTATGAGAAATCTGCATAAGCAGAAGAAGGCACTTTTTTACGCAATTGAATGCCGATGTTCATACGTTGCTGGCCGGGATTGAGCTTGTCGTACCGCTGATGAACGCCGTGCTCGATCGCCACTGCGTATAGCTTCTCGAGGTCTAGGGTTCCATCTGTGTTCTTAACTTGTGCGTCAAGCCAAACGTTGAATGGACTGCCTTTAGTGTTCTTGAGCCATGCTTCCCTCTGCTCCCGCGTAACTTTCATGGGTCTGCCTGCGGCGCCCTTGATCCGGTAAGTCGTTCCACTTGTGAAAAGACTTGGGCGAGTAATCCGTAGCGAGGAGCGATCGATCTCGTAGCCCATCGCACCCAGAATCTGTTTCGTCATGTGGCCGATCATTTGTTTCGTGCGGTCGTCGCGAATGTTATCCCCGAACTCGGCGACCAAACCCGGTGCAAGCGGTTCGACGGCTGGTCGCTCCAGCCAAGTTGCCGTTTCCATGCGTACAAGGTTGTCGTGTTGCTTTAGATACCTCCAAAGTTCAATACCCATCGGGGTTTCTGCAAGATCGCGGAAGTTTTGAGGGACATAATTCAATCCAGACAGGTCGTTCGGCATTATACTGGCTCCATGTTACAGGTGTTATATATACATCTATATGTGCGATGTCAATGACGTGCTGATTTCACAGACGTGCTTTTGGTAGGGCGGTTAAGCGCTCAGCGCTGAAGCTGTACGCTGAACTTGATGAACATGGACGTTGCGTTGAAGCCGGACTTGGCTGTCGATCCGAAATTGGAAGGGCAGAGGTGAAGTTCATCCAATTTCGCCTAGGAACACGTCCGATTTCGAAGAAGCCGTATCGTCACTCGTTTAAGTCGAAGCTCTACTGATCGGAATCGTGGCTTAAAGTTGTGAATTAGGGCGGTTGTATTATTGGGCGCATTGATGCTTGAGCGTGCTCTGGCTAGCTTGTGGCCGTTGACCGATTTTATCTAACGTCCGCCAAATCCACTGCTTTTATGAGTGTCAGCTGAATGACTGCAAACCATAATCTCTTGGTAAATTTGTTTCCTTGGCGGCTTCGGGACAGCATTGCGCCCAAAGAGAACTTTCTTACAGAGGCATTCGTCCACGTACTCCGTCGCAACAAAGCGTTGTGCGAGTGCTGGATGACTGACCTTCTCGGTAAGGCGGTTGATGTCGATAGTATTCAATTCAGCACGCGTGCGTCATATATGAATAGTGAGACGTCCTCTACAATTTACCCTGACGTCGAGGTAACCGGAGAGTTTGTCGGACGAGAGCCTTTCCTCGCCATTTTGGAAGTGAAATGGGACAGTCCATACGATAGAAATCAAATCGAAAAATACGACAAATTATTTGGCGTGAATGGTCGTAACTTCCTTATCTTCCTCTGTGCGAAGCGAGAAGATTATAAGGTTGCTCGGACTTATTCACCTGAGCGCTCAACTTATAAGGCGGTTCTTTGGGAGCATGTTTTCCCGAAGATTGAAGCGTTTTCTGGCAGTTGTATGTTAACTCAGGAGCTTGCAGGTTTCATGGAACATCATGGTTTGACTCCTGGGCAGCCGATCTCAAATGCCATGCTCGATGGCTTCCTACTGGGCCGGAAATTGATTGAACGTTTTGAGCGCTATTGCGATAAATTGCGGATAGAGTTCGATTGGGGGAACTTGCCTTCAATCTATACGGACGCGACAGAAGTTACCAACCAATATGGGCGGGTCGCAATCGTAATGGGGCCAACATGGCAGGGCGCGATAACTCTGGGTTTCCTCTACGATAATCGGGATCACAGGGTGCCCTTCGAAGACGGAAGCACAAGTGGCGTAGACTTGATGATGCGGATAGAATCATCCCCTCACGCGAAAGGGAGGGATTCCGTTATGGGAATCCTTAAGGAGCGTGCTCCATTCGCACGCGCTGAGGGGGGTGTTGTTAGGCTCGCTGACGACAGGGCAAATCGCAACGCCAACACATTGCTGCTAGCGCAGCGGAAGCTCTCAGATTTCCTGGTAGAACCAAGCGAAGGCGATCAACTAGTGGCAATGCATAAACAGCTTTCAGGTTGGATTTCCGCTCTTTTCGGTGACGGGAAGCTTGGGGAAAGTTTGACGCGTATGCAGCAGGTCAACAAGAATTTGTAATGCTGCTTTCGGTGCTGCAATTGCACTGCAAGGGCCGAATAGATCGTCTAATCTTGACCGATGTCCTTAGTAGGGTGCCCTCAGTCAGGATTGAAGATCACCGCGACATGGCCTGCTGCCGGTATTTCGGACGCTGAGTTAAGCTAATCCCACCCTGGTTTCAAAGTCATTGGGGCTGAGATAGCCCAGCGTGGAGTGACGACGCTTCGGATTGTAGAAGCGTTCGATGTAATCGAACACATCCGCCTTGGCGTCGTCGCGGGTCCTATAGACCTTCCGTGCCGTCCGTTCGGTTTTCAGCGAGGAGAAGAAGCTCTCCATCGCGGCGTTGTCCCAGACATTGCCGGACCGGCTCATCGAGCAGGTGATGCCGTGGTCGGCCATCAGTCTCTGGAACTGCTCGCTGGTATATTGGCTGCCCTGGTCGGAATGATGCAGCAGCGCATCCGGCTTGCCTCTACGCCAGATCGCCATGATCAGCGCATCGGTGACGAGTTGTGCCGTCATGCTCACATTCATCGACCAGCCGACGACGCGGCGCGAGAACAGATCGATGACGGCGGCAACGTAAAGCTAGCCCTCCGCCGTCCAGATATAGGTGAAGTCGGCCACCCACTTCTGGTTCGGGCGATCCGCCTCGAACTGCCGGTCCAGCACGTTCGGCATGATGACCGCGCGCTCACCGCCATCTTTCGGCAGCCCGCGTCGCCTCGGTCGCACCCTCAGCGCATTTTCGCGCATCAAGCGTTCGACGCGATGAAGGCCGCAGGAGAAGCCCTCGGCAAGGAGGTCGTGCCAGACACGCCGGGCACCATAGGTTCGGTCGCTTACTTTGAAGCTTTCCCGGACCTTCTCCAGAAGAACATCGTCATAGCGGGCATGTTGGCTCGGTGAACGATGGAGCCAGGCATGGAAGCCGGAACGAGAGACACCCAGCGCTTCGCAGAGCCATGCCACCGGCCAGATCGAACGGTGCTTTGCAATGAAGGCGAACTTCATATCGCGTCCTTTGCAAAGTAGGCCGCGGCCTTTTTTAGGATATCGCGCTCCGCCTTCAGCTTCGCGACTTCACGGCGCAGCCTCTCAGTCTCGAGCTGCTCCGGCTTCATCTGTCCATAGCCGGGAAATGCCTGTTTCGGATCAGCACCATGTTCCTTGACCCATTTGCGCAGGACATTCTCATGAACATCCAGATCGCGGGCCGCCTGCGCTACGCTGACGCCGCGTTCCCTTACCAACTTCACCGCTTCAAGCTTGTATTCGCGGCTAAACTTCCGTCTTTGCATTCATACTCTCCGGTTTCGGGAGGAGAACCTTATCTCGGTGTCCATGAAACCGGCAGCAGGCCAGTATGGCACGTTCTGGCTTAACAGCGCGCGAGAGCAAGGTGGCGTGATCCGGATCAAAGCTGGCGACGCCATCCCAGATTTCCACATAGTCATGATGCGCAATGGCTTGAAGTTCGTCGCGCCGCAACAGCGCATGCGTGAGGGACACCGGCACGTCTCAATCGGCGGGCGTGATTATAGGTCCGGTAATCCACGACAAGCTGAGGAGCTCATACTGTCGCCCGTGATCCGACTTGACCTGGTGACCGACCTCGCGCTCATGGCCGCGGCGCGCAGGTTCGATATTAATCTGCCATCGGCGCACGTGTCGGAACCGAGCATCTTGTTCTCGGCACCTGCTCACCTCCTCATCGCGCCGATTGGTTGGCCGAAGAAGTCGTTCGTCCTCTACCAGCATATTTTCGGAGAGGGCAACTCCTACCCCGTGGATGGCTACTTCTACGTCGGCATCACGACGCGGAGCTGGAAGACCCGCTGGGCGGAGCATCGACGCGCGATGCGCAAGGGCAGCAACCTGTTGTTCCATCGCAAGCTGCGGGAGGAACTAGAGGCTAAGCGGGTGACCTACATCCACCACAAGGTAATGGCTGTCACCACCGACGTGGAAGAGCTATATGAAGCGGAGGAAGCGCTGGTGCGCGGCCATTGGGATGATGATAGACGGCTCAACATGATCCCTGGCGGTCGGGCTGGGTACCGCTAACTTTAGCGTGCGTAATTGGTCGCCCTAATTTCTGAGGAAATGTCATAAGCAATGTCGGCTTTCAGGAAGTCGCGAGTATCGCTCGAACGGCTGGAATGACGGCGCTTTGCCGACGTTCGGATATCATGCTTTGCGACATCAGGCGCTCAAGATATCATCGTTATCTCATGTAGCAAACGAACCCGGCGAGACGTCAAAAATGCCTCGGGCACAAACTTTCGCTATCGCTTTAACATTTGCATGCCTAGTCAGTGATGGAGCGACTTCCTATTCTGCAGAGCGTGTAGACGTCAGCCTTCTGACAGGTAAATGTAGCGTCCTCATTGCATCCGGCCGCGACTTTTCGGATGCCTGCGAGGGCAAGATATTGAATTCCGGCCATGCGAATGGTCGTGTCGGGTTCTATTTTTTCATCAGCGATAAAGCTGTGCTGACCGTCAGCGGGGAAGATCTTCCCAACCCTTCTGCTGACACGGATGAAGCGCGCGTTGACAAGATCCTTTTGGAATCTAGGGATTGAGGGCGTGCCTCCATCGGAGACGAAGGCTTTCGGCAAATGTCGCTATGACAATCCTTTTCAAGGCGTGCCGGCAAAGGTTCGCTGTAACGGTACCATGGAGGACGGTTCACCGTTTGAAGCTCAATTTCTTTCTGATGGCAGCGATCCTCGAATGCTTTCGGACCTCGAAATGGCTGATCTTCCGCCGATGGTTTTGGAGGCGTTGAAGCCGGGTTTGGCTGGCGATCCGAAATTGGAAGGACAGAAGTGAATTTTTTGGTTCACGCCTAGGTAAACATCCGATTTTGAGGCTATGGATCGGAATAAGCCCTCTACATAGCGCGGCTCTGACCGCTGGTCGATGGTAGAGGTTCCTGTCTTTAACGTGCGAGCAATGGCATTTTATGAAGCGTTGGGATGCACGAGGGCAGGCGAGAGCTTTGAAGATGTGGTGCGGGTCGCGACGCTTTTTGATGCGCCTTGCCTGATTTCGAGACATGCCGTTTCCAGTTGTCTATTTCTATGCCAGTCTCCGCTCCTTTTTATTGCGAGATGCGCTAAGAGGAAATCTTTGAGAGGCTAATTAGTTACGCGTCTTTTAATAAGTATGGCCGAAGGTGGCGATGGATGCCGACGGGATTACTAAAAATTATCGCTTGATAATTGTCAAATATTCTTAGGTGTGCGTTTAATCTGGCCGATATGCGGCGATATTGTCTAATCGACCTGTTAGGTAAATTTGCAAAAACTGGATTCAGCTTTCGTGAAAACATTTATCCTACAATTCAGGGTGTCAGGCTGAGTTCCAGCCTTTCCGGCATGATGCTGGACCTGACGTCAAATGCGGCAGCTTAAACGCGGCCGTGGTCGGACTGACAATCTCTCACCGCAGCAGCAAGAAAGCACGCGTTCGGCCTGCCCGACGTGGTGGAGAAAATCGTTATGAAAACTACCGTTCTGAACATTATAGCGACCGCATTGACCTTGACTTGCCTGACATCTACATCCGCCTTTGCTCTCGATGCGCCCACCGGAGACGTTATTCTCACGATAAAGGGGCCGCGGCTTGCTCATCCCAATGCTGGTGATACAGCTGAATTCGACCTCGCTATGCTGGAAAAACTCGTTGGGCGATCTGGAACCATGGAGACGCCTTGGACGAAGGGTAAGATTGAATTTTCCGGGCCTTTGCTGAAGTCTATACTGGAGGCGGCCGGTGCGGAGGGCTCTACCCTCAAGGTCAAGGCCCTCAACGACTATGCGGCCGATGTGCCTATAGAAGACGCCACCAAAATCGACACGATGCTTGCCACGCGTATGAACGGCGAAACCATGTCCATCCGTGACAAGGGGCCGCTGTTCCTGATCTATCCGTTTGACATCGACAGTTCGCTTTACAACGAGAAATACTTCTCCCGCTCGGTCTGGCAAATCAAGGAAATCGAGGTCACGAAGTGAATCAACTCGTCCAGCCCGCCAGTAGTGAAGCCATTCGCAAGGCGAGCAAGGCAACTGTTTTGTTGCAGGTCTTCGCGGCCGCACTGCTGGTCGGGCTGGTTGCGATTTTCATCATGATCGCAAACAGGTATTCAACTCTTCAGGATGGCATCCGAGAAAACGCTCTTTGGTCGATCTATCAGCTCGACCGGGAGGCGCGTAAACTGCATGAGGCGGTTCATTTCGCTATCGCGGAAAAAGACGCCTCCGCGGACGCGTTGAAGCTCATTTCCAATCGGTATGACATTCTCTATTCGCGGATGAACATCCTCGAGGAGGGCACGTTCGATCGTCGGTTTGGTGGCGACGAAGACGCAGGGCCGGCCATCGACGCGATCCGCGCAACGATCAAGCAATTCGAGGGTATATTCGACACCTATCTTCAGACGAAGACGATAAGCGCCGGTGACCTCGCCAAACTTGACACCGCTTTGGAACCGTTGCTTTCGAACACCGAGAGCCTCCTTGTCTATGCCAATAACTCTGTGAGCTCGGACAGGGCGGATGCACGCGCTGACCTCTTGTCGCTCCAGGTGAAATCGGCGGGCCTCGTCGCCCTGCTGGTTGCCTGCGTCGGCTTCCTTATCGTGTCCTTGCGTCGACAGCTGTCTTCGGTTCGGGCCGCTGGTTTGAGCCTAGAAGCCATGGCGGGTGACCTTCAGCGATCCTACCTCGCGGCAGAGGCCGGAAACCGCTCCAAATCGCAGTTCATGGCGACGATGGGTCACGAAATCAGGACGCCGCTCAATGCAATCCTCGGCACGACCGAGCTCCTAGAGCTTTCCAAGCCGTCTCCCTCCGTCACACACGGCCTTGCGACGATCAGGAAGTCCGGCCAAGCCTTGCTTGAGATCATCAACGAGATTCTGGACTACGCTAAACTTGATCACGGCAAGCTTACGGTAGAACTCTGTCCGACGATTGTCGAGGAGACGGTAGGTTCGGTCATGGAGATGCTGGAAGACCGCGCCTCCGAGAATGGCAACATCTTGCGGGCGGTTTTTCCAGAGCAAGCGGCATTTCCTGTCGTGGAATGCGATCCGACGCGGCTGCGCCAGGTCCTGCTAAACCTGACGAGCAACGCGATCAAATTTACCAAGAATGGCGTGGTGACCGTCAAGATCAGCGAACAGGATGTAAAGGGGCAGATGCGCCTTCGGTTCGATGTCACGGATACGGGCATCGGTATTGACGAAGAGGGCGTTGTCAAGCTCTTTCAACCATTCTCGCAAGTCGATGCCACGATCAGTAGGAAGTACGGTGGAACCGGTCTCGGATTGACCATCTGCAAGGAAATTGTGGAACGGCTCGGCGGCAGTATAGGGGTGACGAGTTCGAAAGGTGTGGGAAGCACGTTCTGGTTCGAGCTTCCAGTCAAGGTGGCAGATGCGCCTCCTGCGGTTGCACAAATCTCCCCGGTATCAGGTGTTCCCAGAGGACGCCGCGTTCTGCTGGTAGAGGACAACAAGGTCAATCAAGAGGTCGCGATCGGCTTCCTCAGGCATCTCGGTCAGATCGTGGTCGTGGCCAACGACGGCGTTGAGGCGGTCAAGATCGCTAACGAGGAGGATTTCGATCTCATCCTCATGGACATGCAGATGCCCAATATGGACGGCGTGGAAGCCGCGCGCCAAATCCGCAAGTTAACAGGAAAACGCAGACGTGTGCCCATCGTCGCCATGACCGCAAACGCGTCCGAAGATGATCGTCATTTGTGCAACGCAGTAGGCATGAACGGGTTTCAGTCCAAACCCGTCTCGCTCGGTAAGCTTCGCGAAGCGCTTGGCGAGTGGACGACGGATCGCGAGCGGCCTGCAACACCCTCATATCAGCAAATCGAACTCGGAAACGAGTTCGAAGAGAGGCGTAAAGAGATGGTTGAAGCTTTGGGCGAGGACGGGTTTGCTGAGCTTGTTGCCAGTTTCTTCGACGACGCGGCAGGGCTCATGCTGCAGCTGCAAGGTTGCGTCGGTGGAGACGACGATGCCCTGCAGGACCGTCTCCTGCATACTCTCAAAGGGGCCGCGAGCAGCATTGGTCTGCAGGCTCTTGCCGAATCCTGTCACGGGCTGCGGCATCGGCCTTTGACACCGGACAGCGTCTCCGGCCTTGGGAAAGACATAGAAGCCTTCAAATGCCTTTTGGCGGCGTGAATGAAAGGGTGATCATGCGCATACTTCTGATCGACGACAATCGCACCAATCTCGTATTCCTGACCAAGCTCGTCGAGAAGCTCGGATGCGAAGCTCTGGCCTATACCTCTCCTGAAGACGTTCTTACCGATATGCCGCGTCTGGACTATGATATCGCGGTCATCGATTATCAGATGCCGATGTACAACGGCATCGAACTTCTGACCGAAGTCTCCCGGTTCGAGAAATATCGTGGCAAACCCGCGGTATTTGTAACCGCTGACGGCGACACGGCGGTTCGCATGGCTGCACTTGACGCCGGCGCGATCGATTTTTTGACAAAGCCTGTCAATCCACTCGAATTCCAGGCGCGGATGCGCAATCTCGTTGCACTCGTCGATGCGCAAAACAAGCTCGCCGACAAGGCCGCGTGGCTGAGAGCCGAAGTCGACAAGGCGGTATCTGAGCTGCGTTCTCGCGAGGAGGAGATCATCGAGCGGCTCACACTCGCTGCGAGCTATAAGGATGCGGAAACGGCAAAGCACACCAAGCGCGTCGGAGAATACTCCGAGGTCATCGCACTGGAGTTCGGCCTGCCAGCCACGCTCTGTTCCGATATCAGACTCGCGGCGCCCATGCACGACATCGGCAAGGTCGCCATCCCCGATGCGGTGCTACTCAAAAAAGGAATGCTCACCGAACAGGAATTTGCGGAGATGCAAAAGCACACGACCGTGGGATGCGATATCCTGCGAGAATCCAAGTCGAGCCTTCTGCAACTGGCCGCAGAAATCGCTGGCAGTCATCATGAACGGTGGGATGGACAAGGATATCCTCTAAGGCTCACGGGATCGGCAATTCCGCTGTCAGGGCGGATTGTTTCTCTTGCGGATAACTTTGATGCTCTGACCACTGCTCGCCCCTACAAAGAGGCTTGGAGTGTCGAGAGGGCCGTAGAACATATCCTCGGTAAGGCGGGAACGCAGTTTGATCCTGCCTGTGTTCGAGCGTTTGAAAAGGCCCTCCCCTCGATCATGCGCATCATGCTGGAGAATGCAGATTCATTCTTGCTGCCCATCGCCGAGATTAAGGACCCCCGAGTTGAAGTGGGCGTGGTCGCCGCATAGGAAGTGTGGGAATCGTTGGCGGAGGTCAGCCGAGGAAAACCCGTAATCCCCGCACTCTCCTCCGCTTGACACACTCCGCGAACTGTTAAATGACTGCGGCCTCGGCGCTGCCCTGCGGGTATGATGTAATGGTAGCCTGTCAGCTTCCCAAGCTGAACGCGCGGGTTCGATTCCCGCTACCCGCTCCAGCCGTCTGATGTGATTTCCCAACGATTTTCCATCTTTATCGCGCGCTCGGTACGGCCTGTTGCACTGCATCAAAAATTCGGAATAAAAACGTTTATATTTCTTATTGAAAACGTTTTTATTCCTTGTTACGGTTCGTGAACGGGACGGCAGCGGCATTCGTATGTCTGCCGGGGAATTTGTCGAGTGCCGGCCGTAGGGGGCGGTGCCGTCGGTTGAGGAGGAAGAGATGAGGAAATTCGTTGCGACTTTGGCGCTGGCCGTTCTTGCGGCAGGCGGCGTTCATGCGGCCGATCTGGGCGGCAAGCTTCTGAAGGTCGGTTCCGACACGACGTCGCCGCCGATGGAGAGCGTGGATCCGGCCAGCGGCCAGATCGTCGGCTTCGACATCGACGTGGTCAATGCCATCTGCGCCAAGATCAATTGCCAGGCCGAATTCGTGACGACCGGCTGGGACGGCATCTTCGCCGCGCTCGACCAGGGCAATTTCGATCTCGTCGCTTCCGGCGTCTCGATCACCGAAGAGCGCAAGAAGGCGATGGATTTCTCCGATCCCTATATCGTCAACAGCCAGGCCGTGCTGACGCGCGCCGAGGACCAGGGCATCACGCTCGAAAAATTCAAGGCCGAGGGCCGCAGGCTCTCCGCCCAGGCCAACACGACGGATGCGCAGGTCGCCGAAGGCGTCGTCGGCAAGGAAAACGTCGCGGCCTATGACAGCTTCAGCGCCGCCATCATCGCGCTCAAGAACAAGGACGTCGACGGCGTCGTGATCAACGGCGCCAATGCCGCCGCCTATGAGCGCGAATTCGCCGGCGAGCTCGTCGCCTCGATCAAGGATCTCGAATCCGATCCGCTCGGCCTCGTTTTCCGCAAGGGCGACGAGAACATTGCCGCCTTCAACGAAGGTCTGAAGGCGATCAAGGACGACGGCACGCTCGACAAGCTCGTCGCCAAATACTGGGGCCTCAAGTAAGGTCCCGTCGCCGGAGGCGCTGTGCGGGCGCTTCCGGCAGTTTTTTCCATGTCCAGATGGTTCCGGCGGGTTCCGCTTCGGAGCTGAAAAGCAGTTGAGAGGGCATCGGCGCCGCGGGCGTGACGCCCTGGCGCCGGAGGCCGCAATGTCGTTCGTCAGAAGCGTGAGACCCAGCAACCTGGTCATCCTGGCCGCGCTGCCCTTCATCGTCTATCTGTTCGCCTCCTCGCCGGATTATCAGCGCTCGCTGCGCGCGATCCTCGGCATCGAGCTGGGCTCGGGCGTCTTCGTGCCGGGCTTCCTGCTTCTGGCCATCGCCTTTTCCGCCGGCTTCGCCGTGTTCGTCCTTTCGCGCCTCAAGCTGGCCCGGCCGCGGCTGACGCTCGCTGCGGGGCTTATCGGGCTGCTGGCGACGGCGGCGATCCTGGCCGGCGATCTCGTGCATCCCTTCATCGCGTCGGTGGTGGCGAACGGCGTCGATTCCTTCAAGTCCGATCTCGTCGTCAAGGGCGCGACGCCGCGCCAGCTGACGGAGGCCGCAGACCTCATGGTGCGCGGCGTGGAGGCCTGGCTCTGGCCGGCCTATGCCGTGCTGCTGCTCGCCGGCCTCGGCCTCACCTTTGCCGGCAGCCGTGCGCCGGCGCGATCGGAAAGTGCGGCGGGCCGGGCAGGGGCGTGGATCCTCGGTGCCGTCAATGGTGCCGGCCTCGTCTTCGTCTTTCTCTTTGCCCATCTCGCTTTCGCCTCGGGCCTCGCGACGACCATCCGTGCGGCGATCGCCGCCTATATTCTCGCGGCCATTCTCGGCCTCGTCTGGGTCGGGCTCTTGAAGCTGCGCTATTCGCGCCAGAGCCTTCTGCTCTTCATCGCCATGACCGTTCTCTTCGCTGCCCTGTCGGCGTGGTTCCTGCTGCAGCCGCGCGACAGCTATGTGCTTGCCGGCACGCTGGACGGCAAGATCGGCATCGTCACCAACACGCCCGCCGGCCTGATCAGCGCTGTGCGCTTCGGCCAGTACGAGGGCGGGCCGACGACGGAAACGCCGGTGCGCACCTTTGTCACGCCCGAGCAGGCGATCGAGACCGTCGCGAAGAAGGAAGACGTCAGCGGCGCGCTGCTGCCGGCCGCCGCGGTGCCTGCCGATTGGCCGCGCCTCTGGCAGGTCGAGGCGCTGAACGACCGTGACCGCGCGGCCGGCATCACCTTCGCCGTCGTTGCCATCGCACTTGGCCTCCTGACGCTCGGCGGCTTCCTGCATCGCCGCCATCCGCTGTCGATCGGCTCGGAATTCATCGTCGATACGATCCGCGGCATCCCCATGCTCGTCATCGTGCTCTATGTCGGCCTGCCGCTGTCGGGCGCTCTCAAGGATGCGACGGCCGGCGTCTTCGATCCGCCGAACCTCGTGCGCGGCATCGTCGCCATGGCGATCGCCTATTCCGCCTATCTCGCGGAAATCTTCCGCTCGGGCATCAATGCCATTCCGGCCGGCCAGATCGAGGCGGCGGGAAGCCTCGGGCTCAACCGCTGGCAGACGGCGCGGCTCGTCATCCTGCCGCAGGCCTTCCGCATCGTCATTCCGCCGCTCGGCAACGAGCTGATCGCCATCCTGAAGGACACGTCGCTCTTGTCGATCCTGTCGATCCGCGACATCACGCAGCGCATGCGCGAGTTCCAGTCGGCGAGCTTCCTGCCGTTCGCGCCCTATAACTCGGCGGCCATCCTCTACATCCTGCTGACGCTGGCGGCCGCAAGCCTCGTCAGCCTGATCGAGAAGAAATATGACGTCAAACACCGCTGAGAACCATACCGGGACGGTGCTGATCACCGGCGCCGGGCGCGGCCTCGGCCGCACGCTCGCCGATCTCTACGCGGCAGCCGGTTGGCGCGTCATCCGCTGCATGCGGCAGGCGATAGACGATGCCGTGTCGCTTGATGTCTCGAATGCCGGTTCCATCGCAGCCCTCGGTGAAGCGCTCGCCGGCCAGCCGATCGATATCGTCATCAACAATGCCGCGATCCGTGGCGATACCGGCGGCCTTTCGTCTCTGGAGGCGGGTGATTTCCTTGAGGTCATGCGCATCAATGCGCTGGCCCCGCTGCTCGTCGCCCGCGCGCTTCGGCCGAACCTCTCGGCCGGCCAGCGCAAGGTGCTCGTCAACATCAGCAGCCGCGCCGGCTCGCTGGCCGAGGGCACCCTCGACGATGACGATGGCGACTATGCCTACCGCTGCTCCAAGGCCGCCCTCAACATGGCGACGGTCAAGCTCGCCCAGGATTTCCGCCCCGACGGCATCGCCGTCATCTCGCTGCATCCCGGCTGGGTGCGCACCGATATGGGCGGCGAGGAGGCGGCGATCGACGTCGGCGTCAGCGCGGCAGGTCTGAAGGCTCTGATCGACGGCACGACGATGGCGGAGAGCGGCGGCTTTCGCGCCTATGACGGCCGGACGGTGGCGTGGTGAAGACGCGCCGCAAGAAGAACAGTTGAAGCGATAGACAATCGCGATCGTAACGATGGCGGCGTCCCAAGCGCCGTGGATGACAAGGATACTGCACGTGCATAAGCCGCTGACCAAACAGAACCGCTTCGATGCCGCCCGCAAGGATGCCGGCATACTGGAGCTCGGCGTCTGCTATTACCCGGAGCAGTGGCCGCGTGAAAAATGGGACGAGGACGCCCGCCGCATGGTGGAGCTCGGCCTCGCCTGGGTGCGCATCGGCGAATTCGCCTGGTCGCATATCGAGCCGCAGCCCGGCACCTTCCAGTGGGAATGGATGGACGAGGCGATCGAGGTGCTCGGCTGCGCCGGGCTCAAGGTCATCCTGGGAACGCCGACGGCCGCGCCGCCGAAATGGCTGGTCGATCGCTATCCGGATATTCTGCCCGTCGATGCGCGCGGCGTGGTGCGCAAGTTCGGCGCGCGCCGGCACTATTGTTTCTCCAGCCGCCGCTATCGCGCGGAAGCCGCCCGCATCACCGAAGCCATGGTGCGCCGCTACGGCAATAACCCCTTCGTGCACGCCTGGCAGACGGACAACGAATACGGCGATCACGACACGATCCACAGCTACTCCGACGAAGCCAAGCGCGCGTTCCGTGAATGGCTGGCTGCCCGCTACGGCACGATCGAGGCGATGAACCGCGCCTGGGGCACGCAGTTCTGGAGCATGCATTACAACGGCTTCGATGAGGTGGACCTGCCGAACAATCTCGTCGAGGAGCCGACGCCGACCCATCTCGTCGATTACTACCGCTTCTCGTCGGATCAGGTGAAGAGCTTCAACAAGGCGCAGGTGGATATCATCCGTCTGTATTCGCCGGGCCGCCCCGTCACGCACAATTTCATGAACCAGAACACCGACTTCGATCACTACAAGATCGGTGAAGACATCGATATCGCATCCTGGGATGTCTATCCGATGGGCGGCCTCATCAATGGCCGGCTCAGTGCCGAAGAGAAGGCGCGCTACCTGCGCGTCGGCGATCCCGACCAGACGGCCTTCAACCACGACATCTACCGCGCCGTCGGCCGCGGCCGGGTCTGGGTGATGGAGCAGCAGCCGGGACCGGTGAACTGGGCTGCGCATAACCAGTCGCCGGCCGATGGCATGGTGCGGCTATGGACCTGGCTTGCCTATGCGCATGGCGTCGACATGGTCTCCTATTTCCGCTGGCGCCAGGCGCCCTTCGCGCAGGAACAGTTCCATGCCGGCCTGCTTCTGCCGAACAGCGAGGTGGATCAGGGCTATCTTGAGGTCGCGCAAGTGGCCGAGGAAATGACGCGCCTGCCCGAGGGCGAGGCGCGCGAAAAGGCCGAGGTCGCCATCGTGCTCGATTACGAGTCGCGCTTTGCCACCCGCGCCCTGCCGCAGGGCCAGGGCTATGCCGCCGCGGCCATCGCGCTCGACTGGTACTCCGCCATCGCCCGCCTCGGCGTGGATGTCGATGTCATCGGCCAGCATTCCGATCTCTCCGGCTATAAGCTGGTGGTCGCGCCTGATCTCGTCATTCCCGATGCGGCGTTCATCGCCCGTCTCCAGGCGTCCGGCGCCAAAGCGCTGTTCGGCCCGCGCAGTGGCAGCAAGACGCGCGACATGCACATTCCGGCCGACCTGCCGCCCGGTCCGCTTGCCGATCTCCTGGATTTCCTCGTGACGCGCGTCGAATCCTTGCCGGACTATCACAGCGAGCCCGTGCTCTACGGCAACACGAGCCATCCGGTGACGGGCTGGCGTGAGCTCATCCGCACGACCGAGACGGTGCTGGCGACCTTCGAGGGCGAGCATCGCCAGGGTTCGCCCGCGATCATCGGCAACGAATGCACGCGCTATGTCGGTACGCTGCCGCGTAGCGAATTCCTGTCGAAACTGATGGGCGACACGCTCGGCTGGGCGGGTGTCAGGAGCCTGCCCGATCTTGGCGACCTGCGCCTTGCCCGGCGCGGCAAGCTGCATTTCGCCTTCAACTACGGCAGCACGACAACATCGGTACCGGCGTCGGCCACGGCGGATTTCCTGGTCGGCGGACGGGAGCTTGCGCCCGTCGATGTTGCGATCTGGATGGAGACGCGCTGATCCGATCTTTCTATCCGGTTTCCATGATCGCCCCGGCGCGCAATGTCGTCTGCGCTGGGCGGTGCGCGGTCTTGTTCCAGAAGAACGGATTGTTGCGCAATTCCCGCACGGCGCGCCAGGCGGCGAGCGACATCAACAGCCAATAGACGGGCGTCAGCGCCCAGCGCCGACCCGTCGCCCGTCGTTCCTCTGGTGTCATGCCAGCCCGGCCGAGCGCCACGAAGATCGCATAGCTGCCAAAGATATTGACGATATCCATGGCGACGAGGGTCAGTTCGAAGGGGCCGGCGACATGGGCGGATTGCCCGAAAAGCTGCCAGGCGATCATGCCGACATAGACGATGAGCAGCGGATGGGCGAGCGAGGAGAGGATCAGCCCGCCGATCAGCACCTGGAAGACGAAACAGGGCCAGAGGCCCATGTCGCGCGCGAGCCGCGAGGGGCGCCGCATTAGCACCAGCCAGGTTTGCAGCCAGCCCTTGAACCAGCGTGTGCGCTGCCCGAGCCAAGCCGATGCCGTCGTTGGCGCCTCCTCATAGGTCGGCCGCTCGATCGTACCGCAGCGATAGCCGAGCCGATAGAGCCGCATGCCGAGATCGGCATCCTCGGTGACATTGTACGGATCCCAGCCGCCGACATCCTGAAGCACGCGGGTGCGAAAATGGTTCGAGGTGCCGCCGAGCGGCATCGGCAGGCGGGCGGCGGCAAGGCGCGGCAGCAGCACGCGGAACAATCCGGCATATTCGAAGGCGAAAAGCGCACTTAGCCAGCTTTCGCGCGCATTGGTGATGACGAGCGGCGCCTGCAGGCAGGCGATGCCGGGCGGCGCGGCTTCGAAGGTGCGCCAGGATTCCTCGAGTTGCAGCGGATCGACCCGGTCCTCCGCATCATAGATGACGAGATACGTGCCACGCGCCGCACCCAGCGCGTAGGAAAGCGCCTTCGGCTTGGTGCGTGGATGGCCGGGCGGTACGGCCACGATCTCGTATTGCCGGCCAAGCCGCATGGCGGCGAGAGCCGACAGCGTCGCGTCGTCGTCCGCCTCGCAGATCAGCTTGATATCGAGACAGGCGGCGGGCCAGGCGAGCCGGTCCAGCGTCTCGATCAGTTGCGGCACCACGGCCGCCTCGCGATAGAGCGCCACGAAGACCGAATAGACCGGTCGCGGCCCGGCCGGAGGTATGCTGAGCGCCCGGCTTTGTTGCTCTTTCCGTTTGGCGAGAAGGGCCAGGAAGCGGATGAGGAACGCGGCGAGAAAGAGCAGCGTGAGCACGATGTGCAGCAGGCGCGAGGCGATGACCGGTTCGGTGATGGCGAGCGCTATGAGGGCGGTGAGGATCGTGCCGGTGTAAAAGCCTTGCCGTCCCCAGAAGGTGATGCGGGCGCTCGCTTCGGGCAGGCTGGTGAACAGCCGGTCGACCGTCTCGCGCAGGCGCCGCACGCGGCCGGCCTGCCACAGCGCTGTCCGAAGTGCCGAGGGCGTGGTTGCCGCCAGCATGGTGCGCAGCATGGGCGACAGATCGAGCCGCTCGCCGAAGGCTTCGATCCGGTCGGCGCTGGGCACGATCGCGGTGATCGGCGGGCGCGCCGGGTGGCGGACCCGGATGATGCTGGGTTCCACCAATTGGCTGTCGGCGCCGGGCAGGTCTTCCACATGCGCGGGGTCCAACTGCCGGAGAAAGGGAAGGTGCAGAATCTCGGCGAGCGCCTCGTAATAAGTGTCCTCCGTCAGGACGCCGCTCGCCAGCAATTCGGCCTCCAGCGTGGTGCCGTGCCTGTTGGCGCGCACCAGCATGGTGGAAATCAGCGTTTTCGACAGGCCGAGCCGACGGAAAAGCCGGGCTTCCGCCATCAGGCGGGGTGGGATATGCGGTTCCTCGCGCGGGCGGACGGGGCCGGCCGGCAGGATGCCGATTGCTGTGGCGAAAGCGATGTCGTCGGGATATTCTGCCAGTCGCATGCAGCCAGCGCTGCCGCGTGAGCGGCTGCGTCCCCGTTAAACCCCAAGTTGATTGTAATGTGGTACAGAGCAATTTCATCCTTTAAAATCTATGGGTTTTTCGTGCTCTGCCTGTTGATGGGTATGGCGAGCCCGCAGCCAGCTTCTGCTCAGGAGAAACCGTCGGTCGATTTGCCGATCCTGTTCGACACGCGCGAGCGCATCGCAAAGCCCGATCTCTCCGGCATCGTGCGCCTGCGCTTCCTCACGACCGTGGACTTTCCGCCCTTCAACTTCATCGACCAGACCGGCAACCTTGCCGGCTTCCACGTCGATCTGGTGCGGGAAATCTGCCGGGAGCTGGCGTTGATGGACAAATGCCAGATCCAGGCGGTGACCTTTCCGGAGCTGGAAAAGGCGCTGGTCGACGGCAATGGCGAGGCCGTCGCGGCGGGTATCGCCGTCACGGCGGACCTGCGTGAACGTTTTGCTTTCTCACGCCCCTTCATGCGCCTGCCGGCGCGTTTTGCCGTGGCGAAGAGAGCCCCGCCATCCGGTAAGACCGCCGCAGCGCTTGACGGAAAACGGGTCGGTGTCGTGGCGGGCAGCGCGCATGAGGCGATGCTGAAAGCCTTTTTCCCCCGCGTGCGGGCAGAGGCCCTTGCCGATCGTGCAGCACTCCTGGCAGCCCTCAAGGACAGCAAGGTGGATGCGGTCTTTTCCGACGGCATGCAGCTTGCCTTCTGGACGAACGGCACGGAATCGGCCGGCTGCTGCACGCTTTTCGATGGCCCCTATCTGTCAGAGCAGTTTCTCGGCGAAGGGCTGACGATCATGCTGCGCAAGGAAGATGCGGCGCTCGCCACCGCCGTCGATCACGCGCTGCTGGCGCTGTCGCGCAACGGCCGCCTGCAGGAAATCTATCTGCGCTACTTCCCGGTCAATCTCTACGGCGGTTGATGGGGGCCGTTTACTGACTTGCCCAAATAATGCGGGCGATCCAGTCGATTTCGTCGACATCGAAGCTGCGGTTCGGATGCTCGGGATTGAGCGAGACGAGATCGATCGTGCGCGGCGTCTGGCGGTGCAGGACCTTGGCCATGACCTCGCCCTCGCGCGTCTTGACCACGACGCGGTCGCCACGGCGCACCTGCGCGCCGGGCTCGACGATCAGCACGTCGCCGTCCCGGTAGAGCGGCATCATGCTGTCGCCCTGCACTTCCAGCGCATAGACGCCGGCCTTGCGGTCCGGCGAGGCGGGAAATTCCACCACGTCCCAGCCCTGGCCGGCCGGAAAGCCGCCATCGTCGAAGAAGCCGCCGGCGCCGGCCTGCGCGAAGCCGAGCAGCGGAATGCTGCCGGCCTGCGGTGGAAAGGTGCCCTGCGGCAGCGCAAAATCGCGCGCCGTGCTGGCGAGGAACTCGTCGATGGAGGCGCCCGTCGCGTCGAGCACCTTGGCGATCGATTCCGTCGAGGGCCAGCGCTGGCGGCCATCCGCCCCCTGGCGCTTGGATTTGTTGAAGGATGTCGGGTCCAGCCCCGCGCGGCGCGCAAGGCCGGACGGCGAGAGCCGGTTGCGCTCGGCAAGGGCGTCGATCGCTGCCCAGATCCGGTCGTGGGAGAACATGCTTGAGAACCCTGCCAAGGCGGCGGACCGGCTTTTGCCGGTCCGATTGGCCGGAAGCATATCGAAGGCGCGATACGGAGTAAAGGAAAAAGGATTATTTTCCTTTCCCGGTTGCTCCGGCCTTTTCCGCGGCGCGGCGGCGGGCGACGACGCTTTCGCGCCAGATGGTGAAGATGCCCGCGCCCATGACGATGGCGGAGCCGACGACCATGTCGAGGCTCAGCGTTTCGCCGAAGACGGTGAAGCCGATGACGGCGGCCATCACCACCTGGAGATAGGTCAGCGGCTGAATGGCTGCGGCATCCAGGAGGTCGTAGGCGCGAATGAGGAAATAATGGCTCGATATGCCGGTCATGCAAAGAAGTGCCATCCAGAGCCAGTCGACGGGGGCGAGATTGGTCCAGAAGAAGGGGCCGACCAGCGAGATCGCGACGGCGCCGGCGACACCGGTATAAAAGAAGCTCGTCGAGGCGGCGTCGTCCCGGCTGACGAGACGGGTCGTGATGACATAGACCGCGAAGGACAGCGCCCCGACGAGGGGTAAAAGCACGCTCATGTCGAAGCCTTCGCTGCCGGGCCTGACGATGATCAGCACGCCGCAGAGCCCGACGCCGATCGCCAGCCAGCGCCGCCAGCCGACCCGTTCGCCCAAGAGCGGCATCGAGAGCAGCGCGACGAAGATCGGCCCGGAGGCGAGGATCGCCTGCGAATGCGCCAGCCCCACGGTGCTGAAGGCGGTGATGACGACGACGATCTGCGCGGCGAGCAGCACGCCGCGCAGGATCTGCAGCGGCAGCCGTTTCGTCGCCGCGGCAGCCCTCAATCCGCCGGGGCTGCGCATGCCGAGCGCGATCGCGAAAGCCCCGAAGGCCCAGAAGCGCAGCATGGCGATGAAGACAGGCGGATAGGCGCTGCCGAGATGTTTCGAGATCGCATCCTGCAGGCTGAAGATTACGATCGCCAGCAGGGTGAAGACATAGCCTAGTCGTTTGGAATCCATGGCCCGCGCATATACCCGGCAGGCCCCGCTTGCACGCCGAAATTTGGGGCGCCCCGGACATTTCCAGGAGGAATGCCGAAAAGTGGGAAAAATTTCCTGCACCCTGATTTTCAGCCACTTTCGCCCGGACGCGCGGCGCGCTATCAAGGAGAGGCGCGGCCTTGCTCCGCGTTCGAGGTTCCTTCCGTGCACAAGACCGTCTCTTCCGGCATTATGCTGACGTCCTTCGCCTATTTCCTGTTTTCCCTTCAGGATGCGTCGGTCAAATGGCTCGTCGTGGCCCTGCCGGTCTGGCAAATCCTGTTCGTGCGCAGCGTCACGATCTTCGGCCTCAGCCTTGCAATCGGCGGACGGAAAATCATCCGGGAGGCTCGCACTTCGCCGGTCCTGAAGCCACTGTTCCTGCGCAACGTGCTGCTGCTTGCCGCCTGGCTCAGCTACTATACCGCAGCGCGCGATCTCGGGCTCGCGGAACTGACGACGCTCTACTATGCCTCGCCCGTCGTCATGACCATCCTCTCGGTGCCGGTTCTCGGCGAGAAAGTGCCGGGCTATCGCTGGTTTGCCGTCGTCATCGGTTTCGTCGGTGTGGTCGTCGCCTGCGGCATCGCGGCCAAGGGGCTGACGCTGTCGCTCCCGGTCTATCTGGCGCTGCAGGCGGCCATCTTCTGGGCCGTCGCCACGGTGCTTTTGCGCAAGACGGCGCTGCACGAGCGCACCCAGGTGCAGATGACGATCTCCAGCGGCTTCTTCCTCCTTTTTACCGCCTTCGCGGTACCTTTCGTCTGGCAGCCGGTTTCCACGCTCGATCTTCTGCTGATGGCCGGCACGGGCGTGCTGGCCGGCATCGGCCAGTTCGCTCTCTTCGAAGGCATGCGCCGCGCACCCGTCTCGGTGCTGGCACCGTTCGAATATACCTCGCTCGTCTGGGCCTTCGGGCTCGGCTATCTCATCTGGAGCGATGTGCCGGGTTCGAATGTCTTCGCAGGTGCCGCCCTCATCTTCTCCGCCGGTATGATCATCATTGCCCGTGAGCGGTTCGGTGGGCGGTTCCGCGTCCGTGTCTGAGGGGTTAAGTGACGATACAACCAAAAGAATTCCGGTTTTTCGGCGCCAATTGGTTGCATAGGCTTACTATCTCGATATTGTCGCGATCCTGCAAAAGGCTTTAACCGGGGGGTGAAATGCCGATATCGAACGCCGCCTTCGTGCGCTCGACAGTGATCCTGCTTGTCGCAGGCATGATTGCGTTGCTCGGCATCGTCGGCACGTCGCTTTGGCTCGTCAACAAGGTGCAGACCTATTTTACCGAGCTGGTCGAGGTGCGCGAGGTGCGCAGTGCCGCAGCCGACCTGCTGTCGACGCTCAAGGACGCCGAGACGGGTCAGCGCGGCTTCGTCATCACCGGCGAGGCGACCTTCCGCGAGCCTTATGACGAAGCGCTGGCGGCGGTTGCCGAGCGGCAGAAGGTGCTTGAGGAAAAATCGGCGAAGTTCGAGGACTATGCGCAGCGCAATCCGGACATAAAGCGACTCGTTTCTGAAAAGCTCGTCGAACTGGCCGAGACGGTCGAAGCCGTGGAGCAGGACCGCAGGGCCGATGCGATTGCGCAGGTCAAGACCGATCGCGGCCGTATCATCATGGACCAGCTCCGCGAGCAGCTTGGCGCCATCATGGCGGATGCCGATCAGCGTCTTCAGGTGGGTATCATCGACACGCTCGGGTCGGCCGGCGCGCTGCAATGGACGACGGTCATCGGCGCCATCGCCATCATCGGCGTGCTCGGCGGCGCGGTTCTCGTCGTCGCGCAATATACCCGCGACATCATGCTGGCACGCCGCGAGGTCGAGACGCTGAACGCCACGCTGGAAAGGCGGGTGGATGAACGCACCGAGGAACTGATCCGCGCCAACCAGGAAGTGCAGCGTTTCGCCTATATCGTCACCCACGACCTGCGCGCGCCGCTCGTCAACATCATGGGCTTCACCAGCGAATTGCAGGCTTCGCTTTCCTCCATCCAGACCTATATTCTGGCCGACGGCAAGCCGCCGAGTTCCGACGATATTCTCGAAGCGCGCCGCGCCGCCTCGGAAGACCTGCCGGAGGCGATTGGCTTCATCCGCTCCTCCACCAAGAAGATGGACGGCCTTATCAACGCCATCCTGAAGATCTCGCGCGACGGGCGCCGTGAGCTGAAGATCGAGCGTGTCGACCTCAAGGCGCTGGTCGAGACAGGGGCTGCCGCCGTTAATCATCAGGTCAGCGAATCCGACGGGGTCGTCACGATCGGCGACACCCTGCCGACGGTCATTTCCGACCGGCTGTCGCTGGAACAGGTCTTCGGCAATCTCTTCGACAATGCCATCAAATATCAGACACCCGGTCGCCCGCTGCGCATCTCCGTCACCGCGCGCAATGCCGGACGGGCCGGCTCCGTCATCGAATTCACCGACAACGGCCGAGGTATCGCGCCCGAGGACCACGAGCGGGTCTTCGAGCTGTTCCGCCGTTCCGGCACGCAGGACAAACCCGGCGAAGGCATCGGTCTTGCGCATGTTCGTTCACTGATGCGCAATCTCGGTGGTGATATCGTCGTCAAATCCGAACTCGGGAAAGGCACGACGTTTGTTCTGCGTCTGCCGCCCGACCTCAGCAAAGTTGTCAGGAGTATGCAGGCATGAACGGATTGGGTAAGGAAGTCACCATCGTGATGATCGAGGACGATGAGGGCCATGCGCGTCTCATCGAGAAGAACATCCGCCGCGCCGGCGTGCACAACGAGGTCGTGCCCTTCACCAACGGCACCGACGCGCTCGATTTCGTGCTGGGCAAGGATCGTACCGGCCTTGCCAGCGCCGGCCGTTTCCTGCTGATCCTGCTCGATCTCAACCTGCCCGACATGTCCGGCATCGACATCCTGCAGAAGATCAAGACCAACACGCATACCAAGCGCCTGCCGGTTGTGATCCTCACCACAACGGATGACGAGCGGGAAATCCAGCGCTGCTACGATCTCGGCGCCAATGTCTATATCACCAAGCCGGTCGAGTATGAGAGCTTCGCGCATGCGATCCGCCAGCTCGGTCTGTTCTTCTCCGTGATCCAGATCCCCGAGACCCAGTAAATGCCCGAGACCAGGTAAATGAAGGAAGGCCCCGTCCGCATCCTCTACATCGACGACGACCCGATCCTCGCCCGGCTTGCCGAGCGTGCGCTCGGCCGCCTTGGTTACGAGGTGCGGCATGCCGAGGATGTGGAGAGCGGCCGCGTGCTTCTCGCCGAGGAGGGCGCCGACGCCGTCGTGCTCGATCATTTCCTGAAATCGGGCACGGGCCTTGCCTATCTCAAGGAGCTTTCCGGCGCGCCGGATGCCGTGCCGGTCGTCTATGTCACCGGCTCGAACGACGCGCAAGTCGCCGTCGAGGCGCTGAAGGCGGGTGCGGCGGACTATGTCATCAAGTCGGTCGGCGACGATTTCATGCCGCTGCTCGCCAATGCGCTCGGCCAGGCACTGGAAAATGCCGAGCTGAAGCGTGCCAAACTGCGCGCCGAACAGGAAATCCGCGCCGCCAAGGAGCGTGCCGAGGTGCTGCTGGCCGAGGTGAACCACCGCGTCGGCAATTCGCTGGCGCTGGCGGCTGCGTTGATCCGCCTGCAGATGTCCAGCGCGTCGGACGAGGCTGTCAAGGAGGCGCTGTCCGAGACGCAGGCGCGCATCACCGCGATCGCCGGCATTCACCGGCGGCTCTACACGTCGGAAGATGTGCGCCATGTCGATATGGGCGCCTATCTCGGCACGCTGCTGTCCGAACTCGATACCTCCTTGCAGAGCCAAGGGCGCAATGTGCGTCTCAACCGTTCGCTGGAGCCGCTGCATGTCCCGACCGACCGTGCCGTCTCGCTCGGCGTCATCGTGACGGAACTCGTCACCAATGCCTTCAAATACGCCTATGGCGAGGCCGGCGGCGAAGTGCGTGTCGGCTTCACGCGGCTCGATCCCGACAACGCGCTGCTCTTCGTCGAGGACGACGGCATCGGCTGGCGCGGCGAAGGCCTGGTGCGTGGCACCGGCCTCGGCACCAAGATCATCGGCGCCATGGCCTCCAGCCTCGGCGCCAAGCTCGATTACGCGAGCCGTGCCGCGGGCACGCGGGCGGAATTGCGGGTGCGGATGACCGACGCGGCCCGGCCGGCGTAAGAAAAGCGCAACCCGAACGGCAAAAGACCCGGATGCAGGGAAACATCCGGGTCTCGGGGAGGTCAGGGACGGGGTCGCTTAGCGGCAGACCTTGATGCGCTTGATGATCACGTTGCCGTAGTAGTCGTAGGACTTGATCTTCTTGATGAAGCAGTAGGGCTGATAATCGTAGCTGTAGGAACCGGCCTGAGAAGGTGCCGCGAAGGAGACGGCGGCGATAAGGGCAACGGCGGCGGAAACGATGATCTTGCGCATGGGGTCTCTCCTGATCGGTTAAGGATGAGCCTCTCTCATCCGGTGATCTGAAGGTCGCATATCCCTACGCAGACCGCTGTTCCCGTTGGAACAGGGCTTCTCCGGCTCAGCCGGGCCCCGGCATGTCGTGGCATTCAGCTAGATGTCAGCAACACGTCCTAGGCACGGGCAGGCTTCGAAGAAAGGTTCACGCCATGACATATCGCATCGCCACGCTTGCAGCCCTTGCCGCAATCGGCCTCAGCGCTCCCGCCTTCGCCGCGACGACCATCAAGGTTGTCGAGGGCGGGGAGGGTGGCGGTCCGATGACGCTTTCACTCGACCAGTCGACGGTGAAGGCCGGCGACATCATCTTCGCCGTGCACAATGATGCTGTCAGCGAAGCGCATGAAATGGTTCTAATCCGGCTGAAGACGCCGGACGAGGAGGTCGCCGTCGTCGCCGCGAAACACCGAGTGGATGAGAAGGCGCTCAAAAGCCTCGGCGAGGTGTCGGACCTGAAGCCGGGGGCCGATGGGATGCTGAAAGCCAAGCTCAAGGCCGGCACCTATCTGCTGCTCTGCAACATAAAGGGCCATTACGAAGCCGGCATGCATGCCAAACTGACTGTGACGAAGTAGGGCCGGAGGAACGGACGCCTATTTGGCGGCCTTGGCGCGCTTGGTTTTGGCTGCGGGCCGGGCCGGCTCTTCGGCGGGCTGCTGCTGCAGGCGCATTTCGCGCAGACGCGCGGTCTTCTTATCGCGTGCAGTAGCTTCCGACGCGATGATGGTGCGCGCCGTTTGATCCGTCGCGGCGGCCTTGTCGCGGGCCGAAAGTTTGACGGGGTTGAAGAATGCTTCCTTGGTCGCGGTCATGATCTCTCCTTCCTGGAGGACGGCCGGGGTGGCCTGGAGGATGGCCGGGGCGGGCCGGGCGAACGATCGTTCTGCCCGGCTGCCGATAGCTTAGCGCGGACGCACGGCCTTCTTGGGCGCGGGCAGCAGGCCTTCGCGCTGCATCTGCTTGCGCGCCAGCTTGCGCTGGCGGCGGATGGCTTCGGCCTTCTCGCGTGCCCGCTTTTCCGACGGCTTTTCAAAAGCGCTACGCGCCTTCATTTCGCGGAAAACGCCTTCGCGCTGCAATTTCTTCTTCAGGACGCGCAGCGCCTGATCGACATTGTTATCTCTGACGAGAACCTGCAAGTGATGTCCTTTCTCTCGCGGCCCTGGGCCGCATTGGTGGCGGAAAATAAAATCCGTGAAGCCTACTATCACTTCCCGCTGCGAATGTTCAGTGGTTTTAACCACGGACCTGCTTTTCCTGCGGTCGAAACCGTCGCAGACTTTTTCGGGGAGGGCGCGGCGGTCTCTTCCGCGTCGATATCGCTCTGTACGATGCGCCGTTCAAACGTCTCGCCATCGAGTCGCACCCGGTACTGCACCTCGCCGTGATCGTTGGGCAGAACGCCGACAATCCGGCAGCTTCGCTCCTCGGTCGTCTTGCGAGACAGGCCGGCCTTCAGCACGATATGATCGCCGGTAGCATAGGTTTTTCGGCTCATGGCATTCTCCTTTGCGCGGGCTTGCGTCCGGAAATGCGCAAAAACAAAAACTCTGGGAAACAAAAAGGCCGGGCGTTACCCCGACCTCTCCCGTCATTCGAACTCGACGCTGCCAGTACATCCGTGGTCAGCGAGGAGGAACGACAATCTTATGCGGCGCGAAGGTTGTCGGCCGAGTTCTTGCCGGACTTGCGGTCGCGGACGATCTCGTACGTGATCTTCTGGCCTTCGTTCAGCGAGCCCATGCCCGAACGTTCGACAGCCGAGATGTGCACGAAAACGTCGGTCGAGCCGTCCTCAGGCTGAATGAAGCCGAAGCCCTTGGTGCTGTTGAACCACTTTACGGTACCTGTATTCATAACGATATCCTTTCCATCGCTAGTGTAAGCGGACGATATTTTGTCCGTTATTGATCGATCTTGAAAGGAAATCTGACGGAGCCTGATGGCTCGAAGACAAAGGTCGCAAGCAATTTTCGATAGGTTCTATATAGAGTTTATTTTGAAAAACGCAATGGTTTTCGAAATTTTTTCTGGACACGGCCGGCGGCAGCCTCTGAAAATAGGTGCTTTCGTCGATTTTTTTGCGTTTCATTTGCCGATGCGCGCAATTTTATTTTTCGCCCACGCGCCTTGGAGCGGCAACGAAAAAGGGCGGCCCGAAGACCGCCCCTGTCTCTTTGCATGCTGGTCCGCTCAAGCGGCCTTTTTGGCCTCGGGGGCAAAGCGGCTGTAGAAGGTCTCGCCCTTTGCGGCCATGTCCTTGAGCAGCGGCGTCGGCTGGAAGTGGCTGCCGTATTTCGCGGCGAGCTTTTCGCAGAGCGCCACGAAGGTTTTGACACCCATGCCGTCGATGTAGGACAGCGTGCCGCCGGTATAGGGCGCGAAACCGAAGCCGAGGATGGAGCCGACATCGGCCTCGCGCGGATCGGTGACGATGCCTTCCTCCATGGTGCGGGCGGCCTCCAGCGCGATCGTGACGAGCAGGCGCTGCTTGATGACAGTGATATCGACGTCTTCTGGCTTCTGCTGCGGGTAAAGGTCTTTCAGGCCCGGCCACAGCTTCTTCTTTGCCGGCTTCGGCGGGTAGTCGTAAAAACCCTTGCCTGCCTTGCGGCCAAGGCGGCCTTCGCCTTCCACCAGCTTCGTCACCAGCTCCATATGGCGCGGATCGACGGATTCGGCGCCAAGATCGGCGATGGAGGCCTTGAAGATCTTGTAGGAGAGATCGACGGCGACCTCGTCGTTGAGCGACAGCGGGCCGACCGGCATGCCGGCCATCTTGGCGGCATTCTCGATCATCGCCGCAGGCACGCCTTCAATCAGCATGTCATAGGCCTCGGCCATGTAGCGGAAGACGCAGCGGTTGACGTAGAAGCCGCGCGTGTCGTTGACGACGATCGGCGTCTTCTTGATGGCGGCGACGTAATCGAGCGCGGTGGCGAGTGCCCTGTCGCCCGTCTCCTTACCGAGAATGACTTCGACCAGCATCATCTTGTCGACCGGCGAGAAGAAGTGGATGCCGATAAACTGGTTCGGGCGCTTGGAGTTCTTCGCAAGGCCTGATATCGGCAGCGTCGAGGTGTTGGAGGCGAAGATGGCGTCTTCGCGCAGCACGGCCTCGATCTTCTCCGTAACCTCCTTCTTGACGTTCCTGTCCTCGAAGACGGCCTCGATGACGAGGTCGGCATCGGCGAGCGCGGCGTAATCGGGCGTCGGCGTGATGAGGGAAAGCAGCTTCTCACCGTCCTCCTTGGTCATGCGGCCCTTGCCGATGGCGCCGGTGACGAGGCCCTGCGAATGCGCCTTGCCCTTGTCGGCGGCGTCCTGATCGCGGTCGATGAGCACGACCGGAATGCCGGCGGCGGCGGTGACATAGGCGATGGAGGCGCCCATGAAGCCGGCGCCGACGACGGCGACCTTCTTGAACTCGGCCTTGGGAACGCCGGCCGGGCGGCGGGCGCCCTTGCCGAGCTCCTGCATGGAGATGAACAGCGACCGGATCATCGAGAAGGCTTCGGTCGTCTGGAGGATATAGGTGAAGTAGCGCTGCTCGATCTTCAGGCCCGTCTCGAACGGCACTTGCAGGCCTTCATAGACGCATTTCAGGATGGCAAGCGCACCCGGATAGTTGCCGGATGTCTCGCGGCGCAGGATGGCGGGTGCTGCCGGCCAGAGCTGGGCGGAAGCCGGCGTCCAGATGCCGCCGCCGGGGGCCTTGAAACCCTTTTCGTCCCACGGCTGGACCGGCTTCAGGCCGTCCTTGATCATCTGCCTGGCGGCGGTGATCAGTTGATCGGGCTCGACCACCTGATGCACGAGGTTCATCGCCTTGGCGCGGGCGGCCGTCAGCGACGAGCCGGTGGTCATCATCTGGAGCGCGTCCTGCGCATTGGCAAGGCGCGGCACGCGCTGGGTGCCGCCGGCGCCGGGGAAGATGCCGACCTTGACCTCGGGGAGAGCGATCTTGACCGACTTGGCATTCGAGGCGACGCGGCCGTGGCAGGCGAGCGATAGTTCGAAAGCGCCGCCCATGCAGGTGCCGTTGATGGCGGAGACCCAGGGCTTGCCGGAGGTTTCCAGCTTGCGGAACAGCCAGGTCATGCGGCCGGTGGCGTCGAACAGCTTTTGCACGGCGGTCGCCGGATCGGTCGCCTGTGCGTCCTTCAGGAGGTCGAAGCTCGCCTTGATCATCGAGAGATCGGCGCCGCCGGAGAAGGAGGATTTGCCCGAGGTGATGACGGCGCCCTTGATGGCGCTGTCGGCCACGACCTGGTCGATGATCCTGTCGAGTTCATCCATCACCTCGACGGTGAAGACGTTCATCGACTTGTCGGGCATGTCCCAGGTGACCAGCGCGATGCCGTCGGCGTCGGTCTCGATGGAAAAGTTCTTGTATGCGCTCATGGGTGTTCCCCCTCAGTAGAGAATGGGTTCGATCTGCAGCGAGGCCTTGCCCCGGCCGCCGTATCCCTGTTTCGTCGTGTTGGTCGCGATGAGCCGGCCGTGCCGTTCTAGGCGGATGGTGAAGCCCGGATCGATCGCCTTGCGCAGCGCCGAACGGCGGACCCGCATCGCAAAGCGGATGCTGTGCCGGTTGCCCTTGCTGATGACCGTGGCCTGCGAGATTTGCCGGGCGGCGACGTCCATGACGCCCTGTTCCTCCAGCCGGATCGTCAGCCGGCCAGGCGGAATGGCGCCCTTCGCCACATAGGTAACGGTGCCCGACAGCGTGAAGCTGTCGCCGGCCTCGGCGGAGGAGGCGATGAGGCCGGCTCCGATGAGGGCGAGGAAGCTGCGGCGGGTCGGGTGCGTCATGGTCAGATCCGTTCGATGATCGTGGCCGTGCCCATGCCCGCGCCGATGCAGAGCGTGACGAGGGCAACGTTGAGGTCGCGGCGTTCCAGTTCGTCGAGCACGGTGCCGAGGATCATCGCGCCGGTCGCGCCGAGCGGGTGGCCCATGGCGATGGCGCCGCCGTTGACGTTCATCTTGTCGTGCGGGATGTCGAATGCCTGCATGTGGCGCAGCACCACGGCGGCGAAGGCTTCGTTGAGCTCGAAGAGGTCGATGTCGGAGAGCGTCATGCCGGTGCGGGCAAGCAGCTTTTCGGTAACGTCGACGGGGCCGGTCAGCATGAGGGCCGGATCGGAGCCGATATTGGCGAAGGCCTTGATGCGGCCGCGCGGCTTCTTGCCAAGGATAGTGCCGCCTTCCTTCGAGCCGAGCAGCACGGCGGCGGCACCGTCGACGATGCCGGAGGAATTGCCGGCGTGGTGGACGTAGGTGATGCCTTCGATTTCCGGATGGGCCTGGATGGCGACGGCTTCGAAGCCGCCCATCTCGCCGGGCATCTGGAAGGAGGGCTGCAGCTGGGCGAGCGCCTGCATGTCGGTGCCGGGGCGCATGTGCTCGTCATGGGCAAGGATGGTCAGGCCGCTGATGTCCTTCACCGGCACGACGGAATTGTTGAAATAGCCGTTCTGCCAGGCATGGGCGGCGCGCTTCTGGCTCTCGACGGCATAAGCATCGACGTCGTCGCGGGAAAAACCATATTTCGTGGCGATGAGATCGGCCGAGACGCCCTGCGGCATGAAATAGGCGGGGAAGTTGACCGAGGGATCCATGAACCAGGCGCCGCCGGACATGCCGAGGCCAACGCGCGACATAGATTCAACGCCACCGGCGATGACAATGTCATCCGCACCCTGGGCGATCTTGGCGGCACCCAGATTCACGGCATCGAGACCGGAGGCGCAGAAGCGCGAAAGCTGAATACCGGGCGCCTTGGTCGAATAGCCGGCCTCGAAGGCGGCGGCCTTAGGGATGACGGAACCGGCATCCATTACCGGATCGACGCAGCCCATGACGATGTCGTCGACCTTGGCGGTATCCAGCCCGTTGCGGTCGCGCACCGCTTCCAGAACTCGTGCCGCGAGGCGCACGGACGGCACTTCGTGCAGCGAGCCGTCCTTCTTGCCGCGCCCGCGCGGGGTGCGCACGTGATCATAGATGAAGACGTCGGTCATTTCAGTTTCTCCTCACTGCAACCATGTGGTCGCCATCGGCGCGTACGCACCAGGAATTATTTCAAGGTCCATTTGCCACGCCGATCATCGTCGGCGGAGACAAGGCGGCCCTTCTTTCTCAGCTCCGTCGCGGCCCATCGCATGTCGTACTGCCACGAATAGAAAAGGTCGTTTTCACGGAGTTCCTTTTCGTGGTGCGACCAAATGTGTTGCGCGACGAAGAGGATCGACGCTGTGCCGCTATTGGCCTTCAGAGCATCGACCACCCAATCAGTCAAATCAGCTTTCGTTGCCATTTCTCCCCCCGAAGATGTGGCTTGCTTATGGCTTCAAAACGCCTCCGCCGCCAGTTCCATGGTCGTGTCCGCGCCGGCCTCGATGCGGGTCTTGCGGAGCGCAGTTTCCGGCATCAGGCGGTCCATGAAGAATTTGGCGGTGATCAGCTTGTTCTTCAGGAAATCCTCCCGCTCGCCGGCACCACCCGCAAGACCGGTTTCCGCCGCCTTGGCGATCTTGGCCCACATATAGCCGATGACGACGAGGCCGAAGAGGTGCATGTAGTCGGTCGAGCCGGCGCCGGCATTGTCGGGCTTGGCCATGGCGTTCTGCATGAACCACATGGTTCCGGCCTGAAGGTCGTTCAAGCCCTTTTTGAGGTGCTTGGTGAAGTAGGCGAGTTTCTCGTCACCCCGGTTCTCCTCGCAGAAATCGCTAATTTCCTTGAAGAGCGCCATGACGGCGCGGCCGCCATTCATGCCGAGCTTGCGGCCGACGAGGTCGAGCGCCTGGATGCCGTTCGCCCCTTCATAGATCATGGCGATGCGGGCATCGCGCACATACTGGCTCATACCGTGTTCTTCGATATAGCCGTGGCCGCCGAAGACCTGCTGGGCCATGACGGCATGGTCGAAGCCCTTGTCGGTGAGCACGCCCTTGAGGATGGGGGTCATCAGGCCGAGGATATCGTCGGCGGCCTGGCGCTCCCTCTCGTCGGCGGAGCGGTGGGCGATATCGGATTTCAGTGCGGTCCAGAGCGTGAAGGCGCGGCCGCCCTCCGTCCAGGCCTTGATGGTCATCAGCGTGCGGCGGATGTCGGGATGCACGATCAGCGGATCGGCTTTGCCCTCGGGGTTCTTGACGCCCGACAGCGAGCGGCCCTGCAGGCGCTCGCGGGCATAGTTGGCTGCGTTCTGGTAGGCGACTTCGGCAATCGACAGGCCCTGCAGGCCCACACCGAGGCGGGCCTCGTTCATCATCACGAACATGGCGTTGAGGCCCTTGTTCTCCGCGCCGATGAGGAAGCCCTTGGCCTCGTCATAGTTCATGACGCAGGTGGCGTTGCCGTGGATGCCCATCTTGTGTTCGATCGCACCGCAGGAAACCGCGTTGCGCTCGCCCGGCATGCCATCGTCATTAAGGATGAACTTCGGCACGATGAAGAGCGAAATGCCCTTCACGCCCTCCGGTGCACCCTCGATGCGGGCGAGAACGAGGTGCACGATGTTTTCCGACATGTCGTGTTCACCGGCCGAGATGAAGATCTTCTGGCCTGATATCTTGTAGGAACCGTCCGCCTGCGGCACGGCCTTGCTGCGCAGCAAGCCGAGGTCGGTGCCGCAATGGGGCTCCGTCAGGTTCATCGTGCCGGTCCAGGTGCCCTCGACCATCTTCGGCAGATAGGCGGCCTTCTGCTCGTCGGAGCCGTGCACGAGGATCGCGGCGATCGCGCCCTGCGTCAGGCCGGGATACATGGTGAGCGCCATATTGGCCGACGACATATATTCGCCGACGGCGGTGTGCAGCACATAGGGCAGGCCCTGGCCGCCGAATTCTTCCGGCACGGCAAGACCCATCCAGCCGCCCTGGCGGTAAAGGTCATAGGCTTCCTTGAAACCCTTCGGCGTCTTCACCGTGGCGTCGTCGTTGCGGGTGCAGCCTTCCTGGTCGCCGGAGAGATTGACGGGGAAGAGCACTTCCTCCGCGACCTTCGCGGCCTCGCCGGTAATGGCTTCCACCATGTCGGCCGTCGCGTCGGCGAAGCCGGGCAGGTTGTTGTACCGCTCCAGCGACAGGACGTCGTTCAGGATGAAAAGCGTGTCATTCACGGGGGCCTTGTAGATCGGCATTGCTCGCGTTCCTCACCTATCCCGCGGACGTGAGTCCGCTCCTTGATTGTGAATACTATAAAACTTTGACGTTTGCGTAAACGTCAAAACGCAAGGGCGGCAAATTTTTCGTCGGACGAGGAGGCGGCGCGGGATGGATGGTGTCAGGGGCGCGATGCGAATGCGCCTGTCGCGGCGGGTTGCCGTGCTGCAACCGGTCGCCTTTCCTCCCGAACGCTACTCTATGAGCAAATCGTTAAAAAATTTCCGGGCCGGTTAACCCCTTGTTTACCACGTTTCATGAATTGTGGCGTCTGAGGGCGTGGGATCGGGAATCATCTCGTTTCCCCCTGTGGTGCCCGGCTTCGGCCGGGACGGACAGGGACGATCCCGCCGAATGGAATGAAGGGCGCAGCCGGGCGGCAGCGCTTTCAAGCGTATCTCCCGGCAGGCCGAGGCGGCCGCCAAAGCGAGGCGAAAGATGAACGGATCGCGAAACCCGCAACGTCCCGGCGAACGCTCTTCGCTCGACGCGCTCAATCGCACCATCGAGGGGCTGGAAGCCCGCATCGAAGGTCTGATGGCCGGCGGCCGCGACACGCGTCAGCGCAGCGAGCAGGCCCGCTACGAGCCGCAGCAGCGCGCCATCCCGCTGCGCGAGGATCCGGTCTCCGAAATCATGCAGCGCCAGCGCGCCATCGAAGGCGGCCGCGAGCGCGTCGCCCAGCGTCTGGAGCGCCGCCCCGTTTCCGCCGATCATTACGCCGCCGCCCAGCAGGCCCATGCGGCCTATGGCAATCAGGCTGCCGCCTATGGCGGGCAGCAGGCCGCTCACAGTGAACGGCAGCCCGCCTATGCTGCTCAGCATGCCGCGCCCGCCCGCGCGGACAATTCGGTCGAGGATATCGCCAAGGCGCTGGTCTCGCTGCGCCAGGACCTCAAGAAAGACATCGCCGACGGCCTCGAGCGCGAGATGCAGTCGCTGCGCTCGGAAATCCGCGGCATCCGCCAGATGGCCGAGGGCCGCGGCAACAATGACGACGTGCGCGAGGAGCTGACCCGCCTTTCCGCCGGCATCGGCCAGCTCGGCCGCCAGTCCGGCCAGACGGACGGCCTGCGCGTCGAGTTCGACGAGCTGCGGTCCGTGCTTGACGGACTTGCCCGTGAGGATTCCGTGCGCCGCATGGAAGACCGCTGGAGCGGTGTCGAGCAGAAGCTCTCCATTTTCGATCAGTCGCGCGACGACGAACTGGTGGCGCTGGCCTACCGGCTCGACGAGATGAAGGCGCAGATCGGTGCGATCAGCGCGACGCCGGCGATCCACGCGCTGGAAGGCAAGATCGAGACGATCGCGCGCGCCATTGACATGCTGGCCCGTCAGGCGCAGCAGCCGGACGACCGTCATTTCGTCTCCGCCGTCACCTCGCAGTTCGAAGGCCTCGACACGCGCCTCGACGAGATCAGCCGCGCCATCGCCGCTGCCGGCCGCATGCAGCAGTCGGCTTCCGTCGATACTTCCATGATGCAGCGCCTCGAAGGCCGCATCGCCGATCTCGCCGGCCAGCTCGACATCATGGCCCATCGCCCGGCGCCGGCACCCGACCAGGGTCTTGGCCTGCGCATCGAGGCCCTGGCCGGCCGCATCGAGGAGATGTCGAACGAGCGCGCGGCGCTGCGTCTCGAAGAGCGCATCGAGCAGCTGTCGCTGATGCTGGAGAGAAGCCAGCAGGCCTCGCCCGCCCGCGAAAGCGATGAGCTCGCCTATTATCTCTCGGATATCTCGCGCAAGATCGACGCGCTCGACCAGGGCAGCGTCAACGGCGAGCTTGCCGAACGACTGGATGCACTCGCCCGCCGCATCGACGGCCTCGACACCACACCCGTCGGCAGCCCGTTCCAGGACGACCGCTTCTCGCAGATCGAAGGCCGTCTTTCGGCCATCGCCGACCGTCTCGATGCCACGCGCGTTGCGCCTGCCGGTGACCACGAGGCTCTGCGTGGTCTCGAGGCACAGATCGCCCATCTCTCCACGCTGATCAGCACGCCGTCTGCGGGCACGTCGCCTGACGTCGAGAACCGTCTCGCGACGATCGAAGACTATATGGCGACCAATGACGAATATATCGTCGAGGCTGCCCGCCAGGCGGCGGAAGCCGTCATGGAAGCCTATCGCCATGCCGGCCCGGCCAGCGCCGCCTCAACCGACATGGAAGCGATCGCCGGCCTTGCCGACGACCTGCGCGTGCTGGAAGACCTGACGCGTTCGAGCGAGGAGCGCACCGCGCGCACTTTCGATGCGCTGCACGACACGCTGGTGCAGATCGCCGGCCGTCTCGAACAGCTCGATGCCCCGCGCGAAACGTTTGGCCGCCGCGAGGCCGTCCAGCCGCGCGCGGAAATGCCTCGCGCCGAAATGCCGGCCATGGATTTCGGCCGCGCCGAAGAGCCCGCCGCCAGCCTCTATGGCAACGACTATCCGTTCGACGACGACGGTTTCGGCAATGCGGCCCGCAGGGCCGAGGCCGAAGCACCGCGCGAGGAAAGCCGCTTCGCCGAAGTCGAGGTCGAGCATATCGACGTTCCCGAACGCCCGGTCGTCGAAGGCGAGGCTGAGCAGGCCGTGGCGCTCGTCGCCGCCGAAGCCCAGCCGAAGGGCGGCCTGCTGGCCGGCCTGAAGCGCCGCTTCGCGCCCGGCCGCAAGGAAACGACCGCCGTCACCGAGCGCCACCAGATCGATCCGGCGCCGGCACTCGACCCGGTCGACGAACTGGCGCCGGAAGAGGCCAACCAGCTGCTGGAGCCCGGTTCGGGCGTGCCCGACGTTCGCCGCATTCTGGAGCGCGTGCGCGCCGGCCAGGCATCGGGCAACCGCTCGACGGTTCTGGGCGAAGGCGACAAGGCGGCCCAGAATATCGCCGCCGCCCGCCGCGCCGCCAAGGTCGCCGCCGAAGAGACCGACGCGATCTCCAGCGTCGTTCCTGGCAAGAAGGGTGCGAAACCGGCAAAGGCCGGCGACAAGCCCGCCTCCGCGCTGGCACGCCATCGCCGGCCAATCCTACTCGCCGTCGGCGCCGTGCTTCTGGCGATCATGTCCTATCCGCTCGTCACCGCCGTCATCAGCGGCGACGACGCACCCGTCATCGTCGAGCAGACCGCCGTCAATTCCGATGCCAAGCCGGCCGAAACGACAGCTGGTTCCGGTGAGGCCGTGACAGCCAATACGGCTGCTGCATCCGTTACCGAAGACAAGGCTGATACGAAGGCGCTGGCCGATCCCGCCCGGGCGGATGATGCTCTGGCCGGTGACGACAAGAGCGCCGCCGCCGGGACGACGGCGACCCCGACGTCGGGCTCCGACATGCTGGCCGCCCCTGCGACCGGCAGCGATGCCGACACGGCCGGCTTCGAGCCGGTGACGACGCCGGAAGCCGAGCCGGTTGCCGGAACGGACACCTCTGCTGCCACTGACAAGGCGCCGGTCGATACGATCGAGACGGCAGCCATCGTCGTTCCCGAGGCCATCACCCCGCCGTCGCTGTCCAAGGCCGCGACCGAGGGCGATCCGCTCGCGCTGTTCGAGATCGGCGCGCGCTATACAGATGGCCGCGGTGTCGCGACGGACCTCGCGCAGGCCGCGCACTGGTACGAGCTTTCGGCGGCCCGCGGCTTCGCCCCGGCCGAATACCGCCTCGCCAACCTTTACGAAAAGGGCCAGGGCGTCGAACGCGACCTGGAGCGGGCACGCAAGCTCTATGAGACGGCGGCCGACAAGGGCAATGCCAGTGCCATGCACAACCTCGCCGTCCTGCTCGCCACGGGCAGCGGCACGGCGCAGCCGGACTTCAACGAAGCGGCGAAATGGTTCCAGAAGGCCTCCGAACTCGGCGTGCGTGACAGCCAGTTCAACCTCGCCATCCTCTATGCGCGTGGCAACGGCGTGAAGCAGGATCTGGTCGAATCCTACAAGTGGTTCGCCATCGCCGCCCGCGACGGCGACCGCGATGCCGGTGCCAAGCGCGACGAGGTGGCGAATGCCATGCGTCCCGAGCAGCTTTCCGACGCCAAGGCGAAGGTCGAGCTGTGGAAGCCGCAGGCGCTGGACGACAAGGCGAACTCGGCCGAACTGCCCGACGAATGGGTCGGCAAGCCGACCAAGACCGCCAGCGTCGACATGAAGAAGGCCATCCGCAACATCCAGGCCATCCTCAACAACAACGGCTTCAACGCCGGCACGCCTGATGGAGAGATGGGCAAGAAGACGGTCGCCGCCATCAAGTCCTTCCAGAAATCCGTCGGCCAGGCCGAGACGGGCGAGATCGACGACGCGCTGGTGAACGAACTTCTGAAGCGCAACAAACAGCCGAGCTGATCGGCACTCTGCCGGAGGGGCCTGAGCAAGGGCTTCTCCGGTTGACTTGTCCAGACCCCGCGGGCATGACGCTCACCACAACGCCGCACGTCGATCACGATGTGCAACAGGCGTTGTGGCATTTTGTGTGCGCTGCACGATTTCATCCTTAAATCGGCCCCGATTTGCGGAATTATGCAGTAGAAAATTCATGTCTCTCCAAGATGATAAGGCGTTCGTGAAACGTCCTCATCGATGAGGGTGACGGGCGCGCCGCATGGGCTCGCCTGAGGACCGATCCTTGCGTGATGCGAGGCGCGACCGGCCGATGGAAGGGGTTCCCTTCCCGCGGCGGGGCGCTTGTCTGCATTCACGGCCTGCCGATAGGAGCCGCGGCAGGGGCAGGACGGGGACAGCGGCTGACAGAGACGTGGCCTCCGCGAGAGCGGAAACATTGCCGATCGGGGTATCGTTGTGACTGTGTACCTGCCTATTGCAGAGCTGTCGGTGAACATCTTCATCATTCTCGGCATGGGCGCGGCCGTCGGTTTCCTTTCCGGCATGTTCGGCGTCGGCGGCGGCTTCCTCATCACGCCGCTGCTCATCTTCTACAACATCCCCCCGGTCGTCGCGGTCGCCACCGGCGCCAACCAGGTCGTCGCCTCCTCGGTTTCCGGCTCGCTGTCGCATTTCCGGCGCGGCACGCTCGATGTGAAGCTCGGCACGGTGTTGCTGGTCGGCGGTCTCGCGGGCGCCACCGTCGGCATCTGGATCTTCGCGCTGCTGCGCAGCGTCGGCCAGCTCGATCTCGTCATTTCGCTGCTCTATGTAGCCCTGCTCGGCACCGTCGGCACGCTGATGCTGCTCGAAAGCATCCGGGCGCTGCGCCGCTCGGCCAAGAACCAGCCCGTCTCGCTGCGCCGGCCCGGTCAGCACAGTTGGGTGCACCGCCTGCCGCTCAAGATGCGCTTCAAGAAATCGAAGATCTATCTCAGCGTCATTCCGGTCGTCGGCCTCGGTTTCTGCATCGGCATCCTGACCTCGGTCATGGGTGTCGGCGGCGGCTTCATCATGGTTCCCGCCATGATCTATCTCCTGCGCATCCCGACCAATGTGGTCGTCGGCACCTCGCTGTTCCAGATCATCTTCGTCACCGCCTATACGACGATCGTGCAGGCGACGGCGAACCATGCCGTCGACATCGTGCTCGCCTTCATCCTGATGGTCGCGGGCGTCATCGGCGCGCAATATGGCGTGCGCGTCGGCCAGAAGCTGCGCGGCGAACAACTGCGCGCGCTGCTGGCACTGCTGGTGCTCGCCGTCGGCGCCCGCCTTGCCGTCGATCTCGTGCAGACGCCCGCCGATATCTACTCCGTCGTCAGCGAGGGGGTCTATCGATGAGAGCGGTCGCCGCCCTTCTCCTGCTGCTCGGCCTTGCTTTGCCGGCCGGCGCGCAGGTGCTGGAGGACAAGCCCGTCAATTTCCCGGAAAAGCTGGAGATCGGCATTTCCACGGATGAGATCGCCATTTCCTCGGATTTCCGCGGTGCGGACCTGACGATCTTCGGCGCCATCGAGGGGTACGACTCGTCGCTGCTCGCCCAGGGCAAATACGATATCGTCGTGGCGCTGGAAGGCCCGAAGGACAACAACACGGTACGCGTCAAGGAGCGCATCTTCGGCATCTGGGTCAACCGCCGCTCGATGACCTTCGAACTCGTGCCGGAATCCTATTCGCTGTCGAGCACCCGCGATGTCGAGACGATCGCCCCGACGGCGATGCTGAACGGCGTGGGCGTCGGCATCCAGCACATCCGCCTGTCGCCGATCGGCTATGTCGGCGATGGCAGCAACGTCACGGAGTTCCGCGACGCGTTCCGCCGGCTGAAGGAAAGCGGCGGCTTCTACCAGCGCGATCCCGGCGGCGTGCAGTTCATCAGCGCCAGCCTGTTCAAGGCGACCGTCAAGCTGCCGGCCAGCGTGCCGAACGGCACCCATGTGGTGCGCGCCCATCTCTTCCGCGATGGCGTGTTCATCGCGGAAAAGGCGCTGCCGCTGCGCGTGATGAAGACCGGCATCGAGCAAATGATTTCGAACGCCGCCTACAACAATTCGCTGGCCTACGGCGCCTTCTCGGTGACGCTGGCGCTGCTGACCGGCTGGCTCGCCAGCGTGGTCTTCCGCAAGGATTGATCATCCGGCCCGGCGCGCGACGGTCGCCTCATAGGCGGCCTGCAATTCGCCGAAGACGGAACGGGCGGGCGCAGGCGCGCCTCTGTGGATGGCGCGCAGCTCTTCCATGAAGGCCGCCCACATCTCCGGTCCGCCATCCTCCAGCAGTTCGGCGCGGATCGACAGCTCCTCCGTGACGGGCAGGAAACGCCGCCCCCAGGCGCCCATCATGGCAAAGACCGGCACCAGCGCGATGCCCATCTCGGTCAGGCTGTAGATCGCCTTCTGCTTGTGGCTCGGATCGTCCTCCCTGGTGATCAGCCCTTCCGCGACGAGGCGCTTCAGCCGATCCGCCAGGATATTGGAGGCGATGCGCTCTTCCGATTGGGTCAGCAGCTCGCGAAAGTGGCGGCGGTTGCCGAACATCATGTCGCGCAGCACGATCAGGCTCCAGCGATCACCGAGAATTTCCAGCGTCAGGTTGATCGGGCAGCCGGACCGGTTCGTGTCTTTCATCGGGATCTCCAAAACTGCTTGCATGATACAAGCGGTTTCTGTGTCCAGCAATGTCAGCCACGCAGGTTGGAAAAGCGCACCGAGTAGATGCGGTCGCGGCCGAGCATGTGGGCGACGAGGGCTTGCCGGTCGAACAGGCCGGTCATCGCCCTGTGGCGCAGGTCCAGGCCACCGGTCATCAGGCCGAAGGCGGGCATCAGCAGGCGTTTGCCGTCGGTCGCGAAACAGGGGCGGCGGACCGCCTTCTCGCGACGGATGACGGTGGCGGCGGGGTGCAGGTGGCCGGCGATCTCGCCGACGGGCGAAATCAGCGACGGCTCGTGGCGGAAGGCGAGGCCGGCATAGTGCAGTTCATCGGCGGATTGGCCGGGCAGGTCCACGGTGCCGTCGGGATCGTGGTTGCCGTTGATCCAGATCCACTCGCGGCCGCGCGCAAGATCCGCGATCTTGCTGCGGAAGATGTCCGGCAGATGGGCGGAGCCGACACGGTCGTGGAAATTGTCGCCGAGGCTGACGACGATGGCCGGGTCGTGCCTGGTAATGACGGCTTCCAGCACCTTCAGCGTGGCGAGCGTGTCATAGGGCGGCAGCATCATGCCGCGGCGCGCGAAAGCGGCGCTCTTTTCGAGATGCAGGTCGGAGACGACGAGCAGGCGGGTTTCCGGCAGGTAGAGCGCGCCGAGCGGATCGCAGACGGCTTCCACGCCCGCAACGACGGTGCGGGCGGAAACCGCGCCGAAATCCTGTATATCCATCGATGCCAGCGCCAGTCTCTGCATGCGCGTTCGTCACGTCCTAAATATTGTCGTCGCCCATGGCCTCGGCGATGAGGTCTTCGGCGGCTTCGGCCAGAAGCGAATCCTGCGCTTCGCCCGCCACCGTCTCCTTGCCGATTTCCAGCATGATCGGCACGGCGAGCGGCGAGATACGGTCGAGCCGCCGATGGGTGATGTGGCCTTTGATTCGCATCAGCATATCGCCCAAGCGCTGAATATCCAAAAGCCCCGCCGCCGCATCGTTGCGGGTGGCTTCGAGCAGGATGTGGTCCGGCTCGTGGCTGCGCAGCACATCGTAGATCAGGTCGGCGGAGACCGTGACCTGCCGCCCGGTCTTTTCCTTGCCCGGATGGCGCTGCTCGATCAAACCGGCAATCACGGCGCAATTGCGGAAGGTGCGTTTTAGCATGAAGCTTTCATCGAGCCAGGCTTCGAGATCGTCACCCAGCATGTCCTCGTCGAAGAGATCCGAAAGCGACGGGCGCTCGATGGCGAAGGACGTGCCGAGATCGTCCAGCGCCCAGATGGCGAGCGAATAGTCGGTCGCGACGAAACCGAGCGGCCGGCGGCCGGCACGCTCCAGCCGGCGGGTCAGCAGCATGCCGAGCGTCTGGTGGGCGAGGCGACCTTCGAAGGGATAGGCGACCATGTAGTGGCGGCTGCCGCGGGGAAAGGTTTCGATCAGCAGCTCGTCGCGCTTCGGCAGCGATGAGATATCACGCTGCAAGGCGAGCCAGTCGCGCACCTGATCGGGCAGGGCACCCCAGCGCTGCGGGTCGTCCAGCATCGCGCGCACTTGATCGGCGAGATAGGTGGAGAGCGGGAATTTGCCGCCGGCGTATGCCGGCACCTTCGGGTCGAGCGAGAAGGCCTGGCTGACGAGGCATTCGTTCTCGCGGATACCCTCGAAACGCAGCACCTTGCCGGAGAACAGGAAGGTATCGCCGGGCGCCAGCATTTCGAGAAAGTATTCCTCGACCTTGCCGAGCGACGCCCCGCCGCGACCGACCGCACCCTTGGCTCCGCGCTTGACCATGCGCACGTTCAGCATCGGCATTTCGACGATGGTGCCGAGATTGAGGCGATATTGCTGGGCGACACCAGGATTGGAGACGCGCCACAGGCCGTCCGCCGTCTTGCGGATGCGGGCATAGCGCTCATAGGTCTTCAGCGCATAACCGCCGGTCGCGACGAACTGCACGATGCGGCCGAACTTTTCACGCGGGAGATCGGCATAGGGCGAGGCGGAGGTGATTTCCGCAAACAGCGCATCCTCGTCGAAGGGGGCGGCGCAGGCCATACCGAGCACATGCTGGGCCAGCACATCGAGCGCGCCGTCGCCGACGGGGGGCGTGTCCTGCGCGCCGAGATAGTTGGCATCGAGCGCCGCCTGGCACTCCATCACCTCGAAGCGGTTGGCCGGCACGAGGATGGCGCGGCTCGGCTCGTCCATGCGGTGATTGGCGCGGCCGATGCGCTGGGCAAGGCGCGAGGCACCCTTCGGCGCGCCGACATGGATGACGAGATCGACATCGCCCCAGTCGATGCCGAGATCGAGCGTCGAGGTGGCGACGACGGCGCGCAGCCGGTTTTCCGCCATGGCCTGCTCCACCTTGCGACGCTGGCCGACATCGAGCGAACCATGATGCAGCGCGATCGGCAGCGTGTCCTCGTTGATGTTCCAGAGTTCCTGGAACAGGATTTCCGCCTGGCTGCGGGTGTTGACGAAGAGCAGCGAGGTCTTGTGCTGTTTGATCGCCTCATAGACCTCGGGCATGGCATATTTCGCCTGATGGCCCGACCAGGGCACGCGCGCCTCGCTCTTGAGGATAGTGATGACGGGCTTGGCCCCGCCGGGTGCGGTGACGAGGCCGGCATGGAGTTCCGCGTTGGGCGTTTGCGCGACCAGCCAGCGGCGCAGGTCCATCGGCTCGGCGACGGTGGCAGAGAGGCCGATGGTTTTGAGGCCGGGCGCCAGGTGGCGCAGGCGCGCGAGGCCGAGCGACAGCAGATGGCCGCGCTTGGAGGTGACGAGCGAGTGCAGCTCGTCGAAGATGACGTATTTCAGGTCCTTGAAGAAACGCGGCGCCTCGCCATTGGCGATGAGCAGCGCGACCTGTTCGGGCGTGGTCAGAAGGATGTCCGGCGGGTTCAGCCGCTGGCGCTGGCGTTTGGATTGCGGCGTGTCGCCGGTGCGCGTTTCGACCGTGATCGGCAGGCCCATCTCCGAGACCGGCTTCATCAGGTTGCGCTCGATATCGACAGCGAGCGCCTTGAGCGGCGAAATGTAGAGCGTGTGGATGCCGGTGAAGGCGGAGCCCGGCAGGATCTTTCCGCGATGGGTAAGATCGGTCAGCGCCGGCAGGAAGCCGGCGAGCGTCTTGCCGGCGCCGGTGGGGGCGATCAGCAGCAGGCTTTCGCCCGCATCGGCGCGGGCAAGCAGCTCCATCTGGTGCGCGCGCGGCTGCCAGCCCTTGTCCGCGAACCAGCGGGTGAAGGGGAGCGGCAGCAGGGAGAGGCCTTGGGCGGCGTGGTTCACGTGAGAATCGGGCACGGCGTTAAGCTAATTCACGCGGCCGGAAAAAAAAGCGGCCTTTGCAACAATCTCCGCGAACCGCTGAAACGCGGGGCCTTCAAGGCGATGCCAGCTTTTCACATCGCGGACACGAGGCCGTTACCGCGGAAGAAAGATGAAACTTTTCGCGCAGGCCTCCCGTTTACAGCCCCGTGACAGAGAAACTGATAGGAGAATTCCCATGAAGAAGATTGTTCTTGCTCTGGCCGCCCTTTCGTTTTCTGCAGGCGCGGCACTCGCCGAAAATCCCTATGTCGGCCGCACCGACATCATCCAGTCCGGCCCGAATGCCGGCCAGGAAGTGATGAACCCCGCGGTCAACAACCTTGATATGGGCACCACGGCGTCCATCACGTCGAACGACACCTCGCGTCAGGTCCCGAACGAGACCAATGAGCAGC
>NZ_JBLZPK010000013.1:58516-71008 GCF_049199905.1 Shinella sp. M27
GAATGCGTTTGGGGGTCACATCGCGATATAGCGGTCGGCGCGATGGTTGACTGTGAGGAAGAGGTTCAGCACCACGGCGCCGACCACCGAGCACAGCACGATGAACGGGGCGGCGACGGCGAAGGCGGCGATCAGCACGAAGAGATCGAAGGCGAGCTGCACGAGGCCGGCGCGGATGCCGAAGCGCTCCTGCAGATAGACCGCCAGCACGCCCACGCCGCCGAGGCTGGCGCGGTGGCGATAAAGGCCGAGCAGGCCGAAGCCGAGCAGGATGCCGGCCAGCACCGCAGTCCACATCGGGTCGATGCTCTCGATGCGCACGAAATGCGGCTGGAACTCGGTGATGATGGAGGTCATGGTCACCGCAAGCACGGTCTTTATGGTGAAACCCCAGCCGAGACGCTTCAGCGCGAGAATATAGAAGGGGATGTTCACGACGGTGTAGAAGATGCCGAAGCTGATACCCGTGAGATAGTGCAGGATGAAGGCCACGCCGGCGGTGCCGCTGGCGACCAGCCCGGCGCTGCTCATCAGCGCAAGACCGAGGGCCGCGATCATGCTGCTCGCAAACAGGCCCTGCGCATCTTCCAGCGGCGTGTGACGGGTGGGTGTGGGATTCCAGAAGCCGAAACGCCGCTTGTCGCCGTCCATGGCCGATCTCCGATGATTTTTATCGTTGTATAGGGCGTCGCCGCTTGCGTGAAGCCTATGGTTTGTACCGGGCGAGGAACAGCAGGCCATGCACCGGTTGGCCGCCATCCTGGCGGATCACGCTCTTTTCCAGCGCCACCAGCTCGAAGCCGGTTTCGGCCATTCTTCTGGCAATGAAGGCTTCAGGGTGGGCGTAGCGCAGCGAGGGACGAAGCAGCGGCGCATCGCCATCGCCGCCATCTTCCACCGAGAAGGCGAAGAGGCTGCCGGGCTTGGCGAGACGCGCGACGCTCGCAAAAACCTGTCCGAGATCGCCGAGATACATCAGCACGTCGGCGGCGCTGACGAGATCGGCGCGGGCGTCCGGCAGATCACCGAAGAGCCCGCTTTCCGTCGCGGGCAATGACAGGTCGGCCTGCGCGAGATGGTCGTAGATCGCCTTCTCTTCGGCCTTGGCCAGCATGCCGGCGGAGAGGTCGAAACCTTCGAGGCGGCCGGCATTGTTGCGGAACTCGACGCCGAACAGGCCGGTGCCGCAGCCGATATCGGCGACGAGGCCGAACTGCGCATCGTCGCCGGCATGTTTGCGCACGAGCTTTGCGAGCGTCTGCGGCACGGTGTAGTCGAGCCGCCCGACCAGCGCTGTGTCGAAGCGGTCGGCATAGTCGTCGAAGAGGCGTTCGACATACTGCATCGGTGGCGCGGAGGGTGCTTCCGCCATGCCAAGCACCGCGAGTTTCAGGCTGGCGCCGAAAATATCGGAGGGGTCGAGCGCGATGACCTTTTCGAGTGCTGCTGCGGCTGCCTCCTTCCGGCCCGATTTCTCGGCATATTCGGCGAGCCGGAACCAGCCGGCAGCCCAACCCGGCACCTGTTCGAGCGCTTGTTCCATGAGCTCCTGCGCCTCCGCGAACTCGCCCGATTCCGCAAACATGCGGGCATAATCGGCGCGGCGGTCGGCGATGAGATCGCCGGAGGAGAAATGCGGGCTCGTCATGGGGGCTCGGAAACGGGAAACGGATGGCGCTAAATGGCAGGGCCGCGCTAAAAGGCAAGCGAATTCTCGTGCGCGGCCTTTGCTTGCGGCAGGAGACCCGAGCGCTTATCTCAGGTGCAAACGAATTTATGGAGAATCAGCGGATGTCGAATGGCGTGAACGGGTTTCTGGGCGATAGCCCCCTGCGCGTGCTTATCAAGCTCCTGATCCTGTCGGTTGCCGTCGGCTTCCTGATGTCGATTTTCGGGCTCTACCCTGACGATATCCTCTTTGCGGCGCGCGATTTCATCCTCGACCTGTGGAATACCGGCTTCAAGACGCTCGGCCGCCTCGGCGATTACCTGCTGCTCGGCGCCGTCATCGTCATTCCCGTCTTCATCCTCATCCGCCTTCTGAGCTATCGCCGCTGACCATGCTGACCCGTCGCACCTTCCTTGCCGCCTCGGCGGCGGCCATCGCGGCGCTCGCCGCCGGCTGTTCCACCACCAGCGTGCTGGCGCCTTCGGCCGGCACCGGCAGCGACCAGACGGCCGCCTCCCTCGGCCTCGTCAACAAGCTCCGCGCCGAACGTGGCCTGTCAGCGCTCGTCATCGACAAGCAGGCGCAGCTTGCCGCCATGGATCAGGCAAGCCGCATGGCCTCCGCCGGCAAGATGGAACACAATATCGGCTTCGGCGCGAACTTTTTGAAGCGCATGAAAGGCATGGAGGTCGCGCTGCCGGCGGCGGAAAACATTGCCGTCGGACAGGATAATGCCGCGGAAGCCTTCGACGCCTGGTATCGCTCGCCGAAACATCTCGTCAATATGCTGGGCGCCAGCTATCGCGGCCTCGGCGTCGCGGTCGTTTCCAATCCGGCATCGGGCGGGCGGCCATACTGGGCGATGGTGCTGTCAGGCTGAGGAGCACGCATGGGCGGCAGGATCGTGCGCATGGCGGATCTGGAGATCGATCCCGCTGAGATCGACGCCTACAAGGCGTTGCTCGCCGAGGAGATCGAAGCCTCGGTGCGGCTCGAGCCGGGGGTGCTGATGCTGCATGCGGTGTCGATCGACGAGACTCCGGAAAAAGTGCGGCTGCTGGAGGTTTATGCCGACGAGGCGGCCTATCAGGCGCACCTCGCCACGCCGCATTTTCTCAAATACAAGACGCTGACGGCCTCGATGGTCCGCTCGCTGCGTCTCCTGCCGGTGACGCCGATCCGGATGGACGCGAAATAGAGCCGGCCTGAGGGGAGTTAGCATGAGTGCCACGACGGCAAGCGAAAACGATGGGTCCGGTCCCTTCGAGGTGACGCACCGGCTGGTGCTGGCGATCGCCATTCCCATGACGCTTGGCTTTCTCACGACACCACTGCTCGGCCTGACGGACACGGCCGTCGCGGGACGGCTCGGCTCAGCGGATGCGCTGGCCGGCATGGCCGTCGCCGCCATCATCTTCGATCTCTTGCTCGGCAGCTTCAATTTTCTGCGCGCCTCGACAACCGGACTGGTGGCGCAGGCCTTCGGCCGTGGCGATAGGCGCGAAGAGCAGGCAGTTTACTGGCGTTCGCTCACCATCGCGCTCTGTTCGGGCTTGGTGCTGATGCTGCTCTCGCCGCTCCTGCTTTCCGGCGGACTTTTCCTGATGGCGCCGACGCCGGAAGTGGCCGAGGTCGCCTCGACTTATTTCATGATCCGCGTGCTCTCCGCCCCCATGGCGCTCGCCAATTATGCGCTGCTCGGCTTCGTGCTCGGGCGCGGGCAGGGCATGACGGGGCTCCTGCTGCAGGCGATCATCAACGGCATCAACATCGTGTTGTCGATCACGCTTGGCCTTGGGCTCGGCTGGGGCATTGCCGGCATCGCTTGGGGCACGTTCACAGGTGAAACGGTGGGCACGCTGGCGGGGCTTGCGATCGTCGTCTCGCGCTTTGCGCGCGCCGACCGGCCTTCGCGGGCGGAAATCTTTGCGCCTGCACGGCTGAAGGCGCTGTTTTCGCTCAACCGCGATATTATGATCCGCACCTTCGTGCTGATCGGCGCCTTTGCCATCATGACCCGCATCGGCTCCTCCATGGGGCCGTTGGAGCTGGCGGCCAATGCGGTGCTGATGAACATCTTCCTCGTCGCCGGCTATTATCTCGACGGCATCGCCAATGCGGCCGAGCAGCTCGTGGGTCGGGCCTTCGGGGCGAGTTTCCGGCCGGCCTTCGACAGGGCTGTCAAACTCACCTTCCTTTGGTCGCTCGGCCTCGGCGTCGTCACCACCGTGCTTTTCTTGATATTCGGCAGCGATATCGTCGGCCTGCTGACGACGACGGACAGCGTGCGGTCCGAGGCGGCGAAATACCTGCCCTGGGCGGCGCTGACGGCAATCACCGGGGCGCTCGCCTTCCAGATGGATGGCGTGTTCATCGGCGCGACCTGGTCGAGCGCCATGCGCAACATGATGCTGGCGGCCTTCGTCGGCTATCTCGCCGCGCTCGCCGTCTTCGTGCCGCTGTTGGGCAATCACGGCCTGTGGCTGGCGCTCAATCTCTTCCTGGCTTTCCGGGGGATTTTCCTGGCGATGCGCCTGCCAGCGCTCGCCGGCCGGCAGTTCTCCTTGGCGGACTGGAGATGATCTCCGGCAAAAGACCGGCCCTTACGCCGGCTGAATGCGTCCGATACTGAGACCCAGGAAATCAAGCGGGCTTTCCGGCCGTTTCGGCTTTTCGCCGTCCTCTGCCTGGATATCGGCCCTGGCGCGCAGCCAGTGCGAATATTCGCGGCCTTCCGGCCGGCCCTCTTCTTCCCAGATCTCGTGCGCCCTTTTGCGGATCCGTTCGCTTTGGTCATCCATGGTATCGTCCCTTCCTGGCCTTTTGGCCCTTATGCGGCGGGATCGGTGCAGGCTACCGTCGATGCGAATCGGCTTTTGCCGACACTCCACCCGCAAGAGTTAAACCCTGCGGGAGGACTTTGGTTCCGGTGTGACGTTTAAAGGCTGCAATTGGCCCAATGATCGGTGCGGGTGCCGCAAAGCATTGAAATCGAAGCGATCTGCTCGCGATCACAAATCCGCGAGAGGCCGCCGACGATCTCGCCCGGCAGGGTCGGGCCGGCATAGACCATGCAGGAATAGAGCTGCACGAGGTTGGCGCCCGCCCGGATTTTCTCCGCCGCCGTCTCCGCCGAGGAGACGCCGCCGACGCCGATGATCGGCAGGGTTTCTCCGACGCGCCTGCGCATCTTGGCCAGCACCACCGTGGACTTTTCGAAGAGCGGTTTTCCCGAGAGGCCGCCGGCCTCGCCCGCATGGCTGACGTTGCGCAGGCTGGCGCGCGACAGCGTCGTGTTGGAAACGATGAGGCCATCGAGGGCATGGGAGAGCGCCACTTCGGCGATATCGTCAAGGCCTTCCTCGGTGAGATCGGGTGCGATCTTCAGGAAGACCGGAACCTCACGGCCGCTGCGGGTCGCCTGTTCGGCGCGGGCGGAGAGCACGGCGGAGAGCAGCGCATGCAGGCTTTCCTTCGCCTGCAGGTCGCGAAGGCCCGGCGTGTTGGGCGAGGAGATGTTGGCGGTGAAGTAGCGCGCGACATCGTAGAAGGTGCGGATGCCGGCGACATAGTCGGCGATGCGTTCTTCGCTGTCCTTGTTGGCGCCGATATTCACGCCGATCAGCGCATCGCGCCGGCAAGCCTTCAGGCGTTCCAACGCGGCGGCATGGCCTTCATTGTTGAAGCCGAGGCGGTTGATGACGGCATCGTCCTCGACGAGGCGGAAGATGCGCGGCTTGGGATTGCCCGCCTGCGCGCGCGGCGTCACGGTGCCGATCTCGGTGAAGCCGAAGCCGAGGCGCAACATTGCTTCCGGCACTTCGGCATTTTTGTCATAGCCGGCGGCCAGGCCGATCGGGTTGGGGAAGGCGAGGCCGGCGACGGTCTGGGCGAGACGCGGATCGGCCTTGGCCGGGCAGGCGGGCACGATGCCGGTCTTCAGCGCGGCGATCGACAGGCCATGCGCGGTTTCGGGATCGAACAGGAAGAGGCCCTTGCGGCCGAGGGTCGAAAGCAGCGACATCACAGCATCTCCGGAAACTGGTGGGCGCCGTCAGGGCCAAGCGGCAGGGGTTTTTCCCAGAGCACGGCGGACAGCGGCAGGGCGGCATAAAGGTGGGGGAAGAGATCGCCGCCGCGCGAGGCTTCGAAGACCAGCTTTTCGCCGAGCGCATCACCGTCGACGGCGACGAGCAGCAGGTCCGCCTGGCCGGCGAAATGGCGGGCGGCTGTCTCTTTCGCCTGGGACGCGGTGGAGAAATGGATGTAACCATCGGTCAGGTCGATGGCGGCCCCTTCGAAAATTCCGTCCGCTTTGGCTCTTTGCCACAGACTTGCCGGAACGATCTTGTAGATTGTCTTGGCCATCGCGTCCGTTTCTCCCTTGCCTGCCGTCCTTACGGTAGCGCTTGCCGGAAAGAGCGGTCGTTGTCCACCGGTGAAAACCCCGGAACCCGGCTCCTGGAGGATTTTGCATGCGAATCTCTGCCCTGCCCCTGACCTTCGCCGCCCTGATCCTCGCCGGCTCCGCCCATGCGGAAGGCGAGGGCCGCTACCGCATGGAAAAGACCGGCACCGGGTTCATCCGCCTCGACACCACCTCGGGCGATGTTTCGCTCTGCCGCGAGCAGGACGGGCAGATCGTCTGCCGCATGGCGGCGGATGAGCGCGCGGCCTTCGAGAAGGAACTCGATCTTCTCACCAAACGCGTCGAGGCGCTGGAAAAGGGCGGCGCAACCGGCCTTACGGATGCAAAACCATCGCTGCCGACGGATGAAGAGATTGACCGGACCATGACCGTCATGGAAAAGATGATGCAAAGGTTCATGGGCATCGTGAAAAATCTCGAGGACGGAGAGGAGAAAGCCGTTCCCGAGAAAGGCACGGACCCGCAGAAGACCTGACGGAGAGCCTGCGCCCGCGCCGCCTCCGTCATCAGGTCCTATACTTTTGGGCCATTTACTCTTGGGAGGGAGCGCATGGCATCGGCACTCACGATCATCATCGCGGATGACCATCCGCTGTTTCGCGGCGCGCTGAAACAGGCGCTGACGGGCATGGACGGCAATCCCGATATCGTCGAGGCCGGCGATTTCGAGGCGGCGCGCAAGGCCGCCGAAACCAACCCCAATGCCGACCTGCTGCTGCTCGATCTCGCCATGCCCGGCGTCAGTGGCCTCTCGGGCCTCATCTCGTTGCGCGCCGAATTCCAGAGCCTGCCCGTCGTCATCGTCTCGGCCAGCGACGATCCCGTCACCATCCGCCGCGCGCTCGATCTCGGCGCCTCCGGCTTCATCTCCAAATCGGCCTCCATCGAGGATATCCGCGAGGGTATCGGCTCGGTGCTGGCGGGCAATATCTACACGCCCGGCGGTTATGTGCGCGGGCCCGAGCAGGATGGCGAGGTGGCAGACCTCATCGCACGGCTACGCACGCTGACGCCGCAGCAATCTCGCGTGCTCGCCATGCTCGCCGAGGGTCTGCTCAACAAGCAGATCGCCTACGAACTCGGCGTCTCCGAGGCGACCATCAAGGCGCATGTCTCGGCGATCCTCCTGAAGCTCAATGTCGACAGCCGCACCCAGGCGGTCATCCAGCTCGGCAAGATTGGTGCTGCCCAGGCGGCGGCCTGATCTTACTCCGCCGCCTCCCGCTGCAACGCCGAAAACTGCGTCAGCCAGGCGCGCATGGAGGCCGGGCGCACCGGTTTGTTCTGCACGAGGATATTGTCCCGATCCGCCTCGGCACGTACCTCCGGTGTGCGGTCGGCGGTGACCAGCAGGGCGGGGATTTCGCGGGCGAGCGCGGTTCGGAGTCTTGCGATGGCCGCAATGCCGGTGCCGTCGTCGAGATGGTAGTCGGCGATCACGGCATCGACGGCCGGCGGGCCGGCGGCGACCAGTGCTTCTACGGCCGCGACGGATTCGGCGAGCGTCACCGTGCAGCCCCAGCCGGAAAGCAATAGGCGCATGCCGTCGAGGATTTTCGGTTCGTTGTCGATGCAGAGCACGCGCAGACCCTTCAGCGGCTCGTCGCTGACGGGCACGGCGGCCGGTTTGTCAGCGACGTGGCGGCTGGCGGCAGCATCGATCGGTACGCGCACCTTGAAGCTGGTGCCACGGCCGGGCGTCGATTGCAGCTCGACGGGGTGCGACAGCACGCGCGAGATGCGATCGACGATGGAGAGGCCGAGCCCGAGGCCCGGCGCGGTGCGCGCGCCCTCGTCGAGCCGGGCGAATTCCTTGAAGACCGTGCGGAATTTCGAGGCGGGAATGCCGATGCCGGAATCGAGCACCTGGATGACCGCGTGCCCACCCTTGCGGCGCACACCGACCAGCACCTTGCCGGACTGGGTGTATTTGATGGCGTTCGACACGAGGTTCTGCACGACGCGGCGCAGCAGGTTCGGGTCGGTGCGGATGGCGAGCGAGCTGGAGAGCACGGTCAGCTTAAGGTTCTTCGCCCGCGCCATCGGCGCGAAGTCGGTTTCGATGCGTTTCAACAGGTCCTTCAGCGCCACCGTCTGCACGCGGGGCTTCATCGCGCCGGTATCGAGGCGGGAAATGTCGAGCACGGCGCCGAGGATCGCTTCCACCGATTCCAGCGAGGAATCGATGTTGTAGATCATCTCGCGGTTCTCCGTTTCGCCGAGCCGTTCGACGAGCGAGGAGGAATAGAGGCGGGCGGCATTGAGCGGCTGGAGAATATCGTGCCCGGCGGCGGCGAAGAAGCGGGTCTTGCCGATATTGGCTTCCTCGGCGGCGGCGCGCGCCTCGGCAAGCTCGGTGTTGACGCGGGTCAGTTCGGCGGTGCGCTCGGCGACGCGGTGTTCCAGCGTCTCGTTGACCTGTTTCAGCGCGCGGTCGGCGGCCACACGGTCGGTAATGTCGGTATAGGTGGAGACGAAGCCCTTTTCCGGCATGGCATTGGTGCGCACTTCCACGATGCGCTCGCCGCCTGCCAGCACCAGCGCGAAGGGCTCGTCATAGGTCATGGTGCGGGTGACGGTGACGGCGCGCTCCTCCTCCGCGATATCGCCGCGCTCGGCGAGGATTTCCACGATGTCGGACAGCGGAAAGCCGACCTGGCCGACATATTCCGGCAGGTCGAGCAGCTGGCGGAAGCGGCGGTTCCAGACGGTGAGGTTGCCGGCGCTGTCGAAGACGGCGATGCCCTGGTCCATCTGGCCGAGCGCCGTCTGCAGCATATCCTGATTGTATTGCAGCGCCTCGCTGGCCTGGTCGAGCAGCCAGTCGGTGTCTGTCGGCGTGTCGTCGATGCGCTGGAGCACGAGGGAGAGAACGAGGCGGGCGGATGAGGAGCCGATGGCGCTGCCGAGCAATTGTTCGGAGAAATGCACGATGGCCGCATCGGCCGGCGCATTGTCCTCCAGCCAGCGGCCGACCTGCCGCTCATACGTGTGGAACGAGCGTTGCATGCGCTCCTCGCCGAGATATTTGCCAATGGTCGTCTTGAGGTCGCGCACGGTGACTTTCGTGCGGCGGCCGCGGAAGGCGCGCTCAAGGCGGGGCTTGGAACGGATGAAGGTGCCGGCCTGGAGCCGCTCCAGCGAGGTCGGATTGCGCGTCAGCGAGCCGATGACATAGGCGCCGACATTGACCATCATCGCAACGAGCGTAGCGTTGACCAGCGGATCGGCATTCGCACCGGTGAAGACGGTGGAGCCGGGGAAGAGGAAGCCGAGAATGGTTTCGGCGACATAGGCATTGTCGGCCACCCCGATGCTCGGCAGGAACAGCAGATAGGCCCAGACGACGAGGCCTGAGATCATGCCGGCCATGGCGCCGCGCGCATTGGCATTGCGCCAGAACAGGCCGCCGAGCATGGTCGGTGCGACCTGGGCCACGGCGGCAAAGGCGAGCAGGCCCATCGAGGCGAGGCCGGCATTGGCGGTGGCGGCGCGGTAATAGGCATAACCCAGCAGCAGCACGAAGAAGATCGCCAGCCTGCGGATGATGAGCAGCATGCGCGACAGGTCGTCCTGCTGCTCGACGCCGCCGATGAGATTTCGCCGGAGCACGACGGGAATGACGATGTCGTTCGACACCATGATGGAGAGCGCCACCGAGGCGACGATGACCATGGCGGTGGCGGCGGAAAAGCCGCCGACGAAGGCAATCAGGGTCAGCACCGGCTGGTCGAGCGCGAAGGGCAGGGTCAGCACATAGAGGTCGCCGTCGCCTGATCCGTTGAAGGTCATGACGCCGCCGATGGCGACCGGCAGCACGAAGAGATTGATGGCGACGAGATAGAGCGGGAAGAGGATGCCGGCGGTGCGCAGTTCGCCGGCCGTGCGGTTTTCGACCACGGTCACATGGAACTGGCGCGGCAGCATGATGATGGCGAAGGCGGAGAGCACGATGAGCAGGACCCAGCGCGCCACCGGCGTCTCGTAGGTCAGCGCCTGCATGACGCGCTCGTTCTGCGAGGCTTCTCGCCAGAGATCGCCCGGCCCGTCGAACATCACATAGAGAACATAGAGGCCGACGGAGGCGATGGCGATGAGCTTGACCAGCGATTCCATCGAGATCGCGAGGATCAGGCCGTCCTGGTGCTCGGTCGCGTCCGTGTGGCGCGTGCCGAAGACGATGGCGAAGCAGGCGAGGAAGAGCGTGACGACCAGCGGCAGGTCGATGAGCCCGCCGGAGGCGGCGATGCCGAAACCGGCCGTATCGACCATGGCCGACACCGAGCTCGACACGGCTTTCAGCTGGAGCGCGATATAGGGGATGTAGCCGATCAGCGAGATGAACGCGACGACGGCGGCGACACCGGGGTTCTTGCCGTATCGGGCGGCGACGAAATCGGCAATCGAGGTGAGCCGTTCGGATTTGGCCAGCGTCACGATGCGGCGGATCAGCGGCATGCCGAGCGTGAACATCAGGATCGGGCCGATATAGATGCCGGCGAATTCCAGGCCATGGGTCGTCGCGAGGCCCACGCCGCCGAAATAGGTCCAGGACGTGCAGTAGATCGCAAGGCTCAGCGCATAGACGAGCGGGCGGCCCTTGACGGCGCGCTCGGAGCGTTTTGCCTTGCGATCGCCGTAGCTTGCGACCGCAAAGAGCAGCAAGAGATAGGCGAGCGCGAGCGCGAATATCAGCGAGCCCGGCATGCTTCCTCCCGCAGTCCATCGGCCTTTGCAGCCAGAATAGGGCAAAGCGGGCGCGAAGGAAATTGCGCCGAAGGTCTGAGGCGGGAAAGACGCCGCGGATAAACCCTCAATATTGATGGAGTGCAGTTTCCTCCTGCAAAAAACTGCACTAGTTTGCTTTTGCGTCGCAGCAAAAGGAGAGGCTTATGCTCAATGAGTTCAAGGCGTTTATCGCCCGCGGCAATGTCATGGACCTTGCGGTGGGTGTCATCATCGGTGCAGCCTTCAACAAGATCGTCGAATCCGTCGTCAACGACCTCGTCATGCCGATCGTCGGTGCGCTGACCGGGGGCGGTTTCGATTTTTCCAACTATTTCATCGCGCTGTCGAGCAATGTGACGGCGACGTCGCTGGCTGCCGCCCGCGAGCAGGGCGCTGTCTTCGCTTACGGCAATTTCATCACCGTCTTCATCAACTTCGTCATCCTCGCCTGGATCATCTTCCTGATGATCAAGGGCGTGAACCGCATGCGCGCATCGCTGGAAAGGGAAAAGGCGGAAGGTGCCGCCGAGCCCGCGCCGCCGCCGGAAGACGTTCAGCTTCTCACGGAAATCCGCGACCTCTTGAAAAGCCGCCCGGCCGTCTGAGGTTTCGTAAGCTGAGATTTGCATAAAGGCCCGGTTCGCCGGGCCTTTATCTTGCCGGCCAGCCGTTGGCGCGGGCGTCTTCCAGCGTTGCGAGAAGCGCATCTTTCGGCGGGAGGCCGAGCTTTTCGGATTGGCGTTGCAGCCAGCGTGCATGCACCAGGCGGATCTCGACGGGAATGCGCGGCAGGCCGAGGGCGAGCGCCACCGCCATGCGGTGCTTGCCATTGGTGTGGCGCACGAGCCGGCCATCGGCGTCAATCGCGATACCGATATCGCGTTCGGCGAAGTCCTGCCAGAACGTGCGCGTCCAGCGGTGCCGGTGGCCGGTCTGGCCGCGCAAGCCAAGATCGGAATGCGGCACGATGCCGTTCTTCTCGATATCAGAGATCAGGGCGAGATAGTATTCAAAATAGCCGTCGAGCTTGTCCGTGGTGTCGAGCGCTATGCGGTTGCGGCGGACCGTTTCTCCCTTGGCGATCCGCTCGGCATATCGCTTGTAACGCGGTCCATTCCGGAAGTTTTCCCGGTTCTTGCAAAGCTCGACGATCTCCGCGTGGGAATATGACTTATCCACGGGAGCAAGAATGGATCGCCAGTCGCTTCCATCGAGGAAATGCGTGCCGATCCAGCGGATGCGGCCATGATCCACGACGTGATCGAGCAGGCGCATCGTGACGGCCTTTGGATCGATCGATAGCAGGAGGGCATCGGAGAAGTGGAAATGCGCCTGCGCGGCTGGCAACGCACGGCCGCCCTCCGCTTCGAGGCGCTTTACAGCGCGATTGAAACGTCCGGAAAAGCCGATATGGGCCGCCGTGAAATCATGCAGCGGCACCCAGTCGAGCGCGCGCCGCAGGAGCGTGGACTTTGGCGGCCGGGTGCCGGCGGGCATCTTCACGTAAGCCGGCCCTGGAAATGTCTGCTGCTCCGTCAACCCTCTACCCGGCCCGTTTTCTGACCGTCAGCGCAGGAGGTGGCAACGGCCGGGCATCCATGGCAAATAAACGACCATTTGCAAAGACCCGGCCGCTACAGGTTGCAGCGACGAGAACCCGCAGGAA
>NZ_JBLZPK010000014.1:0-2248 GCF_049199905.1 Shinella sp. M27
GCCCGTCACAACCGTACCACGGCCCGAGATCGAGAACACGTCTTCGATCGGCATCAGGAACGGCTGGTCGATCGGACGCTCAGGCGTCGGGATGTAGGCGTCGACAGCGGCCATCAGCTCGCGGATCGCGTCTTCACCGATCTTCTTGTCGGAATCTTCCAGAGCGGCCAGAGCCGAACCCTTGACGATCGGAATGTCGTCGCCCGGGAAGTCGTAGGACGACAGCAGTTCGCGAACTTCCAGCTCGACGAGCTCGAGAAGCTCGGCGTCGTCAACCTGGTCGACCTTGTTGAGGAACACGACGATCGCGGGAACGCCGACCTGGCGGGCGAGCAGGATGTGCTCACGCGTCTGCGGCATCGGGCCGTCAGCAGCCGAGCAAACCAGGATCGCGCCGTCCATCTGGGCAGCACCGGTAATCATGTTCTTGACGTAGTCGGCGTGGCCGGGGCAGTCGACGTGCGCGTAGTGGCGGTTCGGCGTCTCGTATTCGACGTGTGCCGTCGAGATGGTGATGCCGCGCGCCTTTTCTTCCGGGGCAGCGTCGATCTGGTCGTACGCCTTAAACTCGCCGAAGTACTTCGTGATCGCTGCCGTCAGCGACGTCTTGCCGTGGTCGACGTGGCCGATCGTGCCGATGTTTACGTGAGGCTTGTTGCGCTCAAACTTGCTCTTTGCCATCTCTTTATTTCCTACTGAACGAAAGTTGGGCTAACCGGCCCGTCCGGTTTGGCAGGCGTTTAAGGCTTTCGCAACGAATGCGCAAGCTTTAAATGCACGATGAAAACCGCCGGAAACGAGCTGAGGCAAGCCAGATAGACCATAGATCGGCATGCAGAATCGCTTTTTCAAGGCAAAGCCTTAGTGCGAAGCGCTGATTCTCTTGATCAAGAAATCGGATGGAGCGGGTAGCGGGAATCGAACCCGCGTATTCAGCTTGGAAGGCTGCTGCTCTACCATTGAGCTATACCCGCGGGGAGGTCTTGATCCGTGCAACAGAATGGTGGAGGGAGTTGGATTTGAACCAACGTAGGCTGAGCCAACGGATTTACAGTCCGTCCCCTTTAACCACTCGGGCATCCCTCCATTATTCTGTCGGGATCAAGCGACCAGTTCGACCTGCAGGCGGTGCCTTGTCGGCGGCGCCTTCGATCTGGCGGCGTATATGACGGGCACAATTCGTCCTGTCAACACGACGTCACGGAAAAAATTGAGAAAAATGTCGTCGCTGACGCCCGCCTGTGGATGGCGTCCTTTGCGCGTCCCGCGCTCCGCTTGAATTTTTCGTATGGCGCCGATGCAAAACCGCTGCACACTTTTGCGCGACATGTTCTATAAGGCGCCATGAGCAAAGACGATACCGGCGGCAAGTCCGCAAAAGACACCCATTACGCAAAACTGCGCCGAGCGCATCGCGACCAGAAGCGCGACCGCGGCGATATCCCGACACCACGGGACGACCGTCGCCGCAAGCCGGCCGAGGGCTGGAAAGCGCCCGCGCTTACGCCCGACCAGGTCTGTCTCTACGGCCTGCACACGGTGCGGGCGGCCCTCGACAATCCCGAGCGCAAGATCATCAAGCTTTCAGTCAGCCTGAATGCCGCCCAGCGGCTGGAACTGCCCGATCTTGCGACCCTGCCCTACCCGGTCGAAACCGTGCTGCCGTCGGACCTCGACAAGGTGCTCGGCCCCGAGGCGATCCACCAGGGCGTGATGCTGGAGACGCGGCCCCTGCCCGTCCGCCGGCTGGAGGCGCTGAAGGACAGCCCGCTGCTGCTCGTGCTCGACCAGGTGACGGATCCGCACAATGTCGGCGCCATCATGCGCTCGGCCGTCGCCTTCAATGCCGGTGCCGTCATCACCACGCAGCGCCATTCGCCGACGGAATCGGGCGTGCTCGCCAAGACTGCTTCCGGGGCGCTGGAGCTGATCCCCTATATCCAGATCACAAATCTTTCGGATGCGCTGGAGGAGTTGCACAAGCTGGGCTTCCTGACCATCGGCCTCGATTCGGAAGGTCCCGCGCCGCTCGAAGGCACGCTTTCCGGCCAGCGTATCGCGCTCGTTATGGGCTCCGAGGGCAAGGGCCTGCGCCAGAAGACGCGCGCCACCTGCAAGGCGCTCGCCCGTCTCGACATGCCCGGCGCCATCAAGTCGCTGAATGTGTCGAATGCCGCCGCCATCGCGCTTTACGCCACGCAGCGTCATCTCCTCGGCTGAACACGCAGCATGCAAAGAAACACGAAGG
>NZ_JBLZPK010000014.1:2290-6975 GCF_049199905.1 Shinella sp. M27
TTCGTGTTTGAACAGTCTGATCCCGCTTAGGAGGCGAGCTTCAGAACATTGCGATCGCCGATCGAGCGCTCGGCTTCGGAAATCGCCTGCACTTTCGAATCGGCCGAGAGATTGAGGCCTTCGGCGCGGACGATCTCAATATCGGTGACGCCGAGGAAGCCGAGCACGGCGCGCAGATAGCTTTCCTGATGATCCATCACGGCTGCCGGGCCGGCGCTGTAGTGACCGCCGCGGGTGGAGACGATGATGATTTTCTTGCCCTTGGCGAGGCCCTCCGGGCCTTCGGCCGTGTAGCGGAACGTCTTGCCGGCGACGGCGACGCGATCGATCCAGGCCTTGAGCTGGCTCGGCAGCGAGAAATTGTACATGGGCACGCCGAGGATGATCGTATCGGCGGCGAGGAATTCTTCCAGCACGACCTTGCTTTCGGCAAGCTCGGCCGCGATCTGCGTGTCGACCTGGTCCGGCGCGGCATTGGCGGCCATCAGATGCGCGCCGGAGAGATGCGGCAGCGGGTTGGACACGAGGTCGCGATAGGTGACGGTCGCGCCGGATTGTTCGGCCTTGATCTGGGCGGCGACGGCAGCGGTCAGGCGACGGGATACGGAATGATCTCCGAGAATGCCGGAGTCGATGTGAAGAACGTTCATGGGTCAGCACCTCTGTTCGGTTTGGGTGCAAAACATATGATCCGAAAACAATCGCGCGATTAGACGGCAAAAATCCAATTGACTGTTTCACCAGGGAAACAATAATCAGGTCATAACCGGAGACACCAGATGCAGGACCTGAACGATCTCGCTCTCTACGCCGCCGTCGTGCGGCACAAAGGCTTTACTGCGGCAGCAAATGCGCTGTCCGTGCCCAAATCGAAGATCAGCAAGCGGGTCGCGGCCCTCGAGGAGCAGCTCGGCGTGCGCCTCATCGAGCGCTCCACCCGAAAACTCGCCATCACCGACATCGGCCAGTCCTTCTATGAGCGCTGTGAGGCGGTGCTGTCAGGCGTCGAGGCGGCGGAGGCGGTCGTCGCCGTCGCCAAGGCGGAGCCGGCGGGAACCGTGCGGCTCTCCATGCCGCCGGGTTTTGCCCCGATGATGGCCGATGTGCTGCCGGGTTTCCTGAAACGTTATCCGCTGGTGCGCCTGTCAATCCTCACCACCGGGCGCCCCGTCGATCTCATCGAGGAGCGAATCGATGTCGCGCTGCGCGTGCGCGACAGCTACGACACGGACCAGTCGCTGATCGTGCGCCGTTTCGGCGCCACGCGCCGCTACCTCGCAGCAAGTCCGCGTTTTCTGGAGCGCTACGGCCCCGTCGATCTCGACACGATCGGCCGCATTCCCACGCTTTCCATGCAGGAAAACAATCCACGCGCCATCTGGACGCTGTTGCATTCAAGCGGCGAAATCCATGACGTCTCGCACTCACCGGTCCTTACCTGCTCGGATTTCAGCGTGCTGGAACGCGCGACGATCGAAGGCATCGGCCTCGGCCTGCTGCCCGACATCATCGTCGAGCGCGGCTTCCGCAACGGCGTGCTGACGCCGGTGCTGCCGGACTGGTCGTCGACAGAGGCGACGGTCCACGCCGTCTTCACCTCCCGTCACGGCATGCTGCCGGCGGTGCGCGCGCTGATCGACCACCTTGCCGAAAACCTGCCGCGCTCCATGCACCGCTGCCAGGAAATCGTGCCCAAACCGGCCGACGACAGCAACTGGTCGATCTGATCCACCCTTTTCGCTTTACTCCGCCGGAAAATATGCTAACTCCCTCGCATTGCGTGCCCTTATAGCTCAGTTGGTAGAGCACCTGATTTGTAATCAGGGGGTCCCGGGTTCGAGTCCTGGTGGGGGCACCATCATTTCCGCTTCGCGACAGAATGGACGATCGGCTTGGCCGGTTTTCGCGCGCGGCGTTCCGGAGGATTTTACCGTGGCTGCAGAAAACGAACCGGTCTCCAAGGTCAAGATCGAGAAGCGCTCGGACGGGAAATTCTTCGTCGCCTTGACGTTTCGTGGCGTGACCAATCCTCTGATCGGACCGTTTCGCAGCCCCTTCGAGGCTGCGGCAGCGGGTGAAGCGGCCTTGAAAGCGCTCGAAGCGCGCGCCGGTGCGCGCAAGGCCTGATCGGCGCCGGCTGCATTCTCACAGCCGTAATCACACGTCATTGTCATATTTTTCAGATGCGCATGCCGTAAAGGCATGCGACAAAGACCGGCCCTGCGCACCGCGCGGGGTTTGGAGCTTTGCATTGAGGATGCGGATCGGCGGCATGGCGCGTGACTTGAACACCCTTTCCTTCGTCGCCTCGCAGGCGCCCGAAGCGCAGGACGCGCGCAACGAACTGATCGCCATTTACGGCAATGCCGATCCGGAACAGGCTGACGTGATCGTCGCGCTCGGCGGCGACGGTTTCATGTTGCAGACGCTGCACACCACCATGAACACCGGCAAGCGGGTCTACGGCATGAACCGCGGCTCCATCGGCTTCCTGATGAACCGCTACGATTCGAGCAATCTGCTGGAGCGTATCGATGGCGCCGTCGAAAATGCCTTCCGCCCGCTGGAAATGGTGACGAGCGATGCGAGCGGCCAGGAGCGCCGGGCGCTTGCCATCAATGAGGTCTATCTCTTCCGGCAGTCCTATCAGGCGGCGAAGCTGCGCGTCAGCGTCGATGGCCGTGTGCGGCTGGAAGAATTGATCTGCGACGGCCTGCTGCTGGCGACGCCTGCCGGCTCCACCGCCTACAATCTTTCCGCCCATGGCCCCATCCTGCCGCTGGAGGCACCACTGCTGGCCTTGACGCCGGTCAGCCCCTTCCGCCCCCGGCGCTGGCGCGGGGCATTGCTGCCGAACAAGGTGACCGTCAAGATCGACGTGCTGGAAGCGGAGAAGCGCCCGGTCAATGCGGTGGCCGACAATACCGAGGTCAAGTCGGTGACCTCGGTACAGATCGCCGAATCGGCGGGCGTGTCGGCGCATATTCTCTCGGATCCGGATCATTCCTGGTCCGACCGGATTCTTGCCGAACAGTTCGATTACTGACACCCTCTCCTTTTCAGGGACAGGAGCAAACCATGAAACGCGCCCTCACCGCCGCTCTCGCCATTCTCCTGCTTGCCGGCACACCGGCCTTCGCCGAGGGAGAATCGCCGGTCTCCGAAGCGATTACCTTCGTGGTGAGCACCGGTTTCTGGGAAGAGCCTGCGGAGGGTGATGGCGATGCGGCTGCCGCGACGTCTGAAACTGCTGTCGCCGAAAAGCCTGCGCCTCGTCGCGGCTATTACAAGCTGATCGCCGTACGTCAGAAGGACGGCACGGCGCAGATCCATCTTCAGCAGATCGAGGCGACCGCCGACGGGCCGAAGATCGTTTCCTCGACGGTGCTCGAGGAATTCTCGGCGCTGAAGCCCTATGTCACGGATATCAGGCCGGAGAATTCATCCGGCGTCACCACCCAACCCGGCCTCTTCGCCACGGTCCATCTGAAGACGGAGCCGAAGGTCACCGAGCCGGAAAGCTGGACGGTGCTGATCGACGATCTCGGCGAGATCAAGATCGAGCGCGCGACGAACTGAGCGGATACGAAAACGGGCGCCGAAGCGCCCGTTCCCAAATGCGTTTTCGTCAACGTCAGTTGAGGTCGTCCACGACCGCGTCCGCGCCGCCGTTCACACGGTGGGCAAGGGCTGCTTCCATGAACTCGTTGAGTTCTCCGTCGAGAACATCCGACGGCGCCGTGCTTTCGACGCCGGTGCGCAGGTCCTTGACCAGCTGGTAGGGCTGCAGGACGTAGGAGCGGATCTGGTGGCCCCAGCCGATATCGGACTTGGAGGCCGCTTCGGCATTGGCCGCTTCTTCGCGCTTCTTCAGCTCCGCTTCGTAGAGACGGGCACGCAGCATGTCCCACGCCTTGGCGCGGTTCTTGTGCTGCGAACGCTCCTGCTGGCAGGCAACGACGATGCCCGACGGCATGTGCGTGATGCGCACGGCCGAGTCGGTCGTGTTGACGTGCTGCCCGCCGGCGCCCGACGAACGGTAGGTGTCGATGCGGCAGTCGCTCTCGTTGATATCGATGGTGATCGAATCATCGATGACCGGATAGACCCAGATCGACGAGAACGAGGTGTGACGGCGCGCATTGCTGTCATAGGGCGAGATGCGGACCAGGCGGTGCACGCCCGACTCAGTCTTCAGCCAGCCATAGGCATTGTGGCCCTTGACGAGCAGCGTCGCGGACTTGATGCCGGCTTCTTCGCCGTCATGGATTTCCAGGAGCTCCACCTTGTAGCCCGAGCGCTCCGCCCAACGGGTGTACATGCGCAGAAGCATGTTCGCCCAGTCCTGGCTTTCCGTGCCGCCGGCGCCGGAATGCACTTCGAGATAGGTGTCGTTGGTATCCGCCTCGCCTGAAAGCATGGCCTCGACCTGCTTGCGCGACGCCTCGGTGCGAACCGCCTTCAGGGCGTCTTCGGCATCCTTGACGATGTCGGCATCGCCCTCTTCCTCACCGAGTTCGATGAGTTCGATATTGTCCTTGAGCTGCTGCTCGATGGCGCGCACGCCATGGATGCTCTCGTCCAGCTGCTGGCGCTCGCGCATCAGCTTCTGGGCTTCCTGGGCATCGTTCCAGAGGTTGGGATCCTCTGCCTTGTTGTTCAACCAGTCCAGTCGTCTTACCGCC
>NZ_JBLZPK010000014.1:7185-46786 GCF_049199905.1 Shinella sp. M27
CCCTCTTCTCCGAGATGATGATGGATCAGAACAGGCCGCCGCTGCCGCCCGTGACCGCCTGGTTGGCCTGCGGCGAGCTCTTCAGGATTTCCTCGGGGCTGGCATATTCCTCGCCGCCGATGACCGAGAAGACGTCGGCCGGGCCGGTGCCGGGCTTGAAGGCCTCCATGATCGTATCCGGATCGCCCTCGTTCGCCTGCATGCCGGTCTTACGGTTGACGGGAATGAACTGCATGCCTTCGGGGACGATGAATTTCGTCGGCTTGGTGCCCTCGACAGCTGCCGTCATGAACTCGTTGAAGATCGGCGCCGACAGCGAGCCGCCGGTCGCACCGCGGCCGAGCGGCGCCGGGTTGTCGAAACCGATATAGAGGCCGGCGACGAGATCGGGCGTATAGCCGACGAACCAGGCATCCTTTTCATCGTTGGTCGTTCCGGTCTTGCCCGCCGTCGGGCGGTCGAGCTTGATCTTGCCGGCCGCCGTGCCGCGCGTCACGACGCCTTCCATCATCGAGGTGATCTGGTAGGCGGTCATCGGGTCGAGGACCTGCTCGCGGTTGTCGGTAAGGACAGGCTCGTCCTGGTTTTCCCAATCGTTGGCGTTGCAGTTCTCGCAGGTGCGTTCTTCATGGCGGAAGATCGTCTTGCCGTAACGGTCCTGGATGCGGTCGATCAGCGACGGCTTGATCTGCTTGCCGCCATTCGCCAGCACCGCATAGGCCGAGACCATGCGCAGAACCGTGGTTTCGCCGGAGCCGAGCGACATGGCGAGAACCGGCAGCATCTTGTCATAGATGCCGAAACGTTCGGCATATTCGGCGACGAGGTTCATGCCCATGTCGTTGGCGAGGCGAACCGTCATGAGGTTACGCGATTTCTCGATACCGAGACGCAGCGTCGAGGGACCGGACGAGCCGCCGCCGTAGTTCTGCGGGCGCCAGACCTGGCCGCCGGCGACGATCTCGATCGGCGCATCCATGATGACAGAAGCGGGCGTATAACCGTTGTCGAGCGCAGCAGCGTAAACGAAAGGCTTGAAGGACGAGCCCGGCTGGCGCATCGCCTGTGTGGCACGGTTGAATTCCGACTGGCCATAGGAGAAGCCGCCGACCATGGCAAGCACGCGGCCGGTATGCGGATCCATGGCGACGAGGCCACCCTGCACCTTCGGCGGCTGGCGCAGGCGATAGACATTGCTGTCTTCCGTCGGCTCGACATAAACGACGTCGCCGACATTGAAGACGCCGGCCGGCGATTTCGCCGTACCGCGGTCCCCCTTGGCCGAACGGTAGGCCCAGGTCATGGCTTTCGCTTCGATACGGCCCGTCACGCGTTGCGCGACGACCTTGCCGGAGGCTTCCTTGCTCGGCTGAAGGCCGATATCGGCACCACCGTCATCGACGGAAAGAACCACGGCGAGTTTCCATTCCGGCACGTCGGCGAGCGATTCGACCTTGGCAAGTTCCACGCCCCAGTCGCCGCCGATCTCGATCGTCTTGACGACGCCGTGGAAACCGCGGCGTTCGTCATAGGTCAGGAGGCCGTGCTGAAGGGCCTTGCGCGCCGCGATCTGGATGCGCGGATCGAGCGAGGTGCGCACCGAAAGGCCGCCTTCATAAAGCGCGTTGTCGCCGTAGCGCTCAATGATCTGGCGGCGCACTTCCTCGGAGAAATAGTCCGAGGCGAAAAGATAGGTGCCGCGGTGGCGCGGCGTCACGCCGAGCGGCTGGGTCTTCGCCTCGTCGCCGTCGGCCTTGGTGACGTAGCCGTTCTCGACCATGCGGTCGATCACCCAGTTGCGGCGCTCGATGGCGGCTTCGGTGCGACGGAAGGGATGGTAGTTCGACGGCCCCTTCGGCAGCGCGGCGAGGTAGGCCGTCTCGGCGACCGTCAGCTCGGTAACCGACTTGTCGAAATAGGTGAGTGCGGCGCCGGCAATGCCGTAGGAATTCAGACCGAAGAAAATCTCGTTCAAATAGAGTTCGAGAATGCGGTCCTTGGAATAGGCCTGCTCGATGCGGAAGGAGAGGATCGCTTCCTTGACCTTGCGGTCGATGGTCTGGTCCGACGAGAGCAGGAAGTTCTTGGCGACCTGCTGGGTGATCGTGGATGCGCCGACCGGGCGGCGGCCCGAGCCGAAATTCTGCAGGTTGACCACAATGGCGCGGAACAGGCCCGTCACGTCGACGCCGGGATGCTGGTAGAAGTTCTTGTCTTCGGCGGAAAGGAAGGCGGCCTTCACGCGGTCCGGGATCGCCTGGATCGGCAGATAGAGGCGGCGTTCACGGGCATATTCGGCCATCAGCGCGCCGTCGCCGGCATGCACGCGCGTCGTTACCGGCGGCGCATAGCTGTTGAGGACTTCATAATCGGGAAGATCCTTGGTGACACTTCCGAGATAGAGCGCAACCGCTGCCGCCACGCCGAGGAACGCCACGGCGCCGATCCCGAAGAAATATCCAATCAGTCTGATCATGAGCCAGTTACCGATGCCTTATGTCTTTTAATTTCATCGGGCAGACCTGCTGCCCGGACTTGCGCCGCAACAGCCCAATACAGCCATTGCACCATCCCTGCCGAAGACGAGTCGTCCCCACATTTCCCGCAACCGTCTAGCGATCGGAATGTGAGGAAAATAGGGCTTACAGCATGCATCCCGGCTTCACCACCGCACAATGGCAGCCGCTGTCACTTTTCCGGCACAGGCGGGATACTAGCATGGTCTGCCGGTGCCCGCCCGGCGAAATGCAGGAAAGGCTTAACCGCCGTTCGCGACGACCGTCGCGCGATACTCGCCGACCGCCTTCGCGACGAGGCCGGCGACCTTCTTCTGCCAGGCAGGATCGATCAAAAGCTGCTCGTCGTCCTTGTTCGACATGAAGCCGAGTTCGAGCAGGATCGACGGCACGTCCGGCGCCGTCAGCACGCGGAAGCCGGCATGGCGGTGCGGATTGTTGATCAGCAGCACCTCGTTCTTGAAGGTGCTGACAACGCTCTGCGCAAGATTGATCGAGAAGGCCTGCGTCTCGCGCCGTGTCAAATCTAGAAGGATGTCGGCGACCTCGGCCGGTTCATCGACGAAGGCGATGCCGGCGATCTGGTCGGAGAGGTTTTCGCGCTCGGCAAGGCTGGCGGCGAGGCTGTCGGAGGCCTTGTCGGAGATCGTATAGACCGTCGCGCCGCGCGTATCCTTCTGCTTCAGCGTGTCGGCATGAATGGAGATTAGGAGGTTGGCGCCCTCGTTGCGGGCAAGCTGCACGCGCTGGGAGAGCGACAGGAACTCGTCCTTGTCGCGGGTGAGGATGGCCTTGGTATCGGGCAGCGTGTTGAGGGCATCGGCCAGCGCCTTGGCGAAAGCCAGCGTGACGTTTTTCTCCTCGGTCTGGGTGATGCCGCCGCGCGCACCGTTGTCGATGCCGCCATGGCCGGCGTCGACGGCGATGACGAAAGGCCCCCCGGCATTGCCGCCCGGCAGCATGACCGGCTTCTGCTCCGTGGCGGGCGCGGTGGCCTCCTGCCAGCTCTGCTTTTCCATCTGCGCCTGGAACGCCTCCTTCGTGGCGATCGCGGCGTCGATGACGAGACGGTAGCTTGCAGCCCCCTGCTCTTCCTGCACCTCGGCAAGCGCCACGGTGATCGGCTTCTTCGCCGTCAGCACGATGCGCGAACGTCCCTCTGCCATGGTGCCGTACCGGATCTCCGAAAAGATGCCACGCGCTTCGAGCTGTTCGGCCTTGATGCCGAAATCGGTCTCCGGCAGGTCGATCAGCACACGGTAGGGATTGGCGACGTAATGGACTTTAAAGTCGGGCTTGCGGTCGAAATCGATGATCAGCCGCGTGCGGGCGTCGTCACCGGCAATACGCGCGGAAAAGGCAAGCAGCGGCGCGGCCGTGGCGGAGGCAGCGAAGGCCGGCGCGGCAAGGCCCAGCAGAACAGCCAGCGCACCCGCCACGAAGCGGAGCGATTTTTCCGGGATAAGGCGTAGCATCACCACTGACAGTCCGTTCAAACGCGTGAAAACCGCGCGGTGCGGCTGAAGACAAGCCTCATAGATGCCCCTATAGGGTTAACCAAAGCTTGCCGAAGTGCCTGCCGCCGCAACGGCTGACACATCATCGCAAATCCATCAAGATTATGACGCTTTTGGCTTTTCCCTTGCCATTGTGACATATCCGCCATAAAAGCAAAATCAGGGAAAAAGACCAGACGGGATAGAATCGCCCTGGGCAGGCAGCCACTCCTTCGGGACTTGGCGCCGAACAGGGCCTCATCCGCCGTCACACACGCTTTTTCCCGGCCGAACAGATCGCGTAAACCGGCGGTGGCCGGAACAGACAAGGTGGATTTCCACCAAACGCCCTTACCAAAGGGCAACTTCATCGGACCTTCAGGGTCTATGGCACTGGCATTCTCGTTGGACGTTGATGTTGACGCAGTGGACGCTTTCAGAGGGTAACAGGCACCGGGACGCTCGCGCTCCGGCCTTCCTCCGTCCGCCAACACCTCACCGGGGCCTGACGGGAACTTACTTATCCGGCGCATCCCCCTCCTCCCCCGGCTCACCCGTTTCAGGGTACAGCTTGCCGCCAGGATTGCGGCTGCGCCGAGGAGCTCAATCTACATGGCAGAGAAAATGCTTATCGACGCGTCTCACTCCGAGGAGACGCGCGTCGTTGTCGTACGCGGAAACCGCATAGAAGAATTCGACTTCGAATCCGAACACAAGAAGCAGATCCGCGGCAATATCTACCTTGCCAAGGTCACACGCGTCGAACCGTCGCTCCAGGCGGCCTTCGTCGATTACGGCGGCAACCGCCACGGCTTTCTGGCCTTTGCCGAAATCCACCCGGACTACTACCAGATCCCGCTGGCCGACCGTCAGGCGCTCCTGAGGGCGGAAGCCGAAGAGCATCGCCGCGACGACGATATCGAACATGTCGAAACGGCGAACGACCGTTCCGAGACAAGCGAATCCCCGGCTGAAACGGAAGCCGACGTCGCTGTCGTCGCCGCTGTGGAAGAAGTAGCGGTCGAAGCCGCTGCCGAACCCGAGGTCGTCGAGGCCTCGGCCGATCTTGCCGCGGAAGAAGTACCGGCCGAAAAGCCGAAAAAGCCGCGCCGCACGCGCAAGGCCAAGGTTAAGACCGAAGAAGCTCCGGCCGCCGAGGCTGAAGATGCAGCCGCCGCCGAGAGCAGCGACGACGAGACCCCCGGTGGTGCGATGGCGATGGCCGTCGACACCGACGAAATCTCCGAGCCTTCCGACCGCAAGCGCCGCCGTCGTCGCGATGACGACGACGATGACGACGATCATAACGGCGAAGAAAAGGAAGTCATCGAATCCGTCGGCGCCGAAGATGCCATGGAAGAGGTGCCGGACCGCGTGCAGCGCAAGCCGCGCAAGCAGTACCGGATCCAGGAAGTCATCAAGCGCCGCCAGATCCTGCTCGTGCAGGTTGCCAAGGAAGAGCGCGGCAACAAGGGTGCTGCTCTCACCACCTATCTGTCGCTGGCCGGCCGCTACTCCGTTCTGATGCCGAACACGGCGCGCGGCGGCGGCATTTCCCGCAAGATCACCAACCTGCAGGACCGCAAGCGCCTGAAGGAAATCGCCCGCGACCTCGAGGTTCCGCAGGGCATGGGCGTCATCCTGCGCACCGCCGGTGCCAACCGCACCCGCGTCGAGGTCAAGCGCGACTTCGAATATCTGATGCGCCTGTGGGAAAACGTCCGCACGCTGACGCTGCAATCGACCGCGCCGACCCTCGTTTACGAGGAAGGCTCGCTCATCAAGCGCTCGATCCGCGACCTCTACAACAAGGACATCAGCGAGATCGTCGTTGCCGGCGAGGAAGGCTATCGCGAAGCGAAGGCCTTCATGAAGATGCTGATGCCGAGCCATGCGAAGGTCGTCCAGCCCTATCGCGACGTGCATCCGATCTTCTCGCGCTCGGGCATCGAAGCCCAGCTCGACCGCATGCTGCAGCCGCAGGTGACGCTGAAGTCCGGCGGCTACATCATCATCAACCAGACCGAGGCGCTCGTCTCGATCGACGTCAATTCCGGCCGTTCGACGCGCGAGCATTCCATCGAGGATACCGCGCTCCAGACGAACCTGGAGGCTGCGGAAGAAGTGGCGCGCCAGCTTCGCCTGCGCGACCTTGCCGGCCTCGTCGTCATCGACTTCATCGATATGGAGGAGAAGCGTAACAACCGCTCCGTCGAGAAGCGCCTGAAGGACCATCTTAAGAACGACCGCGCACGCATCCAGGTCGGCCGCATCTCGCATTTCGGCCTGCTCGAAATGTCGCGCCAGCGCATCCGTGCATCCGTTCTCGAATCGACCATGCAGGTTTGCCCGCACTGCAACGGTACGGGCCACATCCGCTCGCAGTCTTCGGTCGCACTGCACGTTCTGCGCGGCATCGAGGAATATCTCCTCAAGAACACCACGCACAATATCAGCGTCCGCACGACGCCTGACATCGCGCTCTACCTGCTCAACCATAAGCGCGGCACGATCATCGATTATGAAGGCCGCTTCGGCGTCCAGATCATCATCGAGGCCGATGCCCATGTCGGCGCGCAGCATTTTGCGATCGATCGCGGCGAAGCCGTCGAAAACCCGGTCAAGATCGAACAGATCCTGCATTTCGAGCCCGAGCCCGAAGACGACGATGTCGTGATCGAGGACGAGATCGACGAAGAAGAGGAAGAAGCAGCAGCACGTCCGGCCGCCGCCGCACCGGTTGCCCAGACGTCCGCCTCTTCGGACGAGAACGGTCGTAACAACAAGCGCAAGCGCCGCCGCCGCCGCCGTGGCCGTGGCCGCGATGGCGAGGGTGCCGACACCGCCTCCTTCGGCGGCGAACAGGCCGGCGACGAGGACGAAATCGACGACGACGAGGCCGAGGGCGACGAGGCTCCGGAGGTCGCGAAGGCCTCCGAGACCGCGGAAGAAGCCGATCAGCGCCGCAAGCGCCGTCGTCGCGGCAAGCGTGGTGGCCGCCGCAACCGTCCGGAAGACGGTGCAGTCGATGCCGCATCCGGTGAAGGCGACGAAGACGGCGACGAGGGCGAAACCGAAGAGGCCGCCACCATCGAGGTCGAGGCTGCCGAAGTTGCTGTCGTAACCGAGGAAGCGCCGGTCGAAGCCGTTGCCGAAGAGGCACCGGCCAAGCCGAAGCGTGCCCGCAAGAGCCGCGCCAAGGCCGCTGCCGAAGAGGTGACGACCGACGAAGCTGCCCGCGTGGAAATCGAAGCGCAGCCGGCTCCGGCCGTTGAAGAGGCTACTCCGGTGGAACCGGCAGTCGAGGAAGCCGCTGCCGATCTCGAAGATGCTGCCAAGCCCGTCCGTGGCAACCGCGACATCAACAAGATCGCGTCGGAACCGGTGGTGAAATCGTCCACGACGAAGGAAGCCGCTGCGGAAGAAGAGGCCGACAAGCCCAAGAAGGGCGGCTGGTGGCAGCGCCGCGGCTTCTTCTAAGCGCCCGCCTATACTCCTGAATTCGAAAGGCCCGGTTTTCACCGGGCCTTTTTCGTTTGGGCGGGAATCGGGTGGTTGCCTGGTCGGCCTTCTGCGACATCGGCGGCCGTCAGAAACCAGCAAGGAGACATCCATGACCCACCTCGATAACAAGGTCGCCATCATCACCGGCGCCAGCTCCGGCATCGGCCGCGCCGCCGCCCTGCTCTTCGCCCGCCAGGGCGCGCAGCTCGTTCTGTCCGCCCGAGGACAGGAACGGCTTGACGACGTGGCGCGCGAAATCCGGACGGAAGGCGGTGCCGTGATCGCCCTGCCCGGCGATGTCGGCGACGAAGCGCATCACCGCGCGCTGGTCGAGACTGCACAAGCGGAGTTCGGCGGCGTCGATATCGCCTTCAACAATGCCGGCACCACCGGCCCGGTCGGCCCGCTGCCGGCGCTTTCCGGGCAGGAATGGCAGGACGTGCTGACCGTCAATCTGACGAGCGGTTTTCTCGCCGCAAAGTACCAGCTGCCGGCGATGGAAGCGCGCGGCGGCGGCAGCCTCGTCTTCACCTCCACCTTCGTCGGTTACACGGCGGGCTTTCCGGGTCTTGCCGCCTATGCAGCCTCGAAATCGGGGCTCATCGGTCTTGTTCAGGTGCTTGCGTCGGAATACGGCCCGAAGGGCATTCGCGTGAATGCGCTGCTGCCGGGCGCGACGGACACGCCGATGGGCCGTGAGGTCGCCAACACGCCGGAAGCACGGCAGTTCGTGGCCGGGCTCAACGCCTTCAAGCGCATCGCAGCGCCCGAGGAAATCGCGCAAGCCGCGCTCTTCCTCTGCTCGGACGCATCGAGCTTCACCACCGGCACGGCGATGCTGGTCGACGGCGGCGTGTCGATCAACCGGGTCTGAGAAAGTGATTCAGCTGCGTGACGGATCGATTCCGTTTCCCGGCGCAAGGCGCTGAAACGGAATCGCTTTCCGGCTTCAGGCCAGCCAACGCGCGAGGCGGTCGACCGCCTCGTTCATCTCCGCGAAGGAGCCGGCATAGGAAAAGCGCATCGTGTGGTGGCCGTCCGTTGGGTCGAAATCGATCCCGGGCGTTGCCGCCACATCCGTCTCGGCCAGCATGCGGCGGGCGAAGGCCATGCTGTCATTGGTGAACCGGCTGACATCGACATAGGCGTAGAAGGCGCCATCCATCGGCGAGGCGATGGAGAAGCCGATTTCCGGCAGGCGCTTCACCAGGAAGTCGCGGTTCAAGCGGTAGGCGTCGCGATAGACGTTCAGCTCCGCCTCGGCGCCAAGCGCTGCTTCCGCCGCGATCTGCGAGAGTTCCGGCGCGGAGATATAGAGGCTCTGGGCGATACGCTCGACGGGACGCACCAGCTTTTCCGGCAGCACCATCCAGCCGATACGCCAGCCGGTCATGCAATAATATTTCGAGAACGAATTGATGATGACCGCCTCGTCGCCGAATTCCAGCGCCGTCGCCTCTTCGCCGACAAAGGTCAGGCCGTGGTAGATCTCGTCGGAAATGAAAGCGATGCCGTTATCCCGGCAATAGGCCGAGAGCGCTGCAAGGTTCTCGCGGCCAGTGACGGTTCCGGTCGGATTGGCGGGGCTTGCGAGCAGCACGCCATCGATCTTTCCGGCCGCTTCCAGCGCCTGTGGCGTCAGGGTAAAGCCGTTTTCGGCATTCACCTCGATCTCCACCGTCTCGATGCCGAGCGCCGCGAGGATATTGCGATAGGCGGGATATCCGGGACGCGCGATAGCGACGCGGTCGCCGGCATCGAACAGCGCAAGGAAAGCCAGATTGAAGCCCGCCGACGAACCCGTGGTGATGGCGATGCGGCCGGGATCGACAAAAACGCCGTGATGACCTTTGTAGAAATCCGAGATCGCGCGGCGGAGCGACAGCAGGCCGAGCGCATCCGTATAGCCGATACGGCCGATCTCCAGCGCCCTGCGGGCGGCTTGCCGGGCGGCTTCGGGTGCGGGATGCACCGGCTGGCCGACGGCCATGGAAATCACCGGCCGGCCGGCGGCGCGCTGCTTGGTCGCCTCGGCGAGCACGTCCATGGCGTGAAAGGGTTCGACGGCGCCGCGGCGGGAGAGTTTCATGGGCTTATCTTCCGGTTTCTGGATCGTGGTCTTCCTGCCGCAAGATTTGCGCCTTCACAATCCCGCGAGGGCCGAAAATCCGCCGCTTTTTCCCTATCGTTTGCCCGCGACCAACCATAAGGTCGTTGAAAGCGCCCCGCCCGCATTGACGGGGTGGCGCCGGCAATGGCACTTCTGCGGGCCGCATCACGACGAGGACCAGACTGACATGACATTCAAGACCAAGCTTGCGGCCACCGTGGCTCTTCTTTTTGCGGTCGCAGCGCCCCTTCCGGCCCTCGCCCTCGACGATGCGCAGAAGAAGGAGATCGGCGAGTTCATCAAGGAATACCTCGTCGAAAACCCGGAAGTCCTGCTCGACGTGCAGGAAGCCCTGCAAAAAAAGCAGGAAGCGCAGCAGCAGGCCAAGGCCAAGTCTGCGATCACCGATAATGAAAAGGCGATCTACAACTCGCCCTACGATATCGCGCTCGGCAATCCGAAGGGTGACGTCACCATCGTCGAGTTCTTCGATTATAACTGCGGCTACTGCAAGCGCGCCCTCTCCGACATGGACGACATCCTGAAGGAGGACAAGAACGTCCGCTTCGTCCTGAAGGAACTGCCAATCCTCGGCCCCGATTCGCTCGCCGCACACAAGGTGAGCGCCGCCTTCCGCGATCTCTCGCCGGAAAAATACGGCGAATTCCACCGTGCCCTGCTCGGCGGCGAAGGCCGTGCGACAGAAGAAAGCGCGATTGCGCTTGCGGCGGGCATGGGTATTTCCGAAGCTGATATCCGCAAGACCATGACCGAAAAGCCGCATGACGACGCCGTGCGCGAAGCCTATTCGCTGGCAAACGACCTCGGCATCACCGGCACCCCCTCCTACGTTCTCGGCAACGAGATGGTGTTCGGCGCCGTCGGCGCGGATGACCTTCGCGCGAAGATCGCCAATGTCCGCGCCTGCGGCAAGGCAAGCTGCTCGTAACCGCCATCTTCTTGCCATGCTGGCCTGTTCAGGCCTTGCTGCTTGTGGACACGTCCCCATGACCGGAAAACCCCAGTACCTTGGGGCTTTCCTCACGGAAACCACCGGTCTATAGGTAGTCCTTAATCCAGCATGCGGAATTGCGAATGGCTTTACCCCTTTTCGTGCTCAACGGCCCCAACCTGAACGCCCTCGGCAAGCGCGAGCCCGGTATCTATGGCGGTCAGACGCTCGCCGATATCGAAGTGTTGTGCAAGGCTGAAGGCGAGAAGCTGGGTTTTGCCGTCGATTTTCGCCAGTCCAACCATGAAGGCGATCTGGTCGACTGGATCCACGAGGCCGGCGATGTCGCTGCCGGCATCGCCATCAACGCCGGTGCCTATACCCACACCTCGATCGCCCTGCATGACGCCATCCGCGCCATCAAGATCCCGGTGGTCGAACTGCACCTTTCCAACGTGCATGCCCGCGAGGAATTCCGCCACAAATCGATGATCGCGCCCGCCGTGAACGGCGTCATCTGCGGTTTTGGCGCGCAGAGCTACGTCCTTGCGCTGCATGCGCTTTCATCCATCACGACATAAAAAGAACCAGAGGCTCAATCCCATGGCTGACAAGAAACACGGCATCGATCAGGTTCTGATCCGCGATCTCGCCAATATCCTCAACGAGACGGACCTCACCGAGATCGAAGTGGAACAGGACGACCTGCGCATCCGCGTCTCGCGCGCCGGCACGCCGCAATATGTCCAGGCCCCGATCGCCGCCCCGACCTATGCCGCACCGGCCGCTGTCGCCGCCACCGCTGCCGTCGCCGCAGCACCGGCCGACGCCCGCAACAACAAGAACGCCGTGACGGCGCCGATGGTGGGCACCGCCTATCTGTCGCCCGCTCCGGGTTCGCGCGCCTTCATCGAAGTCGGCGCGACCGTCAAGGAAGGCCAGACCATCCTCATCATCGAGGCCATGAAGACGATGAACCAGATCCCGGCGCCGCGCTCGGGCAAGGTCACCGAAATCCTCGTGCAGGACGCCAGCCCGGTCGAATACGGCGAACCGCTTGTCATCATCGAATAAGGCGGGTCCCATGATCTCCAAAGTCCTCATTGCCAACCGCGGCGAAATCGCCCTTCGCGTCCTTCGGGCGTGCAAGGAGTTGGGCATCGCCACCGTTGCCGTGCATTCGACGGCCGATGCCGACGCCATGCATGTGCGCCTTGCCGACGAGAGCGTGTGCATCGGCCCGCCGCCGTCGCGCGACAGCTATCTGAACATCCACCAGATCGTCGCCGCCTGCGAGATCACCGGCGCCGACGCCGTGCATCCGGGCTACGGCTTCCTCTCGGAAAATGCCAAGTTCGCGGAAATCCTCGACGCGCACGGCATCACCTTCATCGGCCCGACGGCGGAACATATCCGCATTATGGGCGACAAGATCACCGCCAAGAAGACGGCGGAAGCCCTTGGCATACCGGTCGTTCCGGGTTCGGACGGCGAAGTGAAGCCGGAGAACGCGCTCGAGATCGCCCGCCAGATCGGTTTCCCCGTTCTCATCAAGGCCACTGCCGGCGGCGGCGGCCGCGGCATGAAGGTCGCCAAGAGCGAGGATGATCTGGAAGAAGCCGTGTCCACGGCCCGTTCCGAGGCGCTTGCCGCCTTCGGCAACGACGCCGTCTATATGGAAAAGTATCTCGGCAAGCCACGCCACATCGAAATCCAGGTCGTCGGCGACGGCATGGGTAACGCAGTGCATCTGGGCGAACGCGACTGCTCGCTGCAGCGCCGCCACCAGAAGGTCTGGGAAGAAGCCAACTCGCCGGCGCTCAATGTCGACCAGCGCATGAAGATCGGCCAGATCTGCGCCGACGCCATGAAGAAGCTGAAATACCGCGGCGCCGGCACGGTCGAATTCCTCTACGAAAACGGCGAGTTCTATTTCATCGAAATGAATACCCGCCTTCAGGTGGAACACCCGATCACCGAAGCGATCACCGGCATCGACCTGGTGCACGAGCAGATCCGCGTCGCCTCCGGTGCCGGTCTTTCGGTCGAGCAAGAAGACATCGTCTTCTCGGGACACGCCATCGAGTGCCGCATCAATGCCGAGGATCCGCGCACCTTCGTCCCCTCGCCGGGCACGATCACGCATTTCCACGCGCCGGGCGGTCTCGGCGTTCGCGTCGATTCGGGCGCCTATCAGGGCTACAAGATCCCGCCTTATTACGACAGCCTGATCGGCAAGCTCATCGTGCACGGCCGCACCCGCGTCGAGTGCATGATGCGCCTGCGCCGCGTGCTCGACGAGTTCGTCATCGACGGCATCAAGACGACGCTGCCGCTGTTCCAAGACCTCATCGGCAACCAGGACATCGCCAACGGCGACTACGACATCCATTGGCTGGAGAATTATCTGGCCAATAAGACCGACGCCTGAGGCGGCGTCGGTCATGGCAGGGCGGCGCAGCCGGCACCCGGAGATCACACCGGAACTCTTGCTGCGCGCCTATTCCATCGGGCTCTTCCCGATGGCCGATTCGGCTGACGACCCGGAGCTCTTCTGGGTCGAGCCGGATATGCGAGGCGTCATCCCGCTCGACAAATTCCACGTCTCGCGCAGCCTCGCCAAGACGATCCGCCGAAACCCCTTCGACATCCGCTTCGATACCGCCTTCGACGCCGTGCTGGCCGCCTGCGCGCAAGCCGCACCCGACCGACCTTCGACATGGATCAACGCCAAGATCAAGTCGCTCTATGGCACGCTGCACCGCATGGGCCACGCCCATTCCGTGGAAGCATGGGATGGCGTAGAGCTCGTGGGCGGTCTCTACGGCGTCTCGCTGGGAGCCGCCTTCTTCGGCGAAAGCATGTTCTCGAGGCGCACGAACGCGTCGAAGATTTGCCTCGTGCATCTTGTGGAACGTCTGAAAGCGCACGGCTTCCGCCTGCTCGACACACAGTTCACGACGGAGCACCTGAAGACTTTTGGTGCGATAGACGTGCCGAAGATCGAATATGAGGACATGCTGGCCAACGCGCTGGCCTCGCCACATCTGCCGTTTTGACTTTAATCGTTAGAGCAGTCCGCCTGACGCCGATCAGGATCGAGAATGTATTTGCCCGAACTGGTGTCATCACAACGGTCAATATAGTCGTTTAAGTGAGAAGACACCACGAGAACCCCGCCGACGAAAACAACAAAAACAACGGCGAGAGCGATCAGACCATATCGAATGGTCTTTCGCACGGTTAGCCGTCTTCCGGCGGCGGTACGTCCGACTTCGCCTTGCACTCGACGAGCCAGACGTCATAGACGGGGTGCTCGACGGCGTTGAGGCCGGGACTGTCGGCGAACATCCAGCCGGTGAAGATGCGGCGGATTTTGCGGTCGAGCGTGATTTCATCGACCTCTACGAAAGAGGTCACCTTCTGCGCTTCGGTGTCGTCGCGGCTGTAGCAGACCTTCGGCGTCACCTGCAACGCGCCGAACTGGACGGTCTCACCGATATAGACGTCGAAATTGGTGATGCGGCCGGTGATCTTGTCGATGCCGGAGAAGGCGGCGACCGGGTTTTCGATGCGGGCGGCTTCGGAGGCAACAGGCGCCATGGCGAGGCTGGCAGCCGCAGCTGCAAGCACGCTCGTCAGGAACCGCCGTCCGGCGTTCACCTTTGAAAACCCTGATGTCATGAAGCCGTCTCCTGCGATCTGAACCGGCGTCGCCGATTGCTTGGAGCTACCGGCGAAATGTGGCCAAATCGGTATCAGTTGCCCGGCGTCCAGGCGTCATAGTCGCCCGTCACGCGCGGACGCTCACCGGCGACTGCGATCGAACCCGGCGGGCGGTAGGCCTGCGCCGTGCCGGTGCCGTTCGGGCGGTGCGGCTTCTGCCACTCGTGTGCCTGATACTTTTCGTCGGCCGGGGAAACGTCCGTGCGGTGATGCATCCAGCCGTGCCAGCCCGGCGGGATGGCGGAGGCATCGGCATAACCGTTGTAGATCACCCAGCGGCGCGTGCGGCCTTCGGAATCCTTGGCCCCGCCCTGATAATAGACATTGCCGAATTCGTCCTGGCCGACCTTGGTTCCGAAGCGCCAGGTGTGAAAGCGGGTGCCGATGGTCTGACCGTTCCACCAGGTGAAAATCTGCTTGAGAAGGCTCATGGGCTGGCGTCCTTGGCAGGGCCACGCTTGGGGTGCGGCCCGAGACTGATATTTCTTCCGCTTATGGCGCGACAGCCCCCCAATGTCCAGCGATTCCCGCGCCTTCGCCCACGGCTTTTCGCCGCGGATCAACCGCCGAGCGGCTTCTCGTAGACATCGAGCGGCACGCCGGAGAGGTTGTCGGCCGTATGTCGGGCTTCGCCGACCTTGGCAAAACCATGCGCGTAGTAGAAGGCGACAGCGGCGTCATTGCGCGGATCGACTTCCAGCAGCATGGCGTTCGCATCGGGAAAGCAGGTTTCGAGCTCGGCAAACATGTCGCGGCCGATGCCCTGCCGCTGATGGCGCGGCAGCACATAGAGATTATGCAGGAAGACGGTCTTCGGCCGGTCCTTCGCCATGGCGACATAGCCCATGCCGGCCAGTTCCCGCCCGTTGTCGGCCACGACGAATTCGCTGTCCTTGCGCTCCAGCTTGGCCTTCAGCGCCGGCACGGAATGCCAGCGCGCGGTGATCTCGCTCACCTTGTCCACACCATAGAGCGTGTCGTAAGTGGCGTGCCACGTCTCGGAGAGCAGCACGCTGACTTTCGCCAGATCGCGCTCGGAGGCCGTGCGGACGAAGAACACGGTGATTACTCCTCGATGCCGAGCTTGGCCTTGACCAGCGCCTGAACGGCCTGCGGATTGGCCTTGCCGCCCGTCGCCTTCATGACCTGACCGACGAACCAGCCGGCCAGCGTCGGCTTGGCGAGAACCTTGGCGACCTGATCGGGGTTGGCGGCGATGATCTCGTCGACGGCCTTTTCGATGGCGCCGGTATCGGTCACCTGCTTCATGCCGCGAGATTCGACGATCTCGGCCGGGTTGCCGCCCTCGTTCCAGACGATTTCGAACAGGTCCTTGGCGATCTTGCCGGAGATGGTGCCGTCCTTGATGAGATCGATGATACCGCCGAGCTGACCGGGCGAAACCGGAGTCTCTTCAATGGCTTTGCCGTCCTTGTTCAAGGCGCCCAGCAAGTCGTTGATGACCCAGTTGGCGGCAATCTTGCCGTCGCGGCCGGCGGCCACGGCCTCGTAGTAGTCGGCGATCGCCTTTTCCGAGACGAGCACCGAGGCGTCATAGACCGAGAGGCCGAGATCCCTAACGAAGCGGATCTTCTTGTCGTCGGGCAGTTCCGGCAGATCGGCGAGCAGCGATGCGACGAACGCGTTGTCGAATTCCAGCGGCAGCAGGTCCGGATCGGGGAAATAGCGGTAGTCGTGTGCGTCTTCCTTCGAGCGCATGGAGCGCGTCTCGCCCTTGCCGGGATCGAAGAGGCGGGTTTCCTGGTCGATGGACCCGCCATCTTCCAGAATGCCGATCTGGCGGCGGGCTTCGTATTCGATGGCCTGGCCGATGAAGCGGATGGAGTTGACGTTCTTGATCTCGCAGCGCGTGCCGAAAGCTTCGCCGGGACGACGTACGGAGACGTTGACGTCGGCGCGCATGGAGCCCTCGTCCATGTTGCCGTCGCAGGTGCCGAGATAGCGCACGATGGAGCGCAGCTTGGTCATATAGGCCTTGGCCTCGTCCGAAGAGCGCATGTCCGGCTTGGAGACGATTTCCATCAGTGCGACGCCCGAACGGTTGAGGTCGACATAGGACATGGTCGGGTGCTGGTCATGCATCGACTTGCCGGCGTCCTGCTCGAGATGCAGGCGCTCGATACCGATCTCGATGTCTTCAAAGTTGCCCTGGCGGTCCGGACCGAGCGAGATGACGATCTGCCCCTCGCCGACGATCGGGTCCTTGAACTGCGAAATCTGGTAGCCCTGCGGCAGGTCGGGATAGAAGTAGTTCTTGCGGTCGAAGATCGAGCGATGGTTGATCTGCGCCTTCAGGCCGAGGCCGGTGCGGACGGCCTGCTTGACGCATTCCTCGTTGATGACGGGCAGCATGCCCGGCATGGCGGCATCGACGAGCGAGACGTTGGCATTCGGCGCCTTGCCGAATTCCGTCGAAGCGCCGGAGAACAGCTTCGAATTCGAAAGGACCTGCGCGTGCACCTCCATGCCGATGATGACTTCCCAATCGCCGGTGGCGCCGGGGATGAAGCGTTTCGGATCAGGGGTGCGGACGTCGACGAGGGTCATTTTCGGCTCTTGCTGTGGTGTCTTCGGTGCTGTCTCGGTAGAACATATGGGCAGGCGGCGCAAGGTTTTCAGCGGTGAGTCGCGTGGTCGTTAGCCAAGTCGCAAGGAGGGTCGACTAAAACCGTGCCATGGACACGGCGACAAAGCTTCTGATCATTTTCCTTCTCGTCAACGTCGTGACGTTCTGCCTCTTCTGGTGGGACAAGGAAGCGGCGCGGGATGGCACTTGGCGGGTTTCCGAAGCGCGCCTGCTGCAATTCGCTTTCTTCGGCGGCAGTCTCGGCGCCTTTGCCGCGCAACGCCTGCTGCGGCACAAGACGCGCAAGGAGCCGTTTCGCATGCAGCTGATGGCGATCCTGATTCTGCATGCGGTTTTGGCCCCCGCGGCATTGATCTTCGGCCCGACGCTCTACCGGATGCTGCAAGCCGGCTGATACCCCTCTCGCCGACCGGTCGCGCGTGTTGCACCGACCTTCTTCCAAATAGGGCCGGGTTGCGACACGTCGCCCTGAGTCCGGCCTCGCGCATTGACCTCTGCGGGTACCCCGGTTATTTCCGGACATCCGCAAATGGAGTTTTGATGTCTAAATCGTCTGAGACCTGCTGAAGGCCCTGTCCGCATCACGCTTGCGCGCAGGGTCGAAAAAACGCTGAACCCTGCCACCCCTTGGGTGGCGGAACGTTTTTTCGCGTTCATTCGAACGCCAGACGGACACTCAAGACAATGGACATTTCGCGCGCCGAACAGCGCATTCTTCACCTGCTCGCCCAGGGCGGCAGGATCGACATCGAAAAAGACGACAACCGCAACATCATCACCGTCGCCTGCATCACGCGGGACGGCTGGCGTGCCGGGGGCCTCGACCTAGACCTCTTCCGCAAGCTGAAACGCCGGCGCTGCATCGCCTCCTCCGGCGGCAGGCCCTATCGCATCACGCAGCGCGGCCTGGTTCTGGTGCGGTCCCAGCTCGACAATCAGTGAGAGACCGGAGGCGTGGCGAAAGCCGCGCCTCCTCTAAAACCCGCCCGGCCCATAGCCGATCGGCTCGTCGGCAACGAGCTGCCGGCGCAGGCCGACCGATTCCACATCGCGGTCGAGGCGTTCCGAATAATCGACCGAGAGCCAGTTCACCGAATAGCCGTGCTTCTGGAAGAAGCCGACGGCGGCCGTGTTGCGCGCATGGGTCTGGAGCCGCGCCGCCTCGAAGCCGGCGGCGAGGATTTCCGCTTCCATGGCGGCAAGGAGAGCGGCGCCAAGACCCTTCTTCTGCTGGGGCGGATCGACCCAGAGGTCGCTGATCTCGTCGTCCAGCGCCTCTCGCGAGGCCCATCCGGCCAGCACGCCTTCACTCTCGACGACGCTGACGCGCAGCCATTTCTCGGCGAGGAACTGCTGGAAGGCATTGCGGGCATGTTCGCTGCGCACCTGAAGATCGACGACACCGACGACAGCCTGAGCCCAGGCTCTCACGCCGATTTCAACGAGCTCCGGAACGTCATCCCCACGGGCATTGCGAACGGTGATCATGCATCGGCCCCTTTCGACACCATGAAAGCACTGCACACACGGCTTGGCGAGGGAGACGAAAGGCTATCCACGGAGATGATGAGGCGGAAAACGAAACCGCCCGGCACATGGCCGGGCGGTCCCTTACTTGTCGCGCAGCTGCACGAGGTCGTTCATCAGACCTGCCGTCCCGTTGTGGATGGTCAGGCGCTCGACCTTGCCGGCAATGGCTTCGAGCGCTTCCAGCTCCTTCAGCCGCAGCATGACCGGGTTTTCGGCCATCACCTTGGCCGTGTTGAGGAGCGAACGGGTGGCGTTCGTTTCCTCGCGGCGGCGGATGACATTGGCCTCGGCCTGCTTTTCGGCGGCAACCACCTGGTTCAGGATATCGCGCATCTCGCCCGGCAGGATCACGTCCTTGAGCTCGATAGCCGAAACCTCGACCCCGATGGCAGCCATGTCGGCCCGCACCTTCTCGGCAGCTTCCGCATTGACCGTCACCTTGCGTTCCAGGATCTGGTCGAGCGTCAGCGTGCCGAGCGTCTGGCGGAAGGCGAACTGCAATGCCCGGTACAGGGCATCGGCAAAGTCCTTCACCTCCGACACCGCCTTGAGCGGATCGACGACGCGGTATTCGGCGGAAATGTTCACCCGGATCGTGACCTTGTCACGGGTGAGCAGTTCCTGACCGGTCACGTCGAGCGACTGGCGCTTCAGGTCCACGACACGCACCTGGACCGTCTTGCCGACATTCCAGAAGGCATGAAGGCCCGGCTCCAGCATGCGCTGGTGCGTGCCGTCGACGAAGAGCAGACCGACCTGACCGTCATTGACGAGGAAGGCGGTGGTCAGCTCCGTGCGGCGTGCGCGCGTCAGCCGGCGCATCAGCTCCGGTTCGATGTCGAGCCGTTCCGTCAGGTCGACACGCGTCTCGGTCCACGGACCGGCAGCGTTCCAGACCACGAGCTTCTGGTTCGGCGCCAGCACGGTGTAGAGCTCGCCGTCGCGCTCGACGACCGAGATTTCCCGGGCGCTGGTGCGGATGACCGTCAGTTCACGCTTTGCGACCTCCGGCAGACCATCGAACAACGGCTTCTCGTAGGCCGACGCGAAAACCGGCCGGTTCATGTCGTGACGCTCAAGCTCGAGCAGCCCGCGGCGGTTCGGCAGGCTGTGCTCACCCGCGCCGAAAATGCCGAGAACCGCGCCCTTGTAGAGGGCGAGCACCCGCTCGTTGGCCTTCACGAGGACGCGCTTGCGCCCAAAAATCAAATCGAGAAACATCGTCATTGGTCTTGCTCCTTCGGTCATACGCTACGTCATGAACCGATTGTCCTTTCGTTTACGGTTTCGTTGCATCAGCAGAGCACTTGCCTGCCGGTTTCCTTGGAACCCTCGATCGCCCGGGAAACCTGCGGGCGGGGTATGCGAATGCAATGATCCGGAGACCGGTTGACGGCCATCGGCAGCGGGTTTCCGGGAGCGGACCGTGCAGCCTTGCGGCGGGCTCAAGAGCGTTGCTCCGTCGCTGGCCATAAGGCGGCTTGATCGTCACCGGCAACCGGACCGCAAATGTCCGGCGTCGGGCTTTCCGAAGAGCGACCTTGCGACCCCACCCCGGTCTGCCGTCCGCAATCCGGTCCCCGGACCGGATAGGAAACAGCTTGGAAGGCTGTTGGAGAAGGATTTGAACCTTCGACTTCAGAACCAAAATCTGATGCTCTACCACTGAGCTATCCATGGAGCAGACAACGGGAATCGAACCCGCGACCTCCGGACGTCTCGTCCGGCGCTCTACCACTGAGCTAGGTCCGCAAACGGTCTTTCTGGTGCGGGCATCCGTACACGACGACGGCAGGGCCGCCTCGCGCGGGAGGAGCGGAAAACTCCATCCGTTGACATCCGCACCGGCTGAACGACCGGGAGGGCGCGTTTATTCTCGTCGCTAGGAAGGTTCAAGCTGAAAACGGCACGCGCAAGCTTACGCAACGGCATGTGTTGCCGTTGCGACACAACTTTGCGGATAGGTGGCTATGAGGCGGAAGCGCCCCTTACCACCACTTGGCCGGCGTGAAACGGCCGGCGGCCTGCTCGATGACATGGGCCGTCTTGAAGAGGCTTTCCTCGTCGAACGGTTTGCCAATGAGCTGGAGGCTGAGCGGCAGGCCCTTGTGGTCGAGACCGGCGGGAACCGACAGGCCCGGCAGGCCGGCCATGTTGACGGTCACCGTGAAAATGTCCTGCAGGTACATTTTCACCGGATCCGACGCGAGATCCTCGTCGGCGATGCCGAAGGCGGATGACGGGGTGGCCGGGGTCAGGATGGCATCGACGCCGGCATTGAAGGCGAGTTCGAAATCGCGCTTGATCAGCGTGCGGACCTTCTGGGCCTGCAGGTAATAGGCGTCGTAGTAGCCGGCCGACAGCACATAGGTACCGATCATGATACGGCGCTTGACCTCGGTGCCGAAACCGGCGGCGCGGGTCTTCTCGTACATATCGACGATGTCCTTGCCGTCGACACGCAGGCCGTAGCGCACGCCGTCGTAGCGGGCGAGGTTCGACGACGCCTCGGCCGGGGCCACGATGTAATAGGCCGGCAGGGCGTATTTCGTGTGCGGCAGCGAGATGTCGACGATCTCGGCACCGGCGTCCTTCAGCCAGGCGATACCTTGCTGCCAGAGCGCTTCGATCTCTTCCGGCATGCCATCGACGCGGTATTCGCGCGGAATGCCGATGCGCATGCCTTTCAGCGACTGGCCAAGGGAGGCTTCGTAATCCGGAACGGCCAAATCGACCGAAGTCGTGTCCTTGGCATCGACGCTCGCCATCGACTTCAGCAGGATCGCGGCATCGCGCACGTCGCGGGCGATCGGGCCGGCCTGGTCGAGCGAGGAGGCGAAGGCGACGATGCCCCAGCGCGAGCAGCGGCCATAGGTCGGCTTGATGCCGACGGTGCCGGTGAAGGCGGCGGGCTGGCGGATCGAGCCGCCGGTATCGGTTGCGGTCGCACCGGCACAGAGGAAGGCGGCGACTGCCGCTGCCGAACCGCCCGAGGAACCGCCGGGCACGAGATCGGCGTTGGAACCCTGCGCGCGCCACGGGTTCTTGACGGCGCCGTAGTAGGACGACTCGTTGGAGGAGCCCATGGCGAACTCGTCCATGTTCAACTTGCCGAGCATGACCGCGCCGTCGTTCCAGAGGTTCTGGGTGACGGTCGATTCGTATTTCGGCTTGAAGCCGTCGAGAATGTGGCTGCAAGCCTGCGTGTGCACGCCTTCGGTGGCAAACAGGTCCTTGATGCCGAGCGGGATGCCCTCCAGCGCACCGGCCTTGCCATCGGCGATGCGGGCGTCGGAGGCCTTGGCCATCTCGCGCGCCTTTTCCGGCGTCACGGTAACATAGGCGTTGATTGCCGGATTGGCCGCTTCGATCGCAGAAAGATACGCGTCCGTCAGTTCGACGGCTTTGATCTCCTTGGCGGAGAGCTTTTCGCGGGCTTCGGCAATGGTGAGGCGAGTAAGGTCGGTCATGGAACTACTTTCGGAAGCGGACGGCGCGGGCGGCAAAGGCGGAGTTATTCGACGACCTTCGGCACTTGGAAGAAGTTGCGATCGGTGGCCGGCGCATTGGCGACGATGGCGTCGGCCTTGTTGCCGTCGTTGACGACGTCTTCGCGCTTGCGCATCGCCATGGGCGTGACCGAGGTCATCGGCTCGACGCCCTCGACGTTCACTTCGGAAAGCTGCTCGACGAAGCCAAGGATACCGTTCAGTTCGCCGGTCATGCGGTTTGCCTCTTCCTCGCTGACAGCGATGCGGGCAAGGCGCGCGACGCGCTTCACGGTGGCAAGATCTACGGACATGGATGGTCTCCGATAGGAAATTTCTTACCCGCTATACTGACCAAGCCAAAAGGGCGCAACGGGGGAATGGCCCGTTCCACGCCCCCTCGCCCGTTTTCCTGCCGCTTAACGCGTCACGAGATCGCCGACCTTCGGCACCTCGATCCTGGCTGCGGCACCCTCCATGGCCTGCACGAAGAGGTCCGCCGTCTGGTCGATAATGCCGAAGGAGCCGTAGTGGCAGGGAATGACCGTGTCGAACTTGAAGAAGCGCTGGCAAGCGAGCGCCGCGACGGCACCGCCCATGGTGAAACGGTCGCCGATCGGCACGAGGCCGATTTCCGGCTGGTGCAGTTCTTGGATCAGCGCCATGTCGGAGAAGATATCGGTGTCGCCCATATGGTAGAGCGCCGGTTCGTCCTCGAAATGCAGCACGAGGCCGTTGGCACTGCCGAGCGAATGGGATGTGCCGTCCTCGGTGATCTGCGCGGAGGAATGCAGCGCATTGACGAAGGTCGTCGAAAAACCATCGAAATGCACGGTGCCGCCGGTATTGCCCATATCGATCTTCTCGACGCCCTTGGCGCCAAGCCAGGCAGCGAGGTCGGCATTGGCCAGCACCGTCGCGCCGGTCTCTTTCGCGATCTGGATCGTATCGCCGACATGGTCGCCATGGCCGTGGGTCAGCAGGATATGGGTGAGGCCGGCGACGGCGTCCTTGCGGGTCGCATCGTCAAAGGCCGGATTGCCGGTGAAGAACGGGTCGATGAGGATCTTTGCCTTCGCCGTTTCGATGCGGAAGGCGGAATGGCCGAGCCAGGTGATTTTCATGATTGTTCTCCATTTGGGATTCGCGAGGCAATATAGTCTCGGTGAAGGCCGTTTCCATCCGTCGCGGGATCGTTATAAGCGTGGGCTTTATGAACTTGAGGGAATTCCGCCATGAGCGACGACGATTACATCTATGACGAAGCGACCGGCGAATGGCGCCCGGCCTCCGAGATCGCTGCGGAAAAGGCCGCGAAGAGCGTGGTGCTCGATGCCGGCGGCAATGTGCTCGTCGATGGCGATTCGGTCGTGCTCATCAAGGACCTGAAGGTGAAGGGTGCCGGACAGACTCTGAAGCAGGGCACGGTCATCAAGACGATCCGCCTCACCGACAATCCGGAAGAAATCGACTGCCGGCACGAGACGATCCGCGGGCTGGTCCTGCGCACCGAGTTCGTCCGCAAGCGCTGAGAGAGGTTCGCCATGGCGACGCTGACACTGGAAGACCTGGCGCCAAGCCTCCTGCCCGGCCAGCCGATCGCGGGCCTCGACTTGGGCACCAAGACGATCGGCCTTTCGGTCTCCGATCTCGGGCGGCGGCTGGCAACGCCTAGGCCGGTGCTGAAGCGGGTGAAGTTCACGCAGGATGCGGATTTGCTGCTGGCCTTCGCCGCAAAGGAGAAGGTCGTCGCCTTCGTCATCGGCCTGCCGGTCAACATGGATGGCAGTGCCGGTCCACGCGTTCAGGCGACGCGTGCCTTCGTGCGATCGATGGCGGATAAAACCGACATCCCCTTCGTCTTCTGGGACGAAAGGCTGTCGACGGTCGCGGCGGAGCGCACGCTGATCGAGATGGATGTGTCGCGCAAGAAGCGGGCCGAGCGCATCGACTCGGCCGCCGCATCGTTCATTCTTCAGGGCGCGCTGGACAGGCTTTCGTCACTGGCCAGAACGGACGGCGAAGACTGACGACGCGCCTGCCACCAGGCGGAGATCTGCTTGCGGCGGCGGAAGGCAAGGATGGCGAAGACAAGCAAGCTATCGACGATGATGGCGCGCAGCACTAGGAGCGGCAGGTCTTCCGGTGGAATGCCGAGGATATGGCCGTAGATCTGGAACACCAGATCGTGCGTCTGGCGCGTCAGCATGAAGAAGCCGAAATTCATGTCGTAGTAGGAAAGCCCGTACCAGCTTCCCAGAAGCGCGATGGGGCCGGCCCACAGGATCAGGAACCACTTCATGCCGCCCTCCTCTTTTCTGCGAAGAGATCGGTGACGGCGAAGAGGACTTCACTCGCCGCGACACCCGCGACAAACACGAGCAGCGGGACGACGATATCCACCGTCACAAAGGAAAACAGGGTCGTCATGACCGAAATCCGGGCCGTACTGGCCATGGCTTGTACTCACTCGCATGGTTAACACCAGGTAAACGGCACCTTCGCCCGTTAACCCTGCTTTCGCAACGTAAACCATTCGGTAAGGTTAATTTCCACATGGGTGCCTTTCGGGGCGCCCGGCGGCCGGCCTCTTGCCACGGCGCACGGGGCATGGAATGAGCACATATCTCCCCTCGCCCGATCCGGTTCCATGCTCCCTATCTTCGAAAGCATTCTGCCCGTCTTCCTGCTCGTCGTGTTGGGAGCCTTTCTCAAGCGCTGGCGGCTGATCGACCGGGACATGTGGAACGGGCTTGAACAGCTCGGCTTCTTCGTGCTGTTCCCCTCGCTGCTTTTCACCACGCTTGCCAATGCCGAATTTTCCGGCATGGCGGCCGGCAGGATAGCCGTCGGCTCCATCGGTTCAGTGACTTCGATCGCAGCGGTGCTCGCGCTGTGCTGGCCGCTCTTCCGCACCGCCGGCGTGTCGGCACCCACCTTCACCTCGGTCTTCCAGACCTCCACGCGCTGGAACGCCTTCATCGCCCTCGCCATCGCGGAAAAGCTTTACGGCGCGCAGAGCCTCACCCTCGTCGCGCTGGTCGCGACGCTGATCATCATCCCGATCAATCTCTACAATATCGGCATGCTCGTCTGGTTCGGCGGCGGAACGCGCAGCCTGAAAACCTTCGCGCAGAAGATCGTGACCAACCCGATGATTATCGGCTCGGTACTCGGCGTCGCTGTCAACCTGCTCGGCATCGAGATCTACAAGCCGTTGATGCAGACCGCCGAGCTGGTGGCGGATACCTCGCTCAGCCTCGGCCTCATCATGGTGGGCGCCGGGCTGAAGCTTGCCGATGCGCTGAAACCGCGCCCACTGGCGCTTCTGCCGGTCGTGCTGAAACTCGTCTTCATGCCGCTGGTCATGACGGGCGCCGCCTATGCGCTCGGCATGCGCGGCGAGCCGCTTTTGACGATCGCGATGGGCGCGAGCGTGCCGACAGCGATGAATGGTTATGTGCTGGCCAAGCAGATGGGCGGCGATGCACCCTTCTACGCCGCCGTCGCGACGCTGCAGACCATCGCCTCGTTCTTCACCATTCCGATGGTGCTGGCGACGACGGCTTATCTGGCCGGCGGGTAGAGCAGATCGACGATATAGGCCGAGTCGAAACGCGAATCGAGCATGCCATAGGTCGAGCGCCAGCCGGAGGCGAGACGTGTTTCCAGGAAGGCATCGGCGACGCGGCCGGCACCGGCGCGGTAGAGCTCGGCGGCGGCAGCGGCGAGCGCCAGCTGCTCGACCAGCATGCGGGCAGCGCCCTCGTCACGCTCGCAGAGCGACAGGCAGGCGCGCAGCACATCCACCGTCTTCTTGCCGGCAGTGCCGAGATCGCGCGCAAGCCCGGCGAACAGCATTTCGAACAGGTCCCTGCCCCGGCCGATGACGCGCATCAGGTCGAGCGCCATGACATTGCCGGAACCCTCCCAGATCGCATTGACCGGTGCCTCGCGGTAATGCCGCGCGATCGGCCGCTCCTCGACATAGCCGCTGCCGCCGATGCACTCCATCGCTTCATAGATGAGTGCCGGCGCGATCTTGCAGCACCAGTATTTCACGACCGGCGTCATGATGCGGGCATAGGCGGCATCCTCCGCGCTGTCGCGCGCCTTGTCGAAGGCCTCGGCGAGACGCAGCGTAAGCGCCGTGGCGCCGGCGACGTCGAGCGCCATGTCGGCGAGCACGCGCGTCATGATCGGCTGGGCGACCAGCGGTTTGCCGAAGACATTGCGGCCCCGTGCGTGATGCACGGCTTCCGCAAGCGAGGCGCGCATGATGCCAGAGGAGGCGAGCGCGCAGTCGAGCCGCGTCAGCGTCACCATGTCGAGGATCGTGCGGATTCCGGCATCGGGGCTCCCCAGCAGGAAGCCGAACGTCTCGGAGAATTCCACCTCGGACGAGGCGTTGGAGCGGTTGCCGATCTTGTCCTTGAGGCGCTGGAAGCGCAGGCCGTTGCTGGCGCCGTCCTCCAGAAGACGCGGCACGAGGAAGCAGCCGGTGCCCTCGCGGGTCTGCGCCAGCATGACGAAACCATCGCTCATCGGCGCCGACAGGAACCATTTGTGGCCCGTCAGCCGGTAGATGCCCTCGCCGACGCGCTCGGCCTTGGACGTGTTGGCGCGCACATCCGTGCCGCCCTGCTTTTCCGTCATGCCCATGCCGATGGTGATGGCGCTCTTCTGCATGGCCGGCTTGTTGGCGCTGTCATATTTGCGCGACAGTATCTTGCGGCCCCATTCGCGCTGCACCTGTGGTGATGCGGAAAGAGCAGCGACCGAGGCGCTTGTCATCGTCAGCGGGCAGAGATGGCCGCATTCGAGCTGCGCCGTCAGGTAGAAGCGCACGGCGCGCGCCTTGTGCGCCCGGCCCTGCTCGTCGGCGACGTTTTCCCAAAGCGAGGAATGCAGGCCGCTCGCCATGGAGCGGCGCATCAGCGCGTGCCAGGCCGGATGATAGTCGACGACATCCAGGCGCTCGCCGCGCGGGCCGTGGGTGCGCAGCTGCGGCACGCCCTCATTCGCCATGCGCGCCAGCTCCTGCGCTTCCGGCGAGGTCACGTAGCGGCCGATCGCATCGAACTCGTCGCGCAGGCCCTTCGGCATCGCATCGGTGGCATCCACCAGGAGCGGATCGGAGCGATAGGCGTTGATGCCCGACCAGAGCGGCGGCTGGTTGAGATCGGCGAGTTTCTGTTCGGTGTCACGAGTCATGAGCGGGTTCTAGCCCAAGTCGCGGGCGGGCGAAACGGGGCGTTCGGCCGCGCGGCACCGTTGCGAACACAAAAGCGTGGGAATGCGTGGATGCCGGGCCGCTTCGCCTTGCCGCAGCGGAACCGACGCTCTATAGACCCCGCGTATCCAACGACAGTTGAGGCGGAGTTCCATGGACTTCTTTCCGCATCGCCACCTTCTCGGCATCAAGGGGCTGACAGAGCAGGACATCACCCTGCTGCTCGATCGCGCCGACGAGGCGGTCAAAATCTCCCGGCAGCGGGAAAAGAAGACGTCGACGCTTCGCGGCCTGACGCAGATCAATCTCTTCTTCGAAGCCTCCACCCGCACGCAATCGTCCTTCGAGCTGGCCGGCAAGCGGCTCGGCGCCGACGTTATGAACATGTCGGTCGGCAATTCCTCGGTCAAGAAGGGCGAAACGCTGATCGACACGGCGATGACGCTGAACGCCATGCATCCCGACGTGCTGGTGGTGCGCCACTCCTCCGCCGGTGCCGCCGCCCTTCTGGCGCAAAAGGTCTCCTGCTCGGTGGTGAATGCCGGCGACGGCCAGCATGAGCATCCGACGCAGGCTTTGCTCGACGCGCTGACCATTCGCCGTGCCAAGGGCAAGCTGTCGCGCATCATCGTCGCCATCTGCGGCGACGTGCTGCATTCGCGCGTCGCGCGCTCGAACATCCTGCTGCTCAACGCCATGGGTGCCCGCGTGCGTGTCGTCGCACCGGCGACGCTGCTGCCATCGGGCATCGCCGATATGGGCGCGGAGGTCTATCACTCGATGGCGGAAGGCCTGAAGGATGCCGATGTCGTGATGATGCTGCGCCTGCAGCGCGAGCGCATGTCCGGCGCCTTCGTGCCCTCGGTGCGCGAATATTTCCACTATTACGGCCTCGACGCGGAAAAGCTGAAGGCGGCCAAGGAAGACGCGCTCGTCATGCATCCCGGCCCGATGAACCGCGGCGTCGAAATCGCCTCCGAGATCGCCGACGGTCCGCAAAGCGTGATCGAGCAGCAGGTCGAGATGGGCGTCGCCGTCCGCATGGCCGTGATGGAAACGCTTCTTCTTTCGCAGAACCAGGGTGTCAGCGCATGACCCGCACGACCGTCCTGAAAAACCTCCGCATCCTCGACCCCTCGCGCAATCTCGATGAAAAGGGTTCCATCGTCATCGAGAACGGCAGGATTGCCGCCATCGGCGCCGGCGCGCAGAACCAGGGCGCGCCCGAAGGCGCAGACGTGGTCGATGGCCGCGGCATGATCGCTGCTCCCGGCCTGGTCGATGCCCGCGTTTTCGTCGGCGAGCCCGGCGCGGAACACCGCGAGACCATCGAATCCGCCTCGCGCGCGGCAGCAGCCGGCGGCGTCACCACCTTCATCACCATGCCAGACACCGATCCTGTCATCGACGATATCGCGCTGGTCGAGTTCGTGCTGAAGAACGCCCGCGACAAGGCCATCGTCAACATCCACCCCGCCGCCGCCCTGACCAAGGGGCTGGCCGGCGAGGAGATGACCGAATTCGGCCTGCTCCAGGCCGCCGGTGCCGTCGCCTTCACCAATGGCCGCAACCCGATGCACAATGCGCAGGTGCTGCGTCGCGCCATGACCTATGCGCGCGAATTCGGCAGCGTCATCGCACTCGAAACCCGCGACAAATATCTGGGCGCCGGCGGTGTGATGAACGAGGGGCTGCTGGCGAGCTGGCTCGGCCTTTCCGGTAGCCCACGCGAAGCCGAACTGATCCCGCTCGAACGGGACCTGCGCATCGCCGGCCTGACGCGCGGCAAATATCACGCCGCACAGATCTCGGTACCGGAATCGGCGGAAGCGGTGAAGATCGCCCGTGAGCGCGGTGCGAATGTCACCTGCGGCGCGTCGATCAACCATCTGACGCTGAACGAAAACGACATCGGCGAATACCGCACCTTCTTCAAGCTCTCCCCGCCGCTGCGCGGCGAGGACGACCGCAAGGCCATGGTCGATGCGCTGGCCCGCGGCGAGATCGACATCATCGTCTCCTCGCACGACCCGCAGGACGTCGATACCAAGCGCCTGCCCTTCGCCGATGCGGCCGACGGTGCCATCGGCCTCGAAACCATGCTGGCGGCCGCGCTGCGGCTCTACCACAGCGGTGAAGTCCCGCTGATGCGGCTCATCGATGCGCTCTCCACGCGGCCCGCAAAAATCTTCGGCCTCGATGCGGGCACGCTGGCGCCGGGTGCGAAGGCCGATATCGTGCTGATCGATCCCGACGAGCCCTGGCTTGCCACGAAGGAACGCTTCGTCTCACGCTCCAAGAACACGCCGTTCGAAGATGCCCGCTTTACGGGACGCGCGGTTAGCACCTATGTTGCCGGCGAACGGGTGCATTCGCTGGATTGATGCATTTGGGGCGGAAGGGACGCCGCCCCGTATCGGTCCCGCCGGCATCCGCCGCAATGAAATCTCGGGGGAGAACCACGTGTCCGACATCTTCACCTGGCAGCTCGGCACGCTGCCGACACTCGCTGCCCTCGCCTTCGGCTATGTTCTCGGCTCCATTCCCTTCGGCCTGATCCTCACACGCATGGCAGGCCTCGGCGACGTGCGCCAGATCGGCTCGGGCAATATCGGCGCGACGAACGTGCTGCGCACCGGCAACAAGAAGCTCGCCGCCGCAACGCTTCTCCTCGATGCCCTCAAGGGCACCGCCGCTGCCGCCATCGCATCGCGCTGGGGGCTCGACGCGGGCATTGCCGCGGGCTTTGCAGCCTTCCTCGGCCATCTCTTTCCCGTCTGGCTCGGCTTCAAGGGCGGCAAGGGCGTTGCGACCTATGTCGGCTTGCTGCTTGGTCTCGTGCCCGTCATGCTCGCGGTCTTCGCCGCCATCTGGATCGGCCTGGCGTATCTGACGCGTTACTCTTCTCTTTCAGCGCTAGTTGCAACGGCCGCATCTCCGGTTGTATTGTGGTTTCTCGGTCACGAGAAGGTGGCACTGCTCTTTCTCGTGCTCACCATCATCACCTGGTGGAAACACAGCGCCAATATCGGCCGCCTCATGAGCGGCACGGAAAGCAAGATCGGCAGCAAGGGGTAGCCATGGACGACCGCAGCGCAAGGACAAGGGGAATTGCGCTGACGGAAAAACAGAGGATCGCCTGGCTGCGGCTCATCCGCAGCGATAATGTCGGTCCGGTCACCTTTCGAGAGTTGATCAACCATTTCGGCAGCGCCGAGACTGCACTTGAGATGCTGCCGGAACTGTCCCGCCGCGGTGGCGCGTCCCGCAGCATCCGCGTCGCCTCCAGGGCGGAGGCGGAACGCGAACTGGAGATTGCCGAACGGCACGGCGCCACCTTCATCGGCATCGGCGAGCCCGACTATCCGCCGCTGCTGCGCCAGATCGACGGCGCCCCGCCCCTTCTTGCCGCCAAGGGCAACCGCAAGGTGACGTCGGCACCGGCCGTCGGCATCGTTGGCGCCCGCAATGCCTCGATCTCGGGCATGAAGTTCGCAGGGTTGTTGGCGCGGGACATCGGCCGTGCGGGTTATTCCATCGTTTCGGGCCTGGCGCGCGGCATCGATACCGCCGCCCATCGTGCCAGCCTCGAGACCGGCACGATCGCCGCCATGGCCGGCGGTCTCGACAAGCCCTACCCACCGGAAAACATCGGCCTGCTGAATGAACTCACCGACGGCGAAGGCCTCGCCGTCAGCGAAATGCCCTTCGGCTGGGAACCGCGCGCCCGCGATTTTCCCCGCCGCAACCGATTGATCGCCGGCATGGCGCTCGGCCTCGTCGTGGTGGAGGCGGCCGTGCGCTCCGGCTCGCTGATCACGGCGCGGAATGCCGCGGATTTCGGCCGGCTGGTCTTTGCGGTGCCCGGCTCGCCGCTCGACCAGCGTTGCGAAGGCACCAATGGCCTGCTGAAGGACGGGGCGACGATCACCACGACACCGGAGGATGTGCTGGAGGGGCTGCGGCCGCTTGCCGAACCCGACCTCTTCTCCCCCCGCCCCGATGCGCGGGAACCGGGAGAGGATACGCCGCCCGCCCTGCGGCTGCCGCCGAGCGATGGCGACCGGGAGAGGATCGCCGAGGCGCTGAGCCAGGTGCCGGCCGAGATCGACGAGATCATTCGCCATACCGGCATCAACGCGGCGACCGTCTATCTCGTTCTGCTAGAACTTGACCTTGCCGGCCGCCTTCAGCGGCATGCCGGCGGCGGCGTCTCGATCACGCCGGATTGAGAACGGGCGCAGGCCGGACTGGATGTCGCCGGCCTCGACATAGGCCATCTCGATCAGATAGCGCAGCATATCGGCCCCCTCGTTGGCGGCGACGGTACGCAGCTCGCCGAGCATCTGCCTGATATAGGCGACGTTCTCTTCAGCGGTATGCGGCGGGAGCATGGGCTTGGCTGGTTTCGAATTCATGACTTATCCGTTGTGCCAGTAATCTGGAATCACTGATAGGTTGTAATTCCTACACCTAGGAAACGATACAACGATTATTTATAATTGCAACCACGGATTAAGCTCGCTTTGGTTGCATGGCGTTGTATCTCACTAAATTCACCCCTACCTCTTGACCCGAACGCTTTCCCTGTTCATGTCGAAACACGACTTTCCGGCGCGAGATGCGCCCTTCACCGCGTGAGACAAGCCGCGGCGCGTGGTATCAGAGAAAATGACGATGAATGTTGTAGTTGTGGAATCGCCCGCCAAGGCCAAGACGATCAACAAATATCTTGGCCCGGGCTACAAGGTGCTTGCCTCCTTCGGCCACGTGCGCGATCTGCCGGCCAAAGACGGCTCGGTGCTTCCGGACGAAGACTTCGAAATGCTGTGGGAAGTCGATAGCGCATCGGCCAAGCGCATGAAGGACATCGCCGATGCGGTGAAGGATTCCGACGGCCTCATTCTCGCGACCGACCCGGATCGCGAGGGTGAAGCGATCTCCTGGCACGTGCTCGACGTGCTGAAGAAAAAGCGGGTTCTGGGTGACAAGCCCGTCCAGCGCGTCGTCTTCAACGCCATCACCAAGTCGGCAGTGCTGGAAGCGATGAAAAACCCGCGCGATATCGATACGCCGCTGGTCGATGCCTATCTCGCCCGCCGCGCGCTCGATTACCTCGTGGGCTTCAACCTGTCGCCGGTGCTGTGGCGCAAGCTGCCGGGCGCCCGCTCGGCCGGCCGCGTGCAGTCGGTGGCGCTGCGCCTGGTCTGCGACCGCGAATCCGAGATCGAGCGTTTCGTCTCAGAAGAATACTGGAACATTTCCGCCCTTCTGAAGACGCCGCGCGGCGACGAGTTCGAGGCCCGTCTCGTTTCGGCCGAGGGCAAGCGGCTGGCGCCGCGCGCCGTCGGCAATGGCGAAGAGGCAAACAGTCTGCGCACGCTGCTCGACGGCGCGTCTTATCGCGTCGAGAGCGTCGAGGCCAAGCCCACCAAGCGCAACCCGTCACCGCCCTTCACCACCTCCACGCTGCAGCAGGCTGCATCGTCCAAACTCGGCTTCTCGGCCTCGCGCACCATGCAGGTCGCGCAGAGGCTCTATGAAGGCATCGATATCGGCGGCGAGACGGTCGGTCTCATCACCTATATGCGTACCGACGGCGTGCAGATGGCACCCGAGGCGATCGACGCGGCGCGCAAGGCCGTCGGCGAGCAATTTGGCGCACGCTACGTGCCGGAAAAGGCCCGGATCTACTCCACCAAGGCGAAGAACGCCCAGGAAGCCCACGAGGCGATCCGCCCTACCTCCTTCGACCGCACGCCCGACCAGGTAAAACGTTACCTCGATCCGGACCAGCTGAAGCTCTACGACCTCGTCTGGAAGCGCGGCATCGCGAGCCAGATGGCATCCGCCGAAATCGAGCGCACGACGGTCGAGATCGAGGCCGAGAATGGCGGCCGCAAGGCTGGCTTGCGCGCCACCGGTTCCGTCATCCGCTTCGACGGCTTCATTGCCGCCTATACCGACCAGAAGGAAGACGGCGAACAGTCCGACGATGGTGACGACGACGGCCGCCTGCCCGAAATCAATGCCCAGGAAAAGCTCGCCAAGCAGAAGGTGAATGCGACCCAGCACTTCACAGAGCCGCCGCCGCGCTATTCCGAAGCCTCGCTCATCAAGAAGATGGAAGAACTCGGCATCGGCCGCCCGTCGACCTATGCCGCGACGCTCGCCACGCTGCGCGACCGCGAATATATCGTCATCGACAAGCGCAAGCTGATCCCGGAAGCCAAGGGCCGTCTCGTGACGGCCTTCCTCGAAAGCTTCTTCACGCGCTATGTCGAATACGACTTCACGGCGGACCTTGAAGAGAAGCTCGACAAGATTTCCGCGGGCGAGCTCGACTGGAAGCAGGTTCTCCGCGACTTCTGGAAGGACTTTTTCGCGCAGATCGAGGACACCAAGGAACTGCGCGTCACCAACGTGCTCGATGCGCTGAACGAAGAACTGGCGCCGCTCGTCTTCCCGAAGCGCGACGACGGCAGCGATCCGCGCATCTGCCAGGTGTGCGGCACCGGCAAACTGTCGCTGAAGCTGGGAAAATTCGGCGCCTTCGTCGGCTGCTCGAACTATCCGGAGTGCAATTTCACCCGCCAGCTCTCGGCCGATAACGGCTCGGATGCGGAGGCTGCCGCCTCCAACGAGCCGCAGAGCCTCGGCAAGGATCCGCATACCGGTGAAGAGATCACGCTGCGTTCGGGCCGTTTCGGACCCTATGTCCAGCGTGGAGACGGCAAGGAGGCGAAGCGCTCGAGCCTGCCGAAGGGCTGGACGCCGGCCAGTATCGACCATGAGAAGGCGCTCGCGCTGCTCTCGCTGCCGCGCGATATCGGCCAGCATCCCGAATCCGGCAAGATGATCTCGGCGGGCCTCGGCCGCTATGGACCGTTCCTGCTGCACGACGGCGGCTATGCCAATCTCGAAACCGTCGAGGACGTGTTCTCGATCGGCCTCAACCGCGCCGTCACCGTCATCGCCGACAAGGCGTCGAAGGGTCCAGGCGGTCGCGCGCGCGGTACGCCGGCGGCGCTGAAGACACTGGGCGACCATCCCGACGGCGGCCCGATCACCGTGCGCGACGGCAAGTACGGCCCCTATGTCAATTGGGGCAAGGTCAACGCCACCCTGCCGAAGGGCAAGGCCGCCGACAGCGTGACGATGGAAGAAGCACTCGTGCTCATCGCCGAAAAGGCCGGCAAGATGCCTGCCAAGGGCGGCAAGGCCAAGGCCCCCGCCAAGGCGAAGACCACGAAGGCAGCCAAGTCCAGCGAGACCAAGTCCGACGAGACGAAGGCCGCGAAGCCGAAGGCGAAGGCTGCGGCCAAGCCCAAGGCTGCAGCAAAGGCAAAGAAGGCCTAAGGACATGACGAAAGCACCACGCAGCCGGGCAGGACAAACGAAACGGCCCGGCCGCGCGGGCCGTGACGCTGCGCCCGCGGACGAAACGCCGATCATCCACGGCGCCATCCCGCCGCGCGACGTGCTGTTGCGCTTCATCGCGGATCACCCGGAACAGGCCTCCAAGCGCGAGATCTCCAAGGCGTTCGGCCTGAAGGGTGAGACACGCGTGGAGCTGAAGGCGCTGCTCAAATCCTTCGAGGAAGACGGCCTTCTCGAAAAGCGCCGCAAGTCGCTGGTGCGTCCCGGCGCCCTTCCCCCCGTCACGGTTCTCGACATCACCACGCGCGATGTCGACGGCGAGCTGATCGGCCGTCCGGCGGAATGGCTCGACGATGCCGGTGTGGCGCCGGCCGTGCTCATCCGCCAGTCGGGCGGTGCACACAAGGACAAGGCGCCCGTCGCCGGCCTCGGCGACCGGGTGCTCGCCAAGACCTTCCCGGCCAAGGAGCGAGGTGGCCCGGCCTATACGGCGCGGATCATCAAGGTTCTCGATAAGAAGAAGAACTCCGGCATGGGCGTGTTCCGCACCATGGCGGGCGGCGGCGGGCGCATCATGCCGATCGACCGCCGTGGCGACGAGATGGACGTCGATGCCGAATTCACGGCGGGCGCCAAGGATGGCGACCTCGTGGAGATCGATGTCGTGCGCATGGGTCGCTACGGCCTGCCGCGCGCGCAGGTCAAGAGCGTGGTCGGTTCCGTCGCCTCGGAAAAGGCGATCTCGATGATCGCCATCTACGCCCACGGCATTCCCCATGTCTTCCCGGATGCGGTCATCCGCGAGGCGGAGGCCGCGGGTGCAGCGACCATGGCGCATCGCGAGGACTGGCGCAGCCTCCCCCTCATCACCATCGACCCGGCCGATGCCAAGGACCACGACGACGCCGTCTATGCCGAACCGGACACGTCCCCCGATAATCCGGGCGGCGTGATCGTCACCGTCGCGATCGCCGATGTCAGCTACTATGTCCGCCCCAAGTCGGCGCTCGACCGCGAGGCGCAGAAGCGCGGCAATTCCGTCTATTTTCCCGACCGCGTCGTGCCCATGCTGCCGGAGCGCATTTCCAACGACCTCTGCTCGCTGAAGGAAGGCGTGGACCGTCCGGCGCTCGCCGTGCGCATGGTCTTTTCGCATGAGGGCCGCAAGGCCAGCCACACCTTCCATCGCATCATGATGAAGAGTGCCGCCAAGCTCTCCTACCAGCAGGCCCAGGCGGCCATCGACGGCGCGCCCGACGACAAGACCGGCCCGATTCTCGAGACGATCCTGAAGCCGCTCTGGGAGGCCTATCGCATCATGACGGTCGGCCGTAACCGTCGCCAGCCGCTAGAACTCGACATGCCCGAGCGGAAAATCCTGCTGAAGCCCGACGGCACCGTCGACCGGGTCTTCGTGCCGCCGCGTCTCGATGCGCACAAGCTCATCGAGGAGATGATGATCCAGGCCAACGTCTCGGCCGCCGAGACGCTGGAGAAGAAGAAGCAGCCCCTGATCTACCGCGTGCACGACGCCCCCTCGCTTGCCAAGCAGGAGGTGCTGCGCGAATTCCTGCAGACGCTCGACATCTCCCTCGTCAAGGGCGGCAACATGCGCTCGAACCATTTCAACGGCATCCTCGCCAAGGTGGTGGATCAGCCGTTCCAGGAGATGGTCAACCAGATGGTGCTGCGCTCGCAGAGCCAGGCGATCTACAGCCCCGAGAATATCGGCCACTTCGGCCTGAACCTCATGAAATACGCCCACTTCACCTCGCCGATCCGCCGCTATGCGGACCTGATCGTGCATCGTGCGCTGGTGGGCTCGCTCGGGCTCGGCGAAGGCGGCATCACGCCGGATGAGGAGGCCGCGCTCGACGATATCGCGGCCGAGATCTCGACCTTCGAGCGCCGCGCCATGGCGGCCGAACGCGACACGGTCGACCGGCTGATCGCCCATCATCTCGCCGAGCGTGTCGGCGAGGAATTCGACGGGCGCGTCTCGGGTGTTACCAAGGCGGGACTTTTTGTCACCCTGCCCGAATATGGTGCCGACGGGTTCGTGCCTATATCTATGCTCGGACGCGACTACTATATCTACGACGAGGCGCATCAGGCTCTGTCCGGGGAAAAGACCGGGCTCGGCTACCGCCTCGGCGATACGGTGCGCGTCAAACTCGCGGAAGCGGTGCCGCTTGCCGGTTCGCTCCGGTTCGACATGTTGAGCGAAGGACGCAAGATGCCGACGGCGGTGCGTTCCTTCCACAAGTCGGGCCGGCGCAAGGGCAGCGAAACCCGCCGCCAGCCGGGCACGCGCCCGCCGCGCGGAAGACGCTGAACAGTTCCGGCAGGGAAGGACAAGACATGCAGGCGAACGAGACCAACGGCGGAACGTTGCATTTCGGCGATACCGCAAGCAACGGTACGACGGAGCGGCCGGTGGCCCGCGCCATCAAGCGCGGCATGCTGAACCGCTGCCCGGCCTGCGGCACCGGCCGCCTGTTCAAGTCCTTCCTCAAGCCGGTCGAAAACTGCGCGGCCTGCGGCGAAGACTATACGCATCAGCGTGCCGACGACCTGCCACCCTATCTCGTCATCACCATCGTCGGCCATATCGTTCTCGGCGGCTACATGGCGACGGATCTCGTCTGGCCGCTCACCACCTGGCAGCATCTTGCCATCTGGGCGCCGATCACCATCATCCTTTCCCTCATCATGCTTCAGCCCGTAAAGGGCGGGACGATCGGCCTGCAATGGGCTGTGAGGATGCATGGCTTCGGCGAAAAGCCCGATGCCGACGAGGATGCAGCCGCCGCTTACCAAGACAAAACAGCATGACACCTGTCCGTCCCGTCGATGCAGCCTCCATTCTGCTTCTCGACCGGTCGGGCGGGACGATACGGGTGCTGGTCGGCAAGCGTAGCAGCAGGCATGTCTTCATGCCCGACGTCTACGTCTTTCCCGGCGGCCGGCGCGATGCGGGCGATCGTCTCGTTTCCATTGCAGGCCCCCTCAACCCCTTGGCGCTGGAGCGTATGGCCGTGCGCGTGCCGCGATGTTCCGGCTCGCGGCTGCGCGCCCTTGCCGTCGCAGCGCTGCGGGAGCTTTACGAGGAAGCGGGGCTGAGCGTCGGCGTGCCCTGTGCCGAGGCGCAAGAAGGCGAACTGCCGTTCCGCCCCGACCTCTCGCACCTGCGCTTCCTGGCCCGCGCCATCACGCCCACGGGCATGGTGCGGCGGTTCGATACACGCTTCTTCACGCTCTTTGCCGACGAGGCCGGCATCGACCCCTCGGGTGCTTCGGCCAGCCATGAGCTCGAGGATGTGCGCTGGGTGGATATTTTTGACCATGAGGGCATCGAGATGCCCGACATAACCGTCTTGATCCTTGAAGAGCTTCAAAAAAGCATTCAGGAAGACAAATCTCTCCCCTTCGGAAGGCCGGCACCGCTCTATCGCAACAAGGGTGGGCACTTCCTCCGGGATCTGCTTTAGGGGTCGACCGCATATGACGCAGCCGCAATCCGGCACCTCCGGCCCGCTGGAGCATATCCACTGGCGATCGCTCATCGCAGCCGTTGCCGCCATTTCCGCTGTCGGCATCGCCATCGGCCTCGGCCTGCCGTTGCTCTCCATCATCATGGAAAAGCGCGGCATTTCTCCCACGATGATCGGCATCAACTCGGCCATGGCCGGTGTTGCCGCCATGGCCGCGGCCCCCTTCACCACCCGTATGGCGCATGCCTGGGGCACATCGACGACGATGCTGCTGGCGATCCTGCTCTCGGCGATCAGCGGGCTCGGCTTCTACTATATCGAGAATTTCTGGCTGTGGTTCCCGCTGCGCCTCGTCTTCCATGGCGCGATCACCACGCTGTTCATCCTGTCCGAATTCTGGATCAACGCCGCCGCCCCTCCGCGCCGCCGCGGCCTGGTGCTCGGCATCTATGCCACGGTGCTGTCGCTCGGCTTCGCCACCGGGCCCCTGCTCTTCTCCATCCTCGGCAGTGACGGCGTGCGACCGTTCGCGGTCGGCGCCCTGATCATTCTCGTCGCCGCCATTCCTATCTTCATCGCCCGCGGCGAAAGCCCCGTCATCGACGAGAAGCCGGAGCTGCATTTCATGCGCTACATCCTTCTCGTGCCGACGGCGACGGCGGCCGTCTTCATCTTCGGCGCGGTGGAGGTGGGCGGCCTGTCGCTTTTCCCGATCTATGCCACGCGGGCGGGCTTCAGCGAGCCGCAGGCGGCGCTCCTGCTCACCGTCATGGGCATCGGCAACATGGCCTTCCAGATCCCGCTGGGCATGATTTCCGACCGCATGAAGGACCGCAGGCGCCTTCTCACCATCATGGCCGTGATCGGCCTCGTGGGTGCGCTGTCGCTGCCCTGGGTGTCGCAGAACTGGCTTCTGATGGCGGTCGTGCTGCTGCTCTGGGGCGGCTGCGTGGCCGGCCTCTATACGGTCGGCCTCAGCCATCTGGGCTCGCGACTCGTCGGCGCGGACCTTGCGGCAGCCAATGCGGCCTTCATCTTCTGTTATGCCGTCGGCACGGTTGTCGGTCCCCAGGCGATCGGTGCGGCGATCGATGTCTCCGGCAATGACGGTTTTGCCTGGGCAATTGCGGCCTTCTTCGGCTTTTACCTCGTACTTTCTCTGGGCCGGATGGTTTTCCGGCCGAAACGGGGTTGACTTTTCGGGCGCGATTTGTAGTTTCCGCCCAGATTTAAGCCGTAGAGCAGACTGGCTGTCCGCGGCTTCGTTTTTGATAAAGGCAGGACGACCATGGCCAAGGCTACCACCATCAAGATCAAGCTGCTGTCGACGGCCGACACCGGTTTCTTCTACGTAACGACGAAGAACAGCCGCACGATGACCGACAAGATGACCAAGACCAAGTATGATCCGGTCGCGAAGAAGCACGTCGAATTCAAGGAAACCAAGATCAAGTAATCTTGGGAGCCTTTTCAGGTTCGCAAAGGCGCTGGACGGAAACGTCCGGCGCCTTTGCTTTTTTAGACTTGCGAAATACAACCTGACCGAGGTCATGGAATCAAAAAC
>NZ_JBLZPK010000014.1:46832-62375 GCF_049199905.1 Shinella sp. M27
CCCTTGACGGGAGCGGCGTTGAATGGGGGTCGGTCAGTACGACGACGGCACGAGGATTCCGTATTTGTCGTAACCGACCGACCGACCCCACGACCCAGGAGATGCGGCGGACCTAGCATCATGGGGTAACCGGTTGTGCGGGCTTGTTTGCCGCCCATGAGTTGAGCATCGCGCCAAAACGAAAATAAATCAACGAATTCTTAACGTTTCCGCCAAGACTCCTTGTCTCATAGTTAACCGCCGAGCGCCTGATTGTCTCAGCAAGCGGCATTTACGTTATAGAAGACAACAGTAAGCCATCCCCTGTAAAGCAACCGTTGGATGTGGAAAATACAACCCTGGCAAATGGACGCAACTTCGCACGGCATGATTGCATCCGATACAACACTTTGAAATCTATCATCAAAAATGAATGATATGATTTATAGCCAAATTTCGCTACGCAAGCCGCGAGCCGCGACCAGGAACAGGGCCCTGCAGGAAAAACCTTCCGTAGGGGCAAGTGCCCTAAAAATCAGGCACTTGCTCAAAAAGCGGTGAAGCCTGTGGAAAAAGCGTAGGCAGGGAACCGATTCGGGTGCGACTCAGGCGGCAGCTGCCACGACGCGGTTGCGGCCGGAGCGTTTGGCTTCGTAAAGTGCGGTATCGGCGCGTTTCAGCAAAGCATCCGGGCTGTCGCCGGCCGGCAGAACGGAAGCCGTGCCCATCGATGCGGTGATCGGCAGCAGGACGTCCGTGCCCGGAATGCGGAAAGGCTCCCGCTCGACGATCGTGCGCAGACGCTCAGCGACACCGGCCGCCATTTCCGGCGTCGTATCGGGCATGACGAGCACGAACTCCTCCCCGCCATAACGGCAGGCGAGATCTGCGCCGCGCACGGCAGAGCGCACGCGGTTGGCGAATTCACGCAGCACCGCGTCGCCGGCATCATGACCATAGGTATCGTTGACCAGCTTGAAACGGTCGATATCCGTGATGCAGACCGAGAGCGGCCGGCCGCGCGCCGTCGCACGGTCGATCAGCAGCTTCATGTGGTTGTCGAGATAGCGGCGGTTGTGCAGCCCCGTCAGGCCATCCGTCACGGCAAGCTCGATCGTCTGGCGCACGCTGGCGCGCAGGCGGTCGTTGCAGCGCTTGCGGCGAATCTGGGTAAGGCTGCGGGCGATCAGTTCGTTCGGATCGATCGGCCGGATCAGGTAGTCCGTCACACCGAGTTCGAGCGCGCGCACCACCATGTCGTCGTCACCCTGCTCGGTGATCAGCAGGATCGGCAGGAAGCGCGTGCGCTCCAGCGACCGCAGCTGCGAGCAGAGGCGCAGCGGATCGTAATCCGTGAAATTGGCATTGACGATGACAAGCTCGTAATTGCTCTCCGCGGCCTGGAACAGCGCCGCCTGCGGATCGGACATGCAGGTGACTTCGGCAATCGGCTTCAGGGCGCGAGCAATACGCTCCTGCGAGCTCGCACGACCGTCAACCAGCAGAATGTCGCCCGGCTCGTCGCCGAGATTGCTATCGAGCCCGTCTTCCATCGAGATGGCGCGAGCGGTCGCCGCGCGCATGCGCAACTCGTCCGTCAGCGTCTTCAGGCGCACGAGGCTTTTCACCCGCGACATCAGCTGCAGGTCGTTGACCGGCTTGGTGAGAAAATCGTCGGCGCCCGCCTTCAGGCCGCGCACGCGGTCGGACGGCTGGTCGAGTGCGGTGACCATGACGACGGGAATATGGGCGGTGCGCGGATTGGCCTTCAGCCGCTCGCAGACTTCGAACCCGTCAATGCCGGGCATCATGATGTCGAGCAGGATGAGATCGACCTGGGTGCGTTCGCAGATGGACAGCGCCTCATAGCCATTATCGGCCGTCAGGACGTCGAAATATTCCGCCAAAAGCCGCGCTTCGAGCAGCTTCACATTGGCGGGGATATCATCGACGACGAGGATGCGTGCTGTCATGATCGCGCCCCTACCTCACGCGTCGCCGAGATAGGTTTTGATTGTCTCGATGAATTTCGGCACGGAAATCGGCTTGGAGACATAGGCCTCGCAACCGCCCTGCCGGATACGCTCTTCGTCGCCCTTCATCGCAAAGGCCGTGACCGCAATAACGGGGATGACGTGAAGCTCATCGTCCTCTTTCAGCCACTTGGTGACTTCAAGGCCCGAAACTTCCGGAAGCTGGATATCCATCAGGATCAGATCGGGGCGATATTTGCGCGCGAGATCAAGGGCTTCCATACCGTTCCGGGTCTGGATGGTCGTGTAGCCGGATGCCTCGATAAGGTCCCGGAAGAGCTTCATGTTGAGCTCGTTGTCCTCGACAATCATGACCTGCTTGGGCATCGTAAGTCCCTGTTCCTCTGACCGGCCTTGCAACCCACCGGGAGATGGATAAGTTGCGGCAAAGCCGAAATCACCCAGCCTGACCGCAGCCACGTTAGCGTCACTTGGTTGATTAAAAGGTAAATTTCCCGAGGGAAAAGAATGAAAAGCCAAAAAGATACACCTGCGGCCGAAACCGCGGAAGCAACCGCCGTCTCCATCCTCGGCTGGCTTGCCGGCGAGCCGGAATTGCTGTCGCGTTTCCTCGCACTGACGGGTGTCGCTCCATCCGAAGTCCGCAATGCCGTCAACGACCCCGGTTTCCTCGCCGGCATCGTCGATTTCCTCATGAGCCACGAGCCGGACCTGCTGGCTTTCTGCGAAGCGACCGCCACCAAGCCGGGAGCGGTCGTGCATGCCCATGCCGTGCTCTCAGGCCCGTCCGACTGGTAAGGCGGCAGCCTCGAAAGGCCGTCTTGCGTGCGCCTGTGTACGGTCATGCATTCGACCCTGAAGGCTATTGAGACTTGTATATGTAGGTACTAATGTCGCGATGTTCAATATTTGTTCTTGATGATGAGCAACGCCGCCATACGCTTTCCGGGCTTCTGTCGCGACTGCCTCTCCGGGCAGCCTGCGAACCTGCGCCGCTGCCGGGCCTGCGGCAGCCCGCGCCTGCTCTATCATGACGAACTCTACGACCTGACGCTGGCGCATATCGATTGCGATGCCTTCTATGCCGCCGTGGAAAAGCGCGACAATCCCGAGCTTGCCGACAAGCCCGTCATCATCGGCGGCGGAAAACGCGGCGTCGTCTCCACCGCCTGCTATGTCGCGCGCATCCACGGCGTTCGCTCGGCCATGCCGATGTTCAAGGCGCTGGAGGCCTGCCCCAACGCCATCGTCATTCCGCCGGACATGGAAAAATACGTCAAGGTCGGTCGGGAGGTGCGCACCATGATGCAGGAGCTGACGCCACTGGTGCAGCCGCTTTCCATCGACGAGGCCTTCCTGGAGCTGAAAGGCACGGAGCGCCTGCACCACGATCCCCCTGCCCGCGTGCTCGCCCGATTCGTCCAACGCGTGGAGAAGGAGATCGGCATCACCATCTCCGTCGGCCTCTCCTACTGCAAATTCCTCGCCAAGGTCGCCTCCGATCTCAACAAGCCGCGCGGCTTCTCCGTCATCGGCGAGAAGGAAGCGCTGGATTTCCTGAGGGACAAGCCGGTGCGCCTCATCTGGGGCGTCGGAAAGGCCTTTGCCGAGACGCTGGAGCGCGACGGCATCCGCAGCGTCGGCCAGCTTCAGACCATGGAGGAGACCGATCTGATGCGCCGCTACGGCGTGATGGGCAAGCGGCTCTTTCATCTTTCGCGCGGTCAGGATGACCGCGAAGTCCACCTGAACGATGCGGCAAAGAGCGTGTCGTCCGAGACCACGTTCTTCGACGACCTCTCCAGCTATGACGAACTCGTCGCGCATCTGCGCCGTCTGAGCGAAAAGGTTGCCGCGCGCCTGCGCAAATCCGGCATAGCCGGCCACACCGTCGTGCTCAAGCTGAAGACCGCCGACTTCAAGAGCCGCACGCGCAACCGCAAGCTCGAAGACCCGACCATGCTCGCCGACCGCATCTTCCGCACCGGCATCGAACTGCTGCGCAAGGAGACGGATGGCACGAAATACCGCCTGATCGGCATCGGCGTCAGCGACCTCACCGATCCCGGCCGCGCCGACCCGCCCGATCTCGTCGATCCCGCCGCCACCCGCCGCGCCGCCGCCGAAGCCGCGATGAACACGCTGCGCGACAAATTCGGCAAGGCCAGCGTCGAGACCGGTTATACGTTCGGCAAATCCGGCCCTGACCGCTTTCACGGAAAGTTGACTTTCAAGACGGCCGGAAAAATCGACGACCCCACCGAATAAATCCCGGCAAACCGGCGTTCTTCCCTGCATCGGGTTGGCACAGATCGGGGGATCGGCCGGGTGCATCAAGCCTTCCTTAAATCGGATGCACTACGCTTGCCGTCGGTTTGTATTGCGTACGGATGGGTAACATGAAGTTTCGCCTGGCGACTGGCATGAGCATACTTGGCCTGCTGTTGAGCTGCGGTACCGCGCTTGCGGGCACGCTCGAGGGGCCGTTGCAGATCATCGTGTCGAAGGATCTGCAGGAGCTGAAGATCTACGATGGCGGCGTGGTCGTCGCCACCTCGCATGTCTCCACCGGCAAGGCCGGCCATTCGACGCCGACCGGCATCTTCTCGATCCTGGAGAAGAAGCGCACGCATTTCTCCAACATCTATGACAGCGCACCGATGCCCTTCATGCAGCGGCTCACCTGGTCGGGTATCGCGCTGCACGCCTCCAACAGCGTGCCGTCCTATCCCGCCTCGCACGGCTGCGTGCGCCTGCCGAACGCCTTTGCCAAGACGCTGTTCAGCGTGACGCGGCGCGGCGGCCATGTGCTGATCACCGACCGCGAAATCGTGCCGCAGGAAGTCGTTCATGCGACGCTGTTCAAGCCCGTCGTCGTGGTGCCGGATACACCGCTTCTCTCTCAGGCGGGCCTGCGGCCCGGCTTGATGGAGGCCGGCGACAAGGCCGTCGAGGTCGCGATGACCGATCCCAAACCGGAAATCCTCACGCCCGCCGTGCAGAAGACCGAGCAGGACCCGATCCGCATCCTCATCACCCGCCGCGGCGACCGCGAGATGATGATCGATTTGCAGACGCTGCTGACCTCGCTCGGCTATGACGCCGGGATACCGGACGGCCTGCATGGCAAGCAGACCGTCGTCGCCATCCGCGCCTTCCAGCTTGCCGAAGGCTTGAAGGAAGACGGAATGGTGACGCCCGAACTCGTCGCCGCCGTCTATGCCAAAGCCGGCAAGGGCGCGCCGCCGAACGGCCAGATCCTCGTGCGCCAGAAATTCAAGCCGCTGGTCGAGGCCGCCATCACCATCCGCAACCCGGAAATCGCGCTCGGCACCCATTTCCTGCTCGCCCGCGACGTCGATAGCGACAAGGGCAAGGCGGACTGGTTCGGCGTCAGCGTCGACAACCAGCTCTCGCCCGCCACGCTGAAGCGTCTCGGCATCACCACGGAGGCCGATGCCACGCAGCCGGACGCGCTGACGAAGACGCTCGACCGGCTGGACATCCCCGCCGACACGCGCCTGCGCATCTCCGAACTGATGGGCGAAGGCGCCTCGCTGTCGATCTCCGACACCGGCCTTGGCCCGGAAACCGGCGACGGCACGGACTTCATCACCGTGACGCGCAAGGTGCAGCAGAAGGCGGATGCCTCGGCGGTTCAGGGCGTGAAGAAGAAAAAGAAGAAGGCGTCGTCGATCACGGTCGTCAATTGACGGGGCAGGCTGTCGCCTGTTTCCAGGTCGAGGAGATCTTCACCGAACAGGATAATCTTCTCGTGCTCTCGCTCGGCTTCGTCTCTCCGGATGATCCGCTCGACACGATCCACTTTGCCTGCGGCCGCCGGCGGAGCGGCGCAAACCCACCTTCCATCGAGGACCTGCTCTATGTGGAGCGCACAGATCAGAGCCTTGCCTGCGATGGCAGCGAGGTCGTGAGCCTTGCCTCTTATCGGGATCGTCTGGAACTCATCCTGACCGAGAGCGGCGCAGATGCGCTTGGTCTTCCCACGCACACCCTGTTTCGCTTTGACGAGCATACAGACTTGCTGGCCGACGCAACCACCATTTTGCTCGCCATGCGACAGGCCGGACAGGAGCAAATACTCATCGACGAAACGCTCCGATAGCGCCTCGCCCAATCTATGGCGCTACACCAGTTCCACATCCAGCACGCCCGGTGCCGAGCGTAGGGCGGCGGCGATTTCGGGGGAGATGCGGAAGCGTTCGTTCAGCTCCACCTCGATCTCGCGCTGGCCATTGTCCTTGATGACGATGAAGGAGACGAGGCCGTCGCCCTTCGTGTTGAGATGGGCGGCAATGGACCGCAGCGGGCCGGAATCGCGGACATAGACGCGCAGCGCCTTCTGGGTCTGGAGCGATTCCTCCTCCAGCGAGCGCAGCGTCTGGATGCGCAGACCGATACCCTCCGGGCGCTCTTCCGCCTGCACGGTCATGACCAGCGATTTGCCGGGCTCCAGCAGATCGCGGTACTGGTTGAGCATTTCGGAAAACAGCACGGCCTCGAACTGGCCGGACGAGTCCGAGAAGGCGACGATGCCCATCTTGTTGCCGGTGCGGGTCTTGCGCTCTTGTTTGGAGGTGACCGTGCCGGCAAGGCGGCCGGCCGTCGCACCGCGCTTCACGGCAGCGGAAAAATCGCCAAAAGTCTGCACGCGCATCTTCGCCAGAAGCGGCGCGTAGGTATCGAGCGGATGGGCGGAGAGGAAGAATCCCAGCACCTGAAATTCGCGGTGGAGCTTTTCCGACGCCAGCCAGGGCGTATAGGAGGGCAGCGTGATGACCTCCGGTCCGGTCGCAGCCCCCATGCCGAAAATATCGCCCTGCCCGCTCGTCTTGTTCTCCTGCGCACGCTGGGCGGCACCCAGCAGACGATCGAGGCCGGCGATCATGGCAGCGCGATCATGGCCGAAGCAGTCGAAGGCGCCGGCGACGATCAGGCTTTCGAAGACGCGGCGGTTGACGAATTTCGGATCGATGCGCGTACAGAAATCCTCGAGGTTCCTAAACGGCGTCGTGCCGCGCACCTCGACGATGTGCTGGACCGCCGCCTCGCCCACGCCCTTGATGGCGGCGAGCGCGTAGTAGATCCGGTTCTCGCCCGTTTCGAAATGCGCGAAGGACGTCTGCACCGACGGCGGAATGACGGCGATGCCGAGACGGCCGGCATCCTGCCGGAAATCGTTCAGCTTGTCCGTGTTGGACATATCGTAGGTCATCGACGCGGCCAGGAACTCGACCGGATAATGCGCCTTCAGATAGGCAGTCTGGTAGGAGACGATGGCGTAAGCGGCGGCGTGCGACTTGTTGAAGCCGTAGTTGGCGAATTTGGCGAGCAGGTCGAAGATCAGGTCGGACTGCGGCTTGGAGACGCCGTTTTTGACCGCGCCGTCGACGAAACGGGCGCGCTGCTTGTCCATCTCCTCCTTGATCTTCTTGCCCATGGCGCGGCGCAAGAGGTCGGCCTCGCCGAGCGAATAGCCCGAGAGAACCTGGGCGATCTGCATCACCTGTTCCTGGTAAACGATAACGCCCTGCGTTTCCTTGAGCAGATGGTCGATCGTCGGATGGATCGATTCGATCTCCTCCTCGCCGTGCTTGCGGGCGTTATAGACCGGGATGTTTTCCATCGGGCCGGGGCGGTAGAGCGCCACGAGCGCGATGATGTCCTCGATGCAGTCCGGCCGCATGCCGATCAGCGCCTTGCGCATGCCGGCACTTTCCACCTGGAACACGCCGACCGTCTCGCCGCGCGACAGCATCTCGTAGGTGAGCTGGTCATCCAGCGGCAGGCTTTCGAGCTTCACCTCGATATCGCGCTTGCGAATGAAATCGACGGCGGTCTTCAGGACAGTCAGCGTCTTCAGGCCGAGAAAGTCGAATTTCACGAGGCCGGCCTGTTCCACCCACTTCATGTTGAACTGGGTGACGGGCATGTCGGAGCGCGGATCGCGGTACATCGGCACAAGCTGCGACAGCGGCCGGTCGCCGATCACGATGCCGGCAGCATGCGTGGAGGCGTGGCGGTAGAGGCCTTCGATCTTCTGGGCGATATCGAGCAGGCGGGCGACGACCGGCTCCTTCTCCGCCTCTTCCTGCAGCTTCGGCTCCTCCTCGATCGCCTTGTAGAGCGGCGTCGGATTGGCCGGATTGTTCGGCACGAGCTTACAGATCTTGTCGACCTGGCCATAGGGCATTTCGAGCACACGGCCGACGTCGCGCAATGCGGCGCGCGCCTGCAGCGAACCGAAGGTGATGATCTGCGCCACCTGCTCGCGGCCGTATTTCTGCTGCACGTAGCGGATCACCTCTTCGCGGCGGTCCTGGCAGAAGTCGATGTCGAAGTCGGGCATCGAGACGCGTTCCGGATTGAGGAAGCGTTCGAACAGCAGGGAAAAGCGCAACGGATCAACGTCGGTGATCGTGAGTGCATAGGCGACGAGCGAACCCGCGCCCGAACCGCGGCCCGGCCCGACGGGAATATTGTGCTGCTTAGCCCACTTGATGAAGTCGGCAACGATGAGGAAGTAGCCGGGGAACTTCATGCGCTCGATGACGCTGAGTTCGAAATCCAGCCGCTCGCGGTAATCCTGTTCCGTATAGCCCGGCGACAGGCCGAGCAGCGCCATGCGGCTTTCCAGCCCCTCCACGGACTGGCGGCGCAGTTCCGACGATTCCGCGCGCTCCGCCTCCTCCGGATCATCCGTCGCCCCGGTAAAGCGCGGCAGGATGGGACCACGGGTCTTCAGCACGAAGGAGCAACGCTTGGCGATCTCCACCGTGTTTTCCAAGGCCTCCGGCAGGTCGGCAAAGAGCTTTGCCATGTCCTTGCGGCTCTTGAGATAGTGATCCGGCGACAGGCGGAAACGGTTGTCATCCGACACCATGGCATTGTGCGCCACCGCCATCAGCGCATCGTGGGCATCGTAGTCGTCCGGTGACGGGAAGAACGGCTCGTTGGTGGCGACCAGCGGCACATCCTCCGCATAGGCGAGCTCCACCATGCGCCGCTCATGCGACTTGTCGTAACGACCGTGGCGCTGCAACTCGATATAGAGCCGATCGCCAAACACAGCCTTCAGCGCATCGAGCCGCGCTTTTGCTACGGCCGGCTGTCCGGCAAGATAGGCCATGTCGACGGGACCGCCGCGCGCACCCGTCAAGGCGATCAGCCCGTCCGTGCCCGCTTCCAGCCAGCTATAGGCAATGCGAACCGTCTGCCCGCTTTCGCCGCCGAGATAGGCGCGGCTGACGAGCTCGACGAGACGCGCATAGCCGGCATCGCTCGCGGCAAGGACAACGATCGACGGCAGCTTCTGAAGCTGCGCCTGCCCCCCGCGCCTTTCACCCTCGCCCTCGTCTTCCATGTCGATCGACAGCTGGCAGCCGATCAAGGGCTGAATGCCGTCGCCGACGGCCTTCTGCGAGAATTCGAGCGCCGCGAACAGATTGTTCGTGTCGGTGATGGCGATGGCCGGCTGCTGGTCGGACGTTGCCTTGCCGATGATCTTCTTGATCGGCAGGGCGCCTTCGAGCAACGAGAAGGCCGAATGCACGCGCAGGTGCACGAATTCGGGCGTCTCGGCGATCTTCTCGCCAACCGTCACTGGAACCGCTTCCGCCATGTCAAACTTCCTTCCGATCAGAAGAAAGAGCTTAAGCGGATTCGGACCCGTCTCGTCCAGACGGTTCTTGGCTTTGCACCCGCTTTCCACGCGCCAAGGACGCGCGGCAGGCAGGAATGATCAGTGGAGAGATCTGAACCGTCAGATTCCGAAGAGGAGGACGGAGAAGCTGGCGACGAACAGGGCGATGGAGGTGAATGCTGCAAAGTCACGAAGAAAATCGGTCATTATGGCTCCCTTTCCTTTTATGTTTTCACTTTGTTCTATTCTTGTTCTCGTGTCAACAGCTTTCCACATCCCCTCTGGACCGACGCGTTCACGCGCAATAAGGTCGGCCCAACCCCATGGAGGAAATGAAATGAAGTCGCTTGCCGCTGCCCTTGTGTTTTCGATTGTTCTGCCTGCCGCAACGATGGCCGCCGATTTTCCGGCAGACCGCATCGTCGCCATGGCGAGCGGCGACTGGAACAAGGACGGCACGGCGGATCTGGCCGTGATCGCCACACCGGGCGACGACAGCGGCGACGACAACGGCCTCTATGTCTATCTTGCCAAGCCCGAAGAGAACCGCCTGACGCTTGCTTTGCCGCTGCCGAACAGCATATGGGGCAACCTCACCATGTATGGCCAGGAGCCGGAACTTGCGGCACTCGCCAATGGCTCCTTCACCATCACGACCAAGAACGATTCGGTCGGGCGCGACCGCTGGCGTCAGTCGCTCACCATCGCCTATCGAAATTTCGATTTCATCGTCGCCGGCTACACCTACTCGGCCTATGATACGCTCGACCCCAATGCCAGCGCGGAATGCGACCTCAACGTGCTGACCGGAAAGGGCAAGACCAGCGGCGGCGCGGTTTCCGGGCAGGCGCAGTTCGCCTTGCTCAAGGACTGGAAGGACGAGACCGCCCGCTCCATCTGCGGGCTGGACAACTGATCGCAGGCACCGCCCGCAGGGCGGCGATACGGAAGGACAATCGCGATGACCGACGAGATCAGCATCGAAATTTCCCTCTTCGTCTAGCACGGGCGCGAACAGGAGGCGGCGGATTTCTACGTCGTCGCCTTTGGCGCCGCAGTGGTCGAACCCTATCATATCGAAGGCGTACTAGCGGGCTTTGCCATGCGCTTCGGAACGATGCCTGTGGCCGTCGCGGGATCAAACCCGCGGCGCGAGGAAAACCTGTCCTATGGCGGACCGTTCTTCCCCAAGGCGGCCGGGTCCGTCAGCGCGATTTTCACACTGACGGTCGGCGACATCGAGCGCACGATGCAACGGGCGATCGAAGCCGGTGCCGTGACGCGAGATGTAGTGCAGGTGGATATGTTGGGCCGGCGCGTGGCGTCGATCTTCGATCCGTTCGGGCACATCTGGGCGCTTGTCGAACGCAAGGCCGGAACCGCTAAGCTCGCGGCGTGATATCGAACGACGGGCCTTTCAGGCCAGTTCCTTGACAAGGCCATCCTCGATCGTCACGCGGCGATCCATCAGCCCGGCAAGCTCGTGGTTATGCGTGGCGATCATCGCGGCAAGGCCGGACTGGCGGGCGAGCGCTTCCAGCGCCTCGAAGACGTAGCCGGCGGTTTCCGGGTCGAGATTGCCAGTGGGCTCGTCGGCCAGAAGCAGGAGCGGCGCATTGGCAACCGCGCGTGCGATAGCGACGCGCTGCTGCTCGCCGCCGGAAAGTTCGGACGGGCGGTGATCGGCGCGGTGGCCGATGCGCATATAATCGAGCAGCTGCGCGGCGCGTTCGCGTGCCTCGGCCTTGGAGAGGCCGCCGATCAGCTGCGGCATCATGATGTTTTCGAGCGCGGTGAATTCCGGCAGCAGATGGTGGAACTGATAAACGAAGCCGATCTCGCCGCGGCGGATCGCCGTGCGCTGGTCATCCGGCAGGCCGGCACAGGAATGGCCGTTGACGAAGACATCGCCGGCATCGGGTTTTTCGAGCAGCCCCGCGACATGCAGCAGCGTCGACTTACCGGTGCCCGACGGTGCGACGAGCGCGACCGTCTCGCCGCTTCTCAGCGTGAAATCGGCGCCCTTGAGGATCGACAGTACCGTCTCGCCCTGGCCGTAGTGCCGTTCGATGCCCTTGAGTTCCAAAGCGACGCGCGCTGCCATGCTGAATTCCTATTCGTACCTGAGGGCCTGAACCGGATCGAGCTTGGAGGCACGCCAGGCGGGGAAGATCGTCGCGAGGAAGGAGAGCGCAAGCGCCATGACGATGACGGTGACCGTCTCGCCGGCATTCATGTCGGCCGGAAGCTGGCTGAGGAAATAGAGTTCCGGGTTGAACAGCGTCGTGCCCGAGATCCAGGAGAAGAACTGGCGGATCGACTCGACGTTGAGGCAGACGATGACGCCGAGCAGCACGCCGGCGAAGGTGCCGACCGTGCCGATGGCCGCCCCCGTCATGAAGAAGATGCGCATGATGGAGCCCGATGTGGCGCCCATGGTGCGCAGGATGGCGATGTCGCTGCCCTTGTCCTTCACCAGCATGATCAGGCCGGAAATGATGTTGAGCGCGGCGACGAGCACGATCAGCGTCAGGATCATGAACATGACGTTGCGCTCGACCTGCAAGGCCGAGAAGAAGGTCTGGTTGCGCTGGCGCCAGTCCGTGATGAAGATCTGCCGCTCCGCCGCCGCCTCGATGGGCTGGCGCAGGCTGTCGATCTGATCCGGGTTGGAAACGAAAAGCTCGATCGACTGCACGACGCCTTCGGAGTTGAAGTAGAGTTGTGCCTCGTCCAGCGGCATGTAGATGATCGAGGCGTCATATTCCGACATGCCGATCTCGAAGATCGCCGAGACCGTATAGGTCTTCACGCGCGGATTGACGCCCAGCGGCGTGACGTCCCCTTCCGGTGCCACGAGCGTGATCTGGCCGCCGGCGCTGAGTCCGAGTTGCTCGGCCATGCGCGCGCCGATGGCAACACCGCCGCCGGAGGCAAAACCGACAAGGTCGCCTTCCTTGATATGGTCGGAGACGGATTTCATTTTGGCGAGGTCATCCGCACGGATGCCGCGCACCAGAGCGCCCGTACCGCCGCCCGCCGTTCCCTGCGCCAGCGTCTGGCCTTCCACGAGCGGGATGGCCATGGTAACGCCGGGAACGGCGGCAAGACGGTCGGCGAGCTTGGCATAATCGTTCAGCGGGCTGTCGATCGGCTGGATGATCATATGCCCGTTGATGCCGAGGATGCGCGAGATCAGCTCGGTGCGGAACCCGTTCATCACCGCCATGACGATGATGAGCGTCGCCACGCCGAGCATGATGCCGATGAAGGAGAAACCGGCGATAACGGAGATGAAGGCTTCCTTGCGCCGTGAGCGCAGGTAGCGCCAGGCGACCATCCGCTCGAAAGCGGAGAACGGGCGGCTCTTCTTGAAGGCCTGGGCCTCTATCGCCCCGCTCGCTGCGTCAGCCATGCTGTCTCCCTGTTTTCCCGGCTCAAGCCGACATCAGTTGCCGGACGTCAGGCGGTGGATCGCCGCCTCGATGGTCAGCGTCTCGCGTTCGCCGGTCTTGCGATGCTTGATCTCGACTTCGCCATTGGCGACGCCGCGCGGACCCGCGATGACCTGCACCGGCGCCCCGATGAGGTCGGCGGTCGCGAATTTCGCACCCGCGCGCTCGTCCTTGTCGTCATAGAGCACGTCGATGCCGGCATTCAGGAGCGCGCTATAGATCGTTTCGCAGGCTGCGTCGCAGGCGGCATCGCCCGACTTCATGTTGATGACAATGGCTTCGAAAGGTGCCACGGCCTTCGGCCAGATGATGCCGTTCTCGTCATGCGAGGCTTCGATGATGGCGGGCACGAGGCGCGTCGGGCCGATGCCGTAGGAGCCCATATGCACGGTGTGTTCCTTGCCGTCGGGGCCCTGGACCTTGGCGCCCATGGCTTCGGAATATTTCGTGCCGAAATAGAAGATGTGGCCGACTTCGATGCCGCGGGCCGACAGGCGCTCGCCTTCCGGGATCGCCTCGAAGGCCGGAGCGTCGTGCATTTCGGAGGTGGCAGCGTAACGCGAGGTCCACTTGTCGAAGATGGCCTTGAGGCCCGTCACGTCTTCGAAATTCGTGTCGAGGCCGGGAATGTCGAAGTTCAAAAAGTCCTTGTGGCAGAAGACTTCCGATTCACCGGTATCGGCAAGGATGATGAATTCGTGGCTGAGATCGCCGCCGATCGGGCCGGTATCGGCACGCATCGGGATGGCACGCAGGCCCATGCGCGAGAAGGTGCGCAGATAGGCTGCGAACATGCGGTTATAGGCATGCACGGCGCCTTCGCGATTCAGGTCGAAGGAATAGGCGTCCTTCATCAGGAATTCGCGCGAGCGCATGGTGCCGAAGCGCGGACGGATCTCGTCGCGGAACTTCAGCTGGATGTGATAGAGATTGAGCGGCAGGTCCTTGTAGGACTTCACGAACGAGCGGAAGACGTCCGTGATCATTTCCTCGTTGGTCGGGCCGTAGAGCATCGGCCGCTCCTGGCGGTCCTTGATGCGCAGCATTTCCTTGCCATAGGCGTCATAGCGGCCGCTTTCCTGCCAGAGCTCGGCGGACTGCAGCGTCGGCATCAGGAGTTCGACCGCGCCGGAGCGGTTCTGCTCTTCGCGGATAATCGCATTCACCTTGTCCAGAACGCGCTTGCCGAGCGGCAGCCAGGTATAGATGCCCTGGGACTGCTGCTTAACCATGCCCGCACGCAGCATGAGGCGGTGCGAGACTATCTCGGCTTCCTTGGGGTTTTCCTTGAGGATGGGCAGGAAGAAGCGGGAAAGGCGCATATCGGTTTCCGGTGTGACTGATCCGCCCTATTCTGGGAATCGGGCAAAATGACGTTGATTTTCACGCGTTCATAAACGCTTCGCCGGCGGAAAGAAACCCGGCAGGCCACGCCGGCCGCGCAGCGCGAAGCACTGTCCACCGCTCTTGGCGGACCTGGCGAATGTGGCAGAAAAATGAGGGCGCCAATAACAGAAATTGCGCTTATGTTGTCAATCGAAAAATTTTATTCCAGTGTAGCAAAAATGCAAAAAAGCGGATGACAACGCCTAACGTTTGGGCTAGTTTCAGGCCACAAAACAGGCAGGAAGTGCAAATTCCAGCCATTTTCGCGGTCAAGTCTTGGGAGGATCAGATCTTAGGCGCGCGTAGACGCTGCCACCGCACAACGGATAAAGATCACGCGATACCTGCAAAACAAGGCTTTCAGCCTTGTTTTTTTTTGCCTTTTGCCGAGCTCCCCTGCTCCGCGCCGCGCTTCCCGATGAATTCCGATCAACGGAAATCCGCGCGCACGCCCCCTGCGACACTGCGCCTCACGTTACGCAAGCCTCACTCAGCGAAAACATGCCGATTTAAGGTTGCCGGACAGGCCTGAGTGGATTGTTGAACAAGCTTTTTGATAAAGCGCAAACGGAAGACTTTTCCGTAAAAAGCCTGAAGGGCGAAATCCCTTACCTAAGTGCCGTTCGAGGTCGTTAACCTCTATGGCGGCAGCTATTCGTAGTTGGGGTAGAACTGCGGTAACGAATCCAGCCCGTAGCCAAGGCGCACGGACAGCACATACCAGGCGCCGTAGATGACGGCGGAAACGAGCGTGGTGATCAGCACGATACGGCCGCCGCGGAACCGGGCGGGTGCGCTTTCCACCGAGCCGGGCACCACATCATTCGCCTCGGCCTGTGTCTTCAAGCCGAACGGCAGGACAGCGAAAAGCGTCAGCCACCAGACGATGAAGTAGACGGCGAAGATGGAAAACAGCTGCATGGATGGGCCCTCGTGCGACAGCGGCTCTTTTACGCCGCTTGGTCGCGAAGTTCAAACGGCCAGATGGCGGCGTGCTGTCACACCTCTTCATCTTCGACGCGTGCGGGAGATGAAGGAAGGGTACCGGCTTGCGCTACGCGCCGGC
>NZ_JBLZPK010000014.1:62446-64818 GCF_049199905.1 Shinella sp. M27
GAGGCGAGGATCAGACCTTCGTCAAGAACACCGTGACGACAGGCTTCTTGCCCCAGATCTCGTTGGCCGTGGAGCGCACGGCGCGACGCACGGCCTCGCGCACCATTTCGAGATCCTTGCGGCGGGCACGCGGGATGCTTTCGACCGCACCAAGCACGGCGTCGTAAAGCGTGTCGCCCATGTCCTCGCCCTCGTCGTCGAATTGCGGCAGACCGAAAGGTTCCACTTCAGGGTCACCCTGAAAGTCGAAGCGGCTGTCGAGCAGGATGCTGACGGCGACATGGCCGACGAAGGCGAGCTTGCGGCGGTCGCCGATGCCCATTTCCTCGTAGTCGCCGATAAGATTGCCATCCTTGAAGATGCGGCCGAAGGGCGCGTGATCGACGACCTCGGGCTCACCCGGGGCGAGCTTCAGCACATCGCCGTTGCGCACGCGCGGCACTTCGGCAACGCCGGACTGTTCGGCAAGCTCGGCATGGGCCACCAGATGGACGGCTTCGCCATGAACCGGCACGACCATCTTCGGGCGCGTCCAGGCGTACATCTGCTGCAGTTCATTGCGGCGCGGATGGCCCGAGACATGCACCAGCGCTTCCGCGTCGGTGACGACATTGATGCCCTGCTCGACCAGGCCATTCTTGATATCGTTGATCGCCTTCTCGTTGCCGGGAATGGCGCGGGAGGAGAAGATGATCGTGTCGCCATCCGTGAAGGCGACGTTGCGCATTTCGTCACGGGCGATCTTGGCAAGGGCGGCACGGGGCTCGCCCTGGCTGCCCGTCAGGATGACGACGACCTTGTCGCGCGGGATGTAGCCGAATTCGTCTTCCTCGATGAACGGCTTCAGGCCTTCCATCAGGCCGATGTCGCGCGCGACATTCGTCACGCGCTTCATGGAACTGCCGAGCAGCAGCACTTCGCGCCCGGCCGCTTCGGCGGCCTGCGCGATAGAGCGGATACGGCCGACATTCGACGAGAAGGTGGTGATGCCCACCCGGCCCTCGGCAACCTCGATGATCTTCGTCAGGCTTTCCGAAACCTCGTGCTCGGAGGGCGACACGCCGTCGCGCACCGCGTTCGTGCTGTCGCAGATCAGCGCCAGGACGCCCTCGTCGCCGAGCTTGCGGAAGCGGGCTTCATCCGTCAGCGGCCCGAGCGACGGATCGAGGTCGATCTTCCAGTCGCCGGTGTGTATCACTGTGCCGAGCGGCGTCTTGATCGCTAGCGACATCGGTTCGGGGATGGAGTGGTTGACGCCGATCGCCTCGATCTCGAAGGGGCCGACATTGATGCGGTCGCCCTGCTTGAAGATCGTCACCGGAATTTCGACGCGGCTGCGCTCGTAATCGCGTTTGGCTTCCAGCATGCCGGCAGTGAAGGGCGAGGCATAGACCGGCACGTTGAGGCCCGGCCAGAGATCGTTCAGCGCACCGTAATGGTCTTCGTGCGCATGGGTGATGATGATGCCCTTCAGCTTCTCGCGCTCCTTGGCGAGGAAACGGATATCGGGCAGAACGAGGTCGACGCCCGGCAGGTCCGGTCCCGGGAAGGTGACGCCGCAATCGACCATGATCCACTGACGGTTGGTCTTCGGGCCGTAGCCGTAAAGCGCCAGGTTCATGCCGATTTCGCCGACGCCGCCAAGCGGCAGGAACACCAGTTCGTCTTCTTTTGCCATCGGTTTCAAAAATTCCTATCCAAAAAACACATCGCCGGCCGCGATCAACCGCGTGCCGCCATCATCCGTCTCCAACTTGAGGAGACCTGTATCATCAATTCCGGAAAAGCGCCCGGAAATAGAACGGTCGGGAAGGTTGACCGTTATGTTTTCCCCGATGCCGCCAGCCACCTGTTTCCAGCGCTCCATGATGGCCGCAATGCCGCGCCCGCGGTTCCACAAGGACAGCGTCGCGGCCATCGACTGGAAGAGATAGGCGAAGAGTTCGTCAGGGGAAGAGGATGCGCCGAAATCGCGCAGCGTCGCCACGGGATAGAGGCCGGCATCCGGCGCCACGGCAACATTGATTCCGATGCCGATGACGAGGCCGTGCCGGCCATCCGGCAGCGTCTCCCCCTCGATCAGGATACCGCAAATCTTGCGGCGCTCGACGAGGATATCGTTCGGCCACTTGATCAGCACTTCAGGCGCGTTGAGCGGCATGACCCGGCTGACGGCATCCTGCACGGCGACCGCGACGGCCAGCGGCAGAGAGCCGAGCCGTTCCATCGGTGCGGCATCGATCAGCAGCAGCGAGGCATAGAGATTGCCGGGTTCGGAGAACCACGCGCGCCCGCGCCGGCCGCGCCCGCCCGTCTGGCGATCGGCGGTGATCCAGAGACCGGAAAGGGGGGGGGGGGGGGGGGGGGGGGGG
>NZ_JBLZPK010000014.1:64943-88924 GCF_049199905.1 Shinella sp. M27
CCGCGCCGCAGCTTCGGCCGCATTGCCGATCGGGCCGCCGATCAGCACGTAACCGAGAACGAACAGGCCGGAGAGACCGAAGACCAGCTTCAGCTCGCCTGCCGTACGGGCGAATTCGCCGGTCGCCTCATCGAACCACATCACCTTGATGACGCGCAGGTAGTAGTAGGCGCCAACGACCGAGGAGAGCACACCGATGATGGCGAGTGCATAAAGCTGCGCCTCGATGGCCGCCATGAAGACGAAGTACTTGGCAAAGAAGCCTGCCATCGGCGGAATGCCGGCGAGCGAGAACATCAGGATCGTCAGGACGGTCGCCATGAAGGGGTTGGTCGAGGAGAGACCGGCGAGATCGCTGATCTCCTCGACATTCTCCCCGTCCTTGCGGCGCATCGCGAGGATGATCGCGAAGGTGCCGAGCGTCATGACCATGTAGATGAGCATGTAGAGCGCCACGCCGCGCACGCCGGCCATGGAGCCGGAGGCGAGGCCGACAAGCGCATAGCCCATATGACCGATCGACGAATAGGCCATCAGGCGCTTGATGTTCTTCTGGCCGATGGCGGCGAAGGAACCGAGCAGCATGGAGGCAATCGAGATGAAGACGATGACCTGCTGCCAGTCGGCAACGACGGGCTGGAAAGCCTCGATGACGATGCGCACCAGCATGGCCATGGCGGCGACCTTCGGCGCAGCAGCGAAGAAGGCCGTGACCGGGGTCGGCGCACCTTCATAAACGTCCGGCGTCCACATGTGGAACGGCACGGCCGAGATCTTGAAGGCGAGACCGGCAAGGATGAACACCAGACCGAAGACGAGGCCGAGCGAACGGCCCTCGGCGCTGAGCGCGGCCGCGATGTCCTGGAAGCCGATATGGCCGGTGAAGCCATAGACCAGCGACATGCCGTAGAGCAGCATGCCCGAGGAAAGCGCACCGAGCACGAAGTACTTCAGGCCGGCTTCCGTCGAACGCAGGCTGTCGCGGTTGATCGCGGCGACCACGTAGAGGGCGAGCGACTGGAGTTCCAGCGCGAGGTAGAGCGACAGCAGGCTGTTGGCCGAGATCATCAGCAGCATGCCGAGCGTCGAGAGCACGATCAGCACCGGGAACTCGAAGCGGTCGAGCTGCTGCGAGCGGGCGTGGCCGACGGTCATCACCATGGCGGTGATGGAGCCAATGAGCGCCAGCACCTTCATGAACTTGGCGAAGGCATCCGACACGAAGGCGCCGCCATAGGCCTGGCCTTCGCCGGTCGCAAGCACCAGCCAGAGGCCGGCGATGATCAGGACGGCGACGGCAAGGCCGATCACGGTGGTGCCCGAGCGCTCGCCCGAGAACACACCGATCATCAGCAGGACCAGGGCGCCGACGGCGAGAATGATCTCGGGCGTCGAGAGCTGAAGGCTGGCAAGGAGAGTATCAGCGGTCATGTCTTGGTCCCGTCCTCAGTTCGCTGTGAGCGCAACGGATTGCGCCGCTTGCAGAGCCGCGGAGTATTGATTGAGAAGCGCGTCGACCGAGGCCGCCGTCACATCGAAGACCGGTGCCGGATAGACACCGAAGAAGATCGTCAGGATCACCAGCGGATAGAGCAGCGCCTTTTCACGGCCCGACAGGTCGAGCAGCGACTTCAGGCTTTCCTTCTCGAGCGCACCGAAGATCACGCGGCGGTAAAGCCACAGCGCATAGGAGGCCGAGAGGATGACGCCCGTCGTGGCGAAGAAGGCGACCCAGGTGTTGGCGCGGAAGGCGCCGACCAGCGTCATGATTTCGCCGACGAAGCCGGAGGTGCCGGGAAGACCGACATTCGCCATGGTGAAGATCATGAAGGCGACGGCGTATTTCGGCATATTGTTGACGAGACCGCCATAAGCCGCGATTTCGCGGGTGTGCAGACGGTCATAGACCACGCCCACGCAGAGGAAGAGCGCGCCGGAGACGATGCCGTGCGACAGCATCTGGAAGATGGCGCCCTGCAGGCCCTGCATGTTCGCCGCGAAGATGCCCATGGTGACGTAGCCCATATGGGCAACCGACGAATAGGCGATCAGCTTCTTGATGTCGTCCTGCATCAGCGCCACCAGCGAGGTGTAGATGATGGCGATGACCGACAGCGTGAAGACGAAGGGCGCGAAATAGTCGGATGCCAGCGGGAACATGGCGAGCGAGAAACGGATGAAACCGTAGCCGCCAAGCTTCAGCAGCACGCCGGCCAGGATGACCGAGCCCGCCGTCGGCGCCTGGACGTGCGCGTCGGGAAGCCAGGTGTGGACCGGCCACATCGGCATCTTCACCGCGAAGGACGCGAAGAAGGCGAGCCACAGCCAGGTCTGCATATGGGCCGGGAAGTTGTAAGCGAGCAGTTCCGTGATGTCGGTCGTGCCGGCCTGCCAGTACATCGCCATGATGGCGAGCAGCATCAGAACCGAACCGAGCAGCGTGTAGAGGAAGAATTTGTAGGACGCGTAAACGCGATCCTTGCCGCCCCATACGCCGATGATGATGAACATCGGAATGAGGCCCGCTTCGAAGAACACGTAGAACAGAACGATATCGAGCGAGACGAAGACGCCGACCATGAACACTTCCAGAAGCAGGAAGGCGATCATGTATTCCTTCAGGCGCTTCTCGATGGTGTTCCAGCTTGCAAGCACGCAGAACGGCATCAGGAAGGTCGAGAGGATGACAAACAGCATGGAGATGCCGTCGACGCCGAGATGGTAGGAGATACCGGTGCCGAGCCATTCATGCTTCTCGGTCATCTGGAAGCCCGGGTTCGAATAATCGAAGCCGATCCAGATGAAGAGCGAGAGCACGAAGGTGACGACCGTCGTCAGCATCGCGACGTTCAGGATGTTGCGGCGGCCATACGGGCTGTCCTCACGGGTCAGCAGCAGAAGCGCCACGCCGACGAGCGGGAGAAAGGTGACCGCTGAAAGAATGGGCCAATCGGTCATCAGAGGGAGCTCCCGAGCATCATCCAGGTAACGAGTGCTGCAATACCCAGCAGCATCGCGAATGCGTAGTGATAGAGGTAACCGGTCTGCAGGCGCACGACGCGGTCGGTGACGTCGACGACGCGGGCGGCAATGCCGTTCGGGCCGAGACCGTCGATGACGGCGCCGTCACCCTTCTTCCACAGCGTACGGCCGAGCCACATGGCGGGGCGCACGAAGAGGAAGTCGTAGAGTTCGTCGAAGTACCACTTGTTGAGCAGGAACTGGTAGAGGCCGCGATGCTGCTCGGCGAGGTATTTCGGCGTTTCCGGCGAACGGATGTACATGTACCAGGCGGTGACGAAACCGATGGCCATGGCGGCGAACGGGCTCCACTCCACCCAAAGCGGGACGTGGTGGTACTCGTTGACCAGCTCGTTTTCCGGCAGCGTGAACAGCGCGCCCTGCCAGAATTCAGCATAGTGGTGGCCGTAGAAATACTCCACGAAGAAGTAACCGGCCAGCACGGCGCCCGCACCGAGAAGGTAGAGCGGAACGAGCATGACGGCAGGCGATTCATGCACGTGGTGCATGACGTCGGCGGAGGCGCGCGGCTTGCCGAAGAAGGTCATGAAGGCCAGGCGCCAGGAGTAGAAGCTCGTGAAGAGCGCGGCGATGACCAGCAGCGTGAAGGCGAAGCCGGCAAGCGGGCTGTGCGACGCGAAGGTCGATTCGATGATTGCATCCTTCGAGAAGAAGCCGGCAAAGCCGATGACGGTGCCCGGGATGCCGACGCCGGTCAGCGCGAGCGTGCCGATCGTCATCATCCAGAAGGTAACCGGGATATGCTTGCGCAGGCCACCCATGTAGCGCATGTCCTGCTCGCCATCGACGGCGTGGATGACCGAACCGGCGCCCAGGAACAGCAGCGCCTTGAAGAAGGCGTGCGTGAAGAGGTGGAAGATCGCCGCGCCGTAAGCGCCGATGCCGAGCGCCACGAACATGTAGCCGAGCTGCGAGCAGGTCGAATAGGCGATGACGCGCTTGATGTCGTTCTGCACGAGGCCGACGGTCGCCGCGAAGAAGGCGGTGATGGCGCCGACCAGCGTCACGACCATCAGGGCCGTGTGCGACAGTTCGAACAGCGGCGACATGCGGGCGACGAGGAAGACGCCGGCGGTGACCATGGTTGCGGCATGGATGAGGGCCGAAACCGGGGTCGGGCCTTCCATGGCGTCCGGCAGCCAGGTGTGCAGCAGGAACTGCGCCGACTTGCCCATCGCGCCCATGAAGAGCAGCAGGCAGGTGGCGGTGAGCGCCTGCGACTTGTCGAGCGTCATGCCGAAGAGGTTGATGACGGGTGCGGTCGCATCCGCAGCGCCTTCAGCCGGCAGGTAGGTCGCGGCGGTCGCGAAGATCGTCTCGAAATTGATCGAGCCGAACAGCACGAAAACCGAGAAGATGCCGAGCGCGAATCCGAAGTCGCCGACGCGGTTGACGATGAAGGCCTTCATGGCGGCAGCGCAGGCCGACGGCTTCTTGTACCAGAAGCCGATCAGCAGATAGGATGCGAGACCCACGCCTTCCCAGCCGAAGAACATCTGAAGCAGATTGTCCGACGTCACCAGCATCAGCATGGCGAAGGTGAAGAGCGACAGGTACGCGAAGAAGCGCGGGCGATGCGGATCGTGGTGCATGTAGCCGATCGAATAGACATGCACGAGCGTCGAGACCGAATTGACGACGACGAGCATGACGGCCGTCAGCGTATCGACGCGGAACGCCCATTCGACATCGAAGCCGCCGGACTGGATCCAGCGCAGCACGCTGACCTTGAGCATCTCCGTTTCGCCCATGGCCACGTCGAAGAAGACGATCCAGGACAGAACGGCCGCGATGATCATGAAGCCGGATGTGATATATTCCGACGCCTTGGCGCCGATCGTGTTGCCGCCGATGCCGGCGATCAGGAAGCCGGTGAGCGGGAGGAAGACGATTGCCTTGATGATGGTATCCATGACCCGATCAGCCCTTCATCATATTGACGTCTTCGACGGCGATCGAACCGCGGTTGCGGTAGAAGACGACGAGAATTGCAAGACCGATGGCCGCTTCCGCAGCCGCGACGGTCAGAATGAACAGCGCGAAAACCTGGCCGACGATGTCGTTCAGGAAGTGCGAGAACGCCACCATGTTGATGTTGACCGACAGCAGGATCAGTTCGATCGACATCAGGATGACGATGACATTCTTCCGGTTCAGGAAGATGCCGAAAATGCCAAGCGTGAAGAGGATGGCGCTGACGGTGAGATAGTGGGAAATACCGATTTCCATTTTTCTTTATCCTTGGTCCCGCGCTGCCTCAGATGCCCTGACCGGGCTTCACCTTGACCACCTCGACGGCGGTTTCCGGCGTGCGGGCAACCTGCTGCGAGATGTTCTGGCGCTTGATATTCGGCTTGTGGCGCAGCGTCAGCACGATCGCGCCGATCATGGCGACGAGCAGCACGAGGCCGGCAATCTGGAAGAAGTAGACGTAGTTCGTATAGAGCACGTCGCCGAGGGCGGCGGTGTTCTGGCGTTCCGCGATCGGCGGGATCGGCATCGAGGCATTGGCGGCGATCTCAGGCGAGAGCGTCGAGCCGCCAACGACGACGACCAGTTCGATCGCCAGGATAATACCGATCAGCGCGCCGACCGGCGCATATTCAAGGGCGCCAGCCCTCAATTCGGCAAAATCGATGTCGAGCATCATGACGACGAAGAGGAAGAGAACCGCGACGGCGCCGACATAGACGACCAGCAGGATCATCGCCAGGAACTCGGCGCCCGTCAGAAGGAACAGGCCCGCCGAATTGAAGAAGGTGAGGATCAGGAACAGCACGGAATAGACCGGGTTCCTGGACGCGATCACCATGAAGGCGGACGCCACCGCCACGAAGGCGAAGATATAGAAGAATAGAGCCTGCAGACCCATTTTGGTGCCTTTTCGTCTTCCCCGGAGAAGGTCCCCCTCCCCGTCGAAGCCTGACGAACGCACTCGTCAGGCACTTGAAGTTCAGTATGCCCTCCGCCGATCAGCGGTAAGGCGAATCCATAGCGATGTTGCGGGCGATTTCCCGCTCCCAGCGATCGCCGTTCTCGAGGAGCTTCTGCTTGTCGTAGTAGAGCTCTTCGCGCGTCTCGGTCGAGAACTCGAAGTTCGGACCTTCGACGATGGCGTCGACCGGGCAGGCTTCCTGGCAGAAGCCGCAATAGATGCACTTCACCATGTCGATATCGTAACGCACCGTGCGGCGCGTGCCGTCGTTGCGGCGGGGACCCGCCTCGATGGTGATGGCCTGGGCAGGACAGATCGCCTCGCACAACTTGCAGGCGATGCAGCGCTCTTCACCGTTCGGGTAACGGCGCAGCGCATGCTCGCCGCGGAAGCGCGGAGAGACCGGGCCCTTTTCGAAGGGATAGTTCACCGTTGCCTTCGGGCGGAAGAAGTAGCGCATCGACAGGAAGAACGCGCCGACGAATTCCTTGAGGAACAGCGAGTTTACGGCTTGCGAGAGACTAGCCATTTCAAGCTCCAATGCTGCTGAGGCGGGGCGCGATCGTCATGCAGTCCCCATGAGCTTCAGCACGAATGCGGTAATGACGACCATGGCGAGCGAGATCGGAAGGAAAACCTTCCAGCCGAGACGCATGAGCTGGTCGTAGCGGTAGCGCGGCACGAAGGCCTTCACCATCGCGAACATGAAGAAGACGAAGAGGCCCTTGATGACGAACCACACGATGCCCGGAACCCAGTTGAGGAACCAGACGTCGACCGGAGGCAGCCAGCCGCCGAGGAAGAGGATCGTGGTCAGCGCGCACATCAGGCAGATGGCGGCATATTCGCCGAGCATGAACATCATGTACGGGGTCGAGCCGTATTCGACCATGAAGCCGGCGACGAGTTCGGATTCGGCTTCCGGAAGGTCGAAGGGCGGGCGGTTCGTTTCGGCAAGCGCCGAAATGAAGAACACGATGAACATCGGGAACAGCGACAGCCAGTGCCAGTCGAGGAAGGAGGCCGGCAGGCCGAGGCGCGTGCCGAGGCCGTCATGCTGCGCATAGACGATGTCGGAGAGGTTCAGCGAACCGACGCAGAGCAGCACGGTGACGATGACGAAACCGATCGACACTTCGTAGGAGACCATCTGTGCCGCGGAGCGCAGCGCGCCGAGGAACGGGTACTTCGAGTTCGAAGCCCAGCCGCCCATGATGATGCCGTACACTTCAAGCGAGGAGATCGCGAAAATGTAGAGGATGCCGACATTGATGTTGGCGATCATCCAGCCGTCGTTGACCGGCACGACCGCCCAGGTGGCGAGCGCCAGCGTCACCGAGACGAGCGGTGCGAGCAGGAAGATCACCTTGTTGGCCGTCGCCGGGATGACCGGCTCCTTGAAGACGAACTTCAAGAGGTCGGCGAAGGACTGGAAGAGACCCCAGGGGCCGACGACGTTCGGGCCGCGGCGCAGCTGCACGGCCGCCCAGATCTTGCGGTCGGCCAGAAGAATGAAGGCGATGGACACCAGGAGCAGAACCAGCAGCAGAAGCGACTGGCCGATCATGATGGCCGCAGGCCAAACGTAGGTCGAAATGAAAGCGTCCATACCGTCTTATTCCTTCGCGCTCATTCCGCCGCGGCTTTGAAATTGTTGCGGGCAAGCGCCGAGCATTCGGCCATGACCGCGGAGGCGCGCGCTATCGGGTTCGTCAAATAGAAGTCTTTGATCGGAGACGCAAACCCGGAATTCGCCATCGTCCCGCCTTTTTTCGCAAGCGCGGAGAGATCGGCGATTTCGCCTGATGCAATCTCGTCGATCGCGGCGAAATGCGGGTGTGCGGTATAGAGTTTCGCGCGCAGCTGGAGGAGCGAATCAAACGGCAGCTTCTTGCCGAGCACGTCGGACAGCGCGCGCAGGATCGCCCAGTCCTCGCGGGCGTCGCCCGGTGCAAAGCCGGCGCGGTTGCCCATCTGGACGCGGCCTTCGGTGTTGACCCAGGTGCCCGACTTCTCGGTATATGTCGCGCCCGGCAGGATGACGTCGGCGACATGCGCCGCGTTATCGCCATGCGAGCCGATATAGACCGTGAAGGCGGACTTGTTGGCGAAGTCCATCTCGTCGGCGCCGAGCAGGAACAGCACGTCGGTGCCCGATAGCATGTCGGCCGCCGTCTTGCCGCCCTCGCCCGGCACGAAGCCGAGGTCGAGGCCGCCGACGCGCGAGGCCGCAGTGTGCAGAACGGCCAGACCGTTCCAGTCCGCCTTGACCGCACCGACCTTCTCCGCCAGCGCGGAAGCGGCCGAGAGAACGGCGAGGCCATCGGCGCGCGACAGCGCACCCTGGCCGATGATGATCATCGGACGCTCGGCCTTCGTCAGCTTGTCGATGAAGGACAGCGAACCATCGGCGAGAGCGGCAAGCGTGTCCGTGCCGGCGCCGAGATACTCGTAGCCGTAGCGCAGCTCCGCCTGTTCACCGATCACGCCGATCGGGAAGTTGTCCATGCGCCAGCGCTTGCGGATGCGGGCGTTGAGAACGGCGGCTTCGAGGCGCGGATTGGCGCCGACGATGAGCAGCGCGTCGGCCTGCTCGATGCCTTCGATGGTCGGGTTGAACAGGTAGCTGGCGCGGCCGAGCGACGGATCGAGCTGCGAGCCGTCCTGACGGCAGTCGATGTTCTTGGAGCCGAGCGAGGCCATCAGTTCGCGCAGCGCGAACATTTCCTCGACGGAGGCGAGATCACCGGCAATCGCGCCGATGCGATCGCCCGAGGTGCCAGCAACGGCGGCCTTGATGGCGCCGAAGGCGTCGGCCCACGAGGCGGGCTGCAGGCGGCCGTCCTTGCGGACATAGGGGCGGTCGAGGCGCTGTGTCTTCAGGCCGTCCCAGATGAAGCGGGTCTTGTCGGAGATCCACTCTTCGTTGATCTCTTCGTTGATGCGCGGCAGGATGCGCATGACTTCGCGGCCGCGCGTATCGACTCGGATAGCCGAGCCGACGGCATCCATGACGTCGATCGATTCGGTCTTGTTCAATTCCCACGGACGGGCCGTGAAGGCGAAGGGCTTGGAGGTGAGCGCGCCGACCGGGCAGAGGTCGACCACATTGCCCTGCAGCTCCGAGGTCATCGCCTGTTCGAGATAGGTGGTGATCTCGGCGTCTTCACCGCGGCCGATCAGGCCAAGCTCGGTGATCCCGGCGACTTCCGTCGTGAAGCGAACGCAACGCGTGCAGTGAATGCAGCGGTTCATGATCGTCTTGACGAGCGGGCCGATATACTTGTCCTCGACGGCGCGCTTGTTCTCGGAATAGCGCGACGAGTCGATGCCGAAGGCCATCGCCTGGTCCTGCAGGTCGCATTCGCCGCCCTGGTCGCAGATCGGGCAATCCAGCGGGTGGTTGATGAGCAGGAACTCCATCACGCCTTCGCGCGCCTTCTTGACCATCGGCGTGGTCGTGAAGACCTCAGGCGCTTCGCCGTTCGGGCCGGGGCGCAGGTCGCGCACACCCATAGCGCAGGAGGCCGCCGGCTTCGGCGGGCCACCCTTCACCTCGACGAGGCACATGCGGCAGTTGCCGGCAACCGACAGCCGCTCGTGGAAACAGAAGCGCGGAACCTCGGCGCCCGCCTCCTCACACGCCTGAAGCAGCGTGAAGTGATCCGGGACTTCGATTTCTTTTCCGTCGACTTTCAGCTTTGCCATATCTCAATTCCCGCTTTGACACGAAGCCCGTGTCTCGCCAGCGCCTTTTCTCCGGCATCCGCTCCGGGCTGTCGCCCTTCCCGTTCGCCTTTGTTCCGTCTGCCGGGTCCGGTGGGGCTCAGCCCCTGCCCTTTGCCAGCGTCTTTGCCTGCTCTACCCAGCCGTCGCGGGCGATGCGCCCGCTGAACCCGAGTTCGGCTTCGATCCTTGCCACATCATCAGCCGTGAGGGCCGCGATGTCAGCGTAACGCTTGAAGCCCATGCCGTTCAGCACCTGCTCCAGCTTCGGCCCGATGCCCGAAATCACCTTCAGGTCATCGGCTTTGGCGGCCTTCGCTGCCGGCGTCTTGCGCACCGGCTTTGCTTCAACCGCCTTCGGCGTCGCGTTCTTCTCCCGCGCCACCTTCACCTTCGGCTCGGCAACCGGCGTTTCCGCCCTTGCTACCGGCTCCTTCGGAACCACCCGCAGCTCCGGCTTCGCCTTGACCGGCGCCGCCTTTGTCTCTTCGGCTTCAGCCTTCGCAGCCCGTTCGGCCGCTTCGTCCATCGCCGCCTTCGCCTGCTCCGCCGCTGTCTGCATCACGCCCAGCATCATGCCGGCCATCTGGCCTGCAATGCTGAAACCAAGCGCGGTGGTCGCCGCAATTGCCATCACCGGATTTGCCATCAGCGGATGCCGAGACACATCGGGCATGTCCTTCAGCCATGGCGAGAACCCGAAGGGATCGGCGCCGGAGGCTTCAGCCGGCGGGACGTTGGTCGCATTCGCATCCTGTCCTACCGGCTTCGTCATCGTCTTACTCCGCTGCTTCCAGCACCGCGCCATGATCCATGGCATTGGCGGTGTACTGGTCGATACGCGCCTCGATTTCGGGGCGGAAGTTGCGGATGAGGCCCTGGATCGGCCAGGCTGCGGCGTCGCCAAGCGCGCAGATCGTGTGTCCCTCGATCTGCTTGGTGACATCGAACAGCATGTCGATTTCGCGTTTCTGGGCATTGCCGGTGACCATGCGCTGCATGACGCGCATCATCCAGCCGGTGCCTTCGCGGCACGGCGTGCACTGGCCGCAGCTCTCGTGCTTGAAGAAGGCCGAGATGCGCCAGATCGCCTTGATGATGTCGGTGGAGCGATCCATGATGATCATGCCGCCGGTGCCGAACGACGACTTCACGTCGCGCAGACCGTCGAAGTCGAGCGTGACGTTCATCATGTCCTCGGCCTTGACGACCGGGCAGGACGCGCCGCCGGGGATGACGGCAAGAAGGTTGTCCCAGCCGCCGCGGATGCCGCCGCCGTGCTTTTCGACCATCTCCTTGAAGGAGATGCCCATGCTCTCTTCGACCGTGCAGGGCGTGTTGACGTGGCCCGACATCATGAACAGCTTGGTGCCGACATTGTTCGGACGGCCGAACGAGGAGAACCAGCCGGCGCCGCGACGCAGGATCGTCGGGGTGACGGCGATCGACTCGACGTTGTTGACGGTCGTCGGGCAGCCGTAGAGGCCCATATTGGCCGGGAACGGCGGCTTCAGGCGCGGCTGGCCCTTCTTGCCCTCGAGGCTTTCGAGCAGCGCGGTTTCTTCGCCGCAGATGTAAGCGCCGGCGCCGTGGTGGACATAGATGTCGATGTCGTAGCCAAGCTTGTTGTTCTTGCCGAGAAGACCGGCGTCATAGCACTCGTCGATGGCGGCCTGCAGCGCCTCGCGCTCGCGGATGAACTCGCCGCGCACGTAGATATAGGCCGCATTGGCGCCCATGGCGAAGGAGGCGATCACGCAGCCTTCGATCAGCGTGTGCGGATCGTGGCGCAGGATATCGCGGTCCTTGCAGGTGCCGGGCTCGGATTCGTCGGCATTGACGACGAGGTAGTGCGGACGGCCGTCCGATTCCTTCGGCATGAAGGACCACTTGAGGCCGGTCGGGAAGCCCGCGCCGCCGCGGCCGCGCAGACCAGAGGCCTTGACCTCGTTGATGATCCAGTCGCGGCCCTTTTCGAGCAGCTGCTTGGTGCCGTCCCACTGGCCGCGGGCCATGGCGCCCTTCAGCGACTTGTCCTTGGTGCCGTAGATATTGGTGAAGATGCGATCCTGGTCTTTAAGCATGGTTCACCTCTTTACCGCGGCTTCTTGCCGAAAACGCGGATGTATTCCGCTTCACCGCCCTTGGCGAGCGCCTCGGCCTGCCTGACCCAGTCGTCGCGCTCGATGCGGCCCTTGAAATTCAGATAGCCGTCGGCCCATTCGCGCTGTTCCGGCGTCCACGATGCGACCTGCGCGAAGGTGAAGATGCCGAGTTCGTGCAGAATGCCCTCGATCTTCGGGCCGACGCCGGAGATGAGCTTGAGGTCGTCGGGCGTTGCCGGGCGTTCAATGCCGGCCGGCCGGTTCTTGTCGTCCAGCGACGGCTTGCCGACGGTGGCGGCGACCGGCTGCTTGGCGGCGGCATCGCCACCTTCCGCGCGCGTGTCGCCCTTCGCCTTGGTGTTGGCGGCAGCTTCGGCCTTGGCGTTAGCCGGGGTCTTCAGCTTGGGATCGGTCTCGACGGCGTGCGTCTCGGCGCGGCCGGCATTCGACGGAGGAACGCTGACGCTGCCCTCGTCCGTCTTCTTGGCGCGGGTCGTCGTTTTCTTGGCCGGAGCGTCAGGCTCGTTCAGGCTGGTGAGACCGCCGGCCGGCGCGGAGAAGACGCGATCGACCTGCGGGCCGGTCTCGACGGTCGCGCCCTTGCCGGCGTCGAAACGGTCGATGATGTGCTCGAGCTGCGTCGGCGTCAGGTCTTCAAAACTGTCCTTGAAGATCATGACCATCGGCGCGTTGACGCAGGCGCCCTGACACTCGACCTCTTCCCAGGAGAGCGTGCCGCTCTCGTTGCGGTGGAAGGGCTCGGGATGGATGCGCTTCTTGCAGACGTTGATCAGGTCTTCCGAGCCGCGCAGCATGCAGGGCGTGGTGCCGCAGACCTGAATATGGGCGCGCGTGCCGATCGGCAGAAGCTGGAACTGGGTGTAGAAGGTCGCGACTTCGAGCACGCGGATATAGGCCATATCCAGCATGTCGGCGACGGATTCGATGGCCGCCTTGGTGACCCAGCCGTCCTGCTCCTGCGCCCGCATGAGAAGCGGGATCACGGCCGACTGCTGACGACCCTTCGGATACTTGTTGATGGTTGCCTCTGCCCAGGCTGCATTCTCCTTGGTGAAGGCGAAGCTGGCGGGCTGGACATTGTCATCGGCTAGTCGACGAACGGACATTCTGTAACGCCTTGTCTCAGTTGATCGGCCTGCACTGCGTATTCGCCGTGTTGACGAATTCGCAGGCATAGGCCGACTGGTCATTCTGCATGAAGATGACGTAGCGGCTGCCATTCGGCGCCGCCGCCTTGATTTCGTAGCCTTCGCTCACCAGCTGGCCCATCGTCTTGGAAGCGCTGCCCGTATCCGCGTCCTGCGAATGGGCAGCGGTGGCAGCGAGAAGAGCGATGGCGGCGAAGACGACTTTCGGCATCAGCGGTCAACCTCGCCGAACACGATATCGAGGGAGCCCAGGATCGCCGAGACGTCGGCGAGCTGGTGGCCGCGACAGATGAAATCCATGGCCTGCAGGTGGGCATAACCCGGCGCGCGGATCTTGCAGCGGTAGGGCTTGTTGGTGCCGTCGGCGACGACATAGACGCCGAACTCGCCCTTCGGCGCCTCAACGGCCGCATACACTTCGCCGGCCGGCACGTGGTAGCCTTCAGTGTAGAGTTTGAAGTGGTGGATGAGCGCTTCCATCGAACGCTTCATCTGGCCGCGCTTCGGCGGAACCATCTTGCCGTCGACCGAGGAAACCGGGCCGACCTTGGCATCGCCGAGCAGGCGGTTGACGCACTGGCGCATGATCTTGGCCGCTTCGCGCATTTCGATCATACGGATGACGTAACGGTCGTAGCAGTCGCCGTTCTTGCCGATCGGAATGTCGAAGTCGAGGTCGGAATAGCACTCATAGGGCTGCGAGCGGCGCAGGTCCCAGGCAGCGCCCGAGCCGCGCACCATCACGCCGGAAAAACCCCAGGCCCAGCAATCTTCCAGCTTCACCACGCCGATATCGACGTTGCGCTGCTTGAAGATGCGGTTGCCGGTCAGGAGCTCGTCGATATCGTCGACGGTCTTTAGGAACGGATCGATCCACTTGCCGATGTCTTCCACCAGCTCGTGCGGCAGGTCCTGATGCACGCCGCCCGGACGGATATAGGCCGAGTGCATGCGCGCGCCGCAGGCGCGCTCATAGAACACCATCAGTTTTTCACGCTCTTCGAAGCCCCAGAGCGGCGGCGTCAGCGCGCCGACGTCCATGGCCTGGGTCGTGACATTGAGCAGGTGCGAAAGGATGCGGCCGATTTCCGAATAGAGCACGCGGATCAGCTGGCCGCGGATCGGCACTTCCGTGCCCGTCAGCTTTTCGACGGCGAGCGCGAAGGCATGCTCCTGGTTCATCGGCGCCACGTAGTCTAGGCGGTCGAAATAGGGCACGGCCTGAAGATAGGTCTTCGTCTCGATCAGCTTTTCGGTGCCGCGATGCAGCAGGCCGATATGCGGGTCGACGCGCTCGACGATTTCGCCGTCCAGCTCCAGAACCAGACGGAGAACCCCGTGCGCCGCAGGGTGCTGCGGGCCGAAGTTGATATTGAAATTGCGAACGTTGTGCTCGTTCATGGGCGCGCTCCGCGCTGGGAGGAATTAGCCAATAGGCAGTAGGCAGTAGGGGTTAGTTCATTGCGTGCGTTCATTTCGTCCATCCTGCAAACTGCGGATCAGCGACCTCAGCATCCTTCCAACCTCATCACTCGCTTTCATCAGGGCATCCACCGTATCTGGTGAAGCAATGCCGACGCGAGATGAGAGGATCAAGTGCGTTTCCAACTCCTTCAGCGAACCTTGGGCAAACTTGAGATGCTGGACATAGTGTCCTGTAGCATCCCTGCCGTGACCTTCCGCGATGTTGGCGGCAATAGAGACCGCCGACCGGCGTATTTGCGATACCATCCCATAAACCTCATCACGCGGAAACCGCCGTGTCAGTTCATAGCACTCGACCGCAAGATCCATGGCACGCTGCCAAACCTTCAGGTCCTGATAGGAGTTGATCGTCGTCCGCTTGCTCCTTCCTACTGCCTATTGGCTACTGCCTATTTCCTGACTACTGCTTCGCCTTCTCGTCGCCCGGCAGCACGTAATCCGTGCCTTCCCAGGGAGAGAGGAAGTCGAAGTTGCGGAATTCCTGCTTCAGTTCGACGGGTTCGTACACCACGCGCTTGACCTCGTCGTCGTAACGCACTTCCACGAAGCCGGTCGTCGGAAAATCCTTGCGCAGCGGATGCCCCTCGAAACCGTAGTCGGTAAGGATGCGGCGCAGGTCCGGATGGCCGGTGAAGAGAATGCCGTACATGTCGTAGGCTTCGCGCTCGAACCAGTCGGCACCCGGATAGACCGAGAAAGCCGAGGGAACGGGAACGTCCTCGCCGGTCGCGACCTTGACGCGGATGCGCTGGTTCTGGCGCGGCGACAGCAGGTGATAGACCACGTCGAAACGCTCGGCGCGCGCCGGCCAGTCCACGCCGCAGACATCGATGAGATTGACGAAGCCGCACTGCACGTCATCGCGCAGGAACGTCAGAAGACCAAGGATGCGTGCAGCGTCCGTCTTCAGCGTAAGTTCGCCATAGGCGATGTCGGAGGCGGTCACGAGACCGCCGGCGGCTTCGCCGATATAGGAGGAGAGCTCCTGGAGGGCTTCGCTCATGTGTAAAGTCCCCTGCCCTTAACGTTCGATCGTACCGGTCCGGCGGATCTTCTTCTGCAGCAGGAGCACACCGTAAAGGAGCGCTTCCGCCGTGGGAGGACAGCCTGGCACGTAGATGTCGACCGGCACCACGCGGTCACAGCCGCGCACCACCGAATAGGAATAGTGATAGTATCCGCCGCCATTGGCGCAGGAGCCCATCGAGATGACGTAGCGCGGCTCGGGCATCTGGTCATAGACCTTGCGGAGCGCGGGCGCCATCTTGTTGGTCAGCGTGCCGGCGACGATCATGACGTCGGACTGGCGCGGGCTGGCGCGCGGCGCAAAGCCGAAACGCTCGACGTCGTAACGCGGCATCGACAGCTGCATCATTTCCACGGCACAGCAGGCGAGACCGAAGGTCATCCACATCAGCGAGCCGGTACGGGCCCAGGTGATGAGTTCGTCCGTCGACGTGACCAGAAACCCCTTGTCGGCGAGCTCGTTGTTGATCTCGCCGAAATAAGCATCGTTGCTGCCGATGGGCTTGCCGGTCGAGGGATCGATGATCCCCTTGGGCTGCTGGGCAACAAGCGTGTTGCTCGTATGAGCTACTCCCATTCGAGTGCTCCCTTCTTCCATTCATAGATAAAGCCGATGGTCAGAACGCCGAGGAAGACCATCATGGACCAGAAGCCGAACCAGCCGAGCTCACCGAAGGACACCGCCCAGGGAAACAGGAAGGCCACTTCCAGGTCGAAGATGATGAAGAGGATCGACACCAGATAGAAGCGGATGTCGAATTTCATGCGCGCATCGTCGAATGCGTTGAAGCCGCACTCGTAAGCGGAAAGCTTTTCCGAATCGGGGGCTTTGTGCGCGACGGCAAACGGCGCGACCAGCAGGGCAATGCCGATAACGAGCGCGATACCGATGAAGATGGCGATCGGGAGATAGGAACCGAGAAGTTCAGTCATTGGCGTCCATCCTGCCTGCTGTCGGCGCCAGAGAGACGCCTGTTGGTCCAAGACCTGCAAGCCGATAAAGTATGTTGCAACGCCATGTCGTTAGCGCAGCGAGCGTGTCTGCGCAAGGCTTTGTCCGGCTTTCGCCGCAATCATTACATTCTTTTCCCGGCTGCCTGGAAAGGCCGGCGGCGAGGCCATTTAAATCGTTACGATTTCATGACCGTCAGGGCACGGGACGTTTCGCCGCAGGTGCGAAGAAAAAGCGCCGCCCACGCCGCCTCCCCGGCTAGTTCGCATTCAGATTGAGCATCGGGACGGAGCCGCCCGGCAGCATGGTGCGCGGAAGCTGGCCATCCCATTTCTCCGCCTGCGTCAGCGAGACGAGACCGGGATTGTCCTTCAGCGCATCGCCGCGCGCCTTGATCGCTTCGGCTTCCGCCTCGCCGCGAAGCTTGATCGCCTCCGACTCGGCCTGGGCGGCCAGACGCACCGCATCGGCCTGCGCCTGCGCCTCCGCGCGGCGGGCATCCGCCTGCGCGCGCGCCTGCGTCACCGTGATTTCCGCCTGCACCTTTTCGCGTTCGGCATTCTGGCGCAGGCGCTGCACCTCGACTTCCGCCAGCATGCGCTGCTCGATGCTCGCCTCATAGGCTTCCGAAAAATCGATGTTCTCGATCTGCACGCTTTCGATCAGCACCGGCCCGGCAATACCCTCCTGGATCGCCGCCGCGACCTCGGAGTTCAGCCGCCCGCGCTCCTGGATCGCCGTCACCGCATTGAACCGGCCGAAAACCGTCTTCGTCTCCTCGAAGACCTTGCGCTCGATCAGACGGGAAAGCAGCCCATCCTCGCCACCGTAATTGGCATAGACGGTCTCGACGCGGTCGGCGGGGATTCGGTAATTGACGGAAAGGCGGATATCGGCGGGCTGCTGGTCGCGGCTGTAGGCCTCCATCTTTTCATAGACGATAGCCTTGGACTGCACGGAGATTCGCACGACCGAATCAATCAAAGGCAGCTTGAAGCCCAGACCGGGATCCGCCGTGCCCGCAACAGCGCCGTATCGTAGAATCACCCCGCGCTCGCCTTGGTCGATTGTGAACCACGACCCAAAGAGAATGCTGAGCGCGACAAGTGCCGCAAAACCGGACAGAGCCATGGTGACGTAACGCATGCGAATCCCCTCTTCGATCGGGCAGGCTATACGAAGACGGAGGAAGGGCGGCAAACATTCACCGCGAAAGACGAAAATCCGCGCTCAAGGCGTTACGTGAGGAAAAACCGGCAACTACCTGGAGGAGAAGAAAGAATGGCGCGAGTGACGGGGCTCGAACCCGCGACCTCCGGCGTGACAGGCCGGCACTCTAACCGACTGAGCTACACCCGCGCATCTTATGGACCCTGGGGTCCCGACTGTTTCATCGGCCTTTCGAGTGGCGCGAGTGACGGGGCTCGAACCCGCGACCTCCGGCGTGACAGGCCGGCACTCTAACCGACTGAGCTACACCCGCATCCTCGAAAGCGTCCGGGTGAAACACCCGTCCCGAGCGGCCTGCGCCGTTCGATGAGCGGCTAACTACGGGGTTCGTGTTTGGGTGTCAAGCAGGTTTCAAGACAAAACAATGAGGCGGTGCGAAATGTTTCCACACCCTTTCGCATCTTCGCGGGCCGTTCAAAAAATGTAGAATAATTTGACATTTCCCTCTTGCGGTTCGATCCGGTTCCGCATAGATCACAGCCACCAACGCGGCGGGCGATTAGCTCAGTTGGTAGAGCGCCTCGTTTACACCGAGGATGTCGGCGGTTCGAGTCCGTCATCGCCCACCAAGCCATTTCTTGCAAAGCCCTGTTTCAGCAGGGCTTTTTGCTTTTCTCGCCCGTGATATTCCCTCACCCACCCACTTACTGCACCCATTGATTCCATTGTGAAACTTGGCGCGCAGCCCTCACCTCCGCCTCTCTATATAGAGGGGCGGATATAGTGATCCATCCCCGCCAACGTACGGTTTCGCCGAGGGCTCTCTTCTTCGCGCCACATGACGCCAGGATGTCAGGCTGACAAAAATGAATGCGTGGAGTCGCGTGAGGCTATCGCGACTGTGTTTGCCTTATGCCACCCTTAGCGCGGCGCCGCGGCGCTTCTTGCACTTTCGGAACCAGACTACCCCGAGCGCCTTCCAGAGCGTGACCTTATGCGAAATGACATAAAACTTCGCCTCCTCCTCTGCGGTGTATAAGAGGTCGACGATGGCTGAGGTCAGATCGGCCGGGTCGATTTGATCTGCATATTCGCGATCAGTGAGCAGCATTTCAGCCGCCTTAATCTGCGTGGCTGTTATTGGCCCGCGCTCTGCATCTGCGATGACCTCAAGAATGCGCCGCGCAACGATCCGGCCGCGCCGTGCAATCAGGCTTTCGATCTGCTTGACAGCGATAGTCTGCCTCGACCCATCGCCCGTGTATGAGTTTGGCGTTCTTAGTAACTTCACGTTTGCCGCGGCGCACGTCAGTTCCAACGTAAGCGCGTCTTCATCAGCCGCTGCGATTGCCGCTTGATGAAGCTGTAAATTGGTCACAGCCAAATTCTGAGTATTCTGCCCGATGAAAGCCTTTGCCTGAGAAGCCGTATCGTCTGCCTCGACGATCATCACAGGAATTTCGGTGATGTAGGGGTTCGAAGCGGCAGCGATAGCCGTGTGCTGACCATCCAGGACCTTAAGTACCGTCGCCCCATCATGATCTGCGTAAGCGCAAATCGGGGGCTTGAACTTTGCCCAATCGAATCCTTCGACCACCCGCCGAATTTGTCTCAGACCCCGCTCGCCGATATCCCTTTGATACGCAGGATCGACAAACAATTTTGCTGGGTCAATTGTCTCGAAGATGGGCATACCCGTGGTCGTGTAGAAATGCACGAACGGCTTGTTGGTGAAGGGGTCGCGCAGGACACGAATGCCGACGCGATCGACGACCAGGCACGTCGCTTCAGGATACCAAACGGCTTGTTCGTACCGTCACCACCGGCGAATGCCGGCCATCAGCGGGCTTTTCGCTTGCCCCTTGCCTGTCTCCAACCAGCCCGAGCGGAACCGCATCCGCCCGCTTTCGCGCCGCCATCCGAAAAGCGACCCCGCGCAGAATACATGCCAGGGCAGCGGGTCGAGGGGCTCGCCGACCTTGGCGCCCTCGGTAATCGTGAGCATTGCCGGCAGGAACCGCAGCGGGCGGGTAGCGGCCTCAACTGACCAGTATAGACCTCGCGCCGGACCTTCCCGGAGATCTCGAAGGTGCCTTTCCGCAGCCGAAGCGACGAGATCGCCGACAATGATCTTCCCGTCGAGGGCGTCTTGCGCCCAAGCCGTTACCGGATCATGAGCCCTTTCGCTTGGTGAACTCATCGGATGGCCGGGTCACTTTCGTTTTGCGTTCCGCTTTGCTGGCGGCCGAACGGCGCCGAGGTGCCAGGCCGAACTCCGCTTCGAGCACCGCGGCATCTGACGCCATCTCACGCATGGCAACGAAATGCGGGCTGGTCCTGGCAATGGCTTTCGGGTTGCCCCGCTTTGGTCGGGTGACAGCACCGTTTTCCGCCACTTCCCGTAGAGATCGATCGTAGAGAACATACGCGACGACCAGGCGCTGAAGCGCGTGGGCATTGCCCGGCGACATCAGGGCGCGGTCCTTCAACTCGGTCGTGACCCGGCGCCAATGTTCGTGCGCCTGGCCGATTTCGAGCACGTCGTTGAAGACGCTTTCCCAATCCGGTTCGGCGACGATCTCGCCGGTGCCGTCAATTCCGACAACGTTCATGACAAATCACCCCTACGGGGTGGCCCCAACTTTTTGTTTCAGATTTGATCTCAGTGCGAACGCTGCCCCTGGCCGGTCCGGCCCCCGAGGCCCCCTGACTTTCGATACCCCCTCCCAGTCTTGACGACGCGGGGTTTCGCGGGGTTGATGGGCCATGTCTGAAGTTCCTGCTGCACCCGATTGGTCCGCCTTCGCTCTGGTTGCCTCCATGGAGGTGGATGACCACGGAACGGGCTTTGCGTTCTCCATCCTGAACACTGAGGCTGCGCTTCAAACCGAGGCTGTCTATGTCTGGTTTGCCTCTGACGGCGAACCTCTGCGGATTGGTACAAGCAAGCCTTCGGTAGGAAACCGTTTGAGACAGTATCCTCAACACATCAACCGAAGCCTTCGGGACGGGCTCGGGCCGACACCTCCCCACGAAGCAGCCGCATGGTTTGAGATCGCAAGAAGCGGGCCGCTCAAGGCGCTGGCCCATCAGCCACCGTTGATAACGACAGTGTGCGGTTTGATCCGGCCCTACCTTGATATCGAAAGACACCTGATTGCTCAGCTCAAACCGAGACTAAACCGAAGCCATCGCTGATTAAGCCTTGTTCCAAGGATGGTTCGGATCAAGCGGACGGCCGTTGATATCCGTGCCGCTTCGAATCTTGCCACGCTCCTCCTGCTGGATGCGGATGTCATGGTGGTCGGGACAGGCGACTTCCCAGTTCGAGCGGTCCCAGAACAGACGCTGGTCGCCCTTGTGGGGAATGCGGTGATTGACGACGAGATGTATACGCCTCGGGTTCGTCTGGGCTGACCCATCCATGCGGAGGTTGCCGACGTTCAGGAGACCCGCCGCGTTGCATCGCTCGCAGAACTGGTTCTCGGGCTTGGCAAGGAAGGCTTTGCGGGCCTTCTCCCATCTGGTGTCGTAGCCGCGCTGACGTGCAGACGACCTACTCTCAGGTTTTGCCATCGTTGTAACACCGTTTCCATCTCTCCAATTGCCGCCGAGTGATCACAATGAAGATTGAACTACAAACAGCCATATTTGCTAAATACCTTGTTTAGGAGCCAGCAAATAAAGGCTTTGGACAATGGGGATAGCAAATGAAGCATCTCTTCCTGATGATATGCGCTCTTTCCTTTTTCTCGTCACCAGCACTCAGCCAAGACTTCCAGGATCAACGCGACAAAATAATGCAATGCCGCGATTCCTGCGAACAGGATCAAGCAGATATTATCGCGTTCCCTGGCGATTCTGGGACAATGTTCCAGCCGGGGGGCAGAGCTGAAGTTCTAGAGATCCCGTCAACGTCCGGCGCCGACTCAGCGATCGAGTTCACACTGCCTGAAAATGATCCGGTCGTTGAGGTCACTACGCCGGGGTCTTCCCAGGGTGGAAGTGGCAATGGTCTCGACGGCAGTATTCTGCCACGCTGAACGCGGATTGAACAATGAGAAGTGTGTGCCGCCTCTCTCGCGTCAATTTGGCCTTTTTCCTTGGCGTTTCGATCGGGCTGATTCCAGCCCCATCGAAAGCTGAGGTCTCGTGCAATGATCCGTTCTTCATCACCGACATAGCCTTCAGCCCCTTGACCAAATGGCTTTCGTCAAATCGTGAAGGCGTTATGATTTCCGACAAGGCGGAGTTTTCGCCCGCCTATCAGGCTGAATTGATCAAACTGGACGGAAACGGCCGAATATCACAGTCATTCACGCTTACGAAAAATGCAGCGAAGTCGTTGCGCAACATATTGGAAAAGCAAAGCGACCAATCAGTCCCGTACCTCGTCAGAAAGGTTCCCGACCTAGCCGCTGGCGCCACTAACATGGTGCTTGGTTTCTTCCTCGGTTGGGGGAAGGATAGCGTCGAGGACGGCCTGGAGTTGCGCCGCCAGCGCGCGGCGGTTCTTGCAAATGTTACGACTGAGGGGAGCCGACTTCTACTCGTTCACTCCCTTCGGCGCGACCTGTCGACCGGGCAATTGTTGCTGGTCGAACAGATTCTGCATGAATCCGCGGTAAACGGGAAAACGCAGTTGGCTAGCATGTCGATATGCACCTACAGCGTAGCCGAGGCGCCAGTAGTTCCCGCCTTGCAATGACGACCGCACTTAGCTGCGTGTCGTGCTTTCCATGCTGCTGCTGTCTGTCGCCTCGCATCGGAGGCCGATGGGCTGGTGGGCGTGATGGCATGGCCTATCGACTCCTGCGATCAGGCGTTGCAATCTTCAGGGCTGATATGGGCTAACCTAGGAAGGGCTGAGTGTGGATGGCGCTACGTTTGTTTTCGGCTGATCGCAGAGGCATGTATCACGAAGGCCCTCTAACCCTGATGAAAGAGCCGCCACGAATAGAGTATGGATTCCTAAATGCGAACGACGGAACTTCGACATCCGACGATCTGCGGGTTCACTGCCTAGAGCTGTTCCCCGAAGGCCTTTCGATCCACGGATGGCAATTCCTGACGAGCAGGAACTGGGTTCAAGGCCAGAACGAACCTTTCCTCACCCACAATGAGGGGATCGAGTTGGTGTTCGAATTTGTGCGTCTGGCGCACTTCCCAGATAGACCGTCGCGAATGCAATCATATTTCGCGTTCGACAGCATTGAGCAGGTAAAGTCCTTCAGCGATGCGCCAGTTTACGAAATGATGCCAGCGGCGAGCTTCATGGCAGACATGAACTGGCTAAAGGTTGGTGGCCAATTCGCCTACGCGTCATATAACGCACACCAATATTGGCGAGGAGCGGCCACACCGGACCCACGGTGGGAATACCTTTTGGTTCCGCCAGTTGTTATCCAAATCGTTCCAATCGCCAATGGATAATAATGAAGCCCCTGTCTCTACCCTCCAATGAGGATACAGAGAGAAGCATCTGAGAAGCACGGTAACCGGGGTGGCGTATGAACGAACCGACAGATAGGTCAGCGTTTCAGGACGTGCCTTTGCCCCGGCTGTCGTGGCGAATCGGTTGGGCCGTTGGAAGAGCCCTCGGTCACACCTTCATTTTTTTGCTCTGGGCGGGCCTGACATTGACTGCCATCATTATCGGCTACCGTCTGCTGAACTAGGCTTCATCTGAGAAGCCGGACCTAAGCCCGGCTCTCGTTTTGGGTATGAAGATCAACGAGTTGGCGTTCTTCGGATTCCGGTGAGTGGTGACCGATACCACGAAGCCGGATCGGCTCGGAGAGGGTCTGACGAACGATATCAAGCCTCGCTCTCGCATCTTCTTCATTACGCACCCACATGGGAAAATGGTGCCATATCACGCCATCGTAGAATTTGAATTTGTACAGATATCTTCGTACGCCGTGCTCATCGACCTGGTCGAGAATTGGGTTTAACTCAGCACCATCATGAATTGCGGCTTCACTATCCATAGATTGCACTCCAATTATAAGTACAATCCACAGCGTGATCACCAAAAAGCAATCCAAAGTTAAATACGGTCATCTGCGTGGCAGGCCAGAACGTTACCGTCTGCCGGCCGTAGGCGGTTCTGTCACGGCTATGCCGTATGGGGTCGGGAAGGAGGCCTACTCCCCCTCTCCTAAGGAGGAAATCTTGTAGTTCGCCCAGACGGGGCGTCCTATTTCCTCTCCGGTGGCCCAGTCGGCCTCGGAATCGTTGAGCAGCGTCAGAAAACCACTGTTTGCCTCGATCTCATCCGGGCTACGGAAGCCTTGCTCGCACTCTTCACAATGTCCGTATACATCGCCGGTATCGACCTCTCGGAAGAGGAACAGCCGACCATTCCGACA
>NZ_JBLZPK010000014.1:88949-96544 GCF_049199905.1 Shinella sp. M27
ATCGACCTCTCGGAAGAGGAACAGCCGACCATTCCGACAAGCAGGGCAATTCCCAACGTGATACTTTGCCATGCACCTATGATGGATGGGGCCGCAGGGGATGTCCAGGCACCGACCGCCGGCGGTCGCGCCAAAGTTATTTCCTGACCGAGTTCTACTGCCACCGACGCTGCGGTTATTGTCTAAAGGTTCGTGATCCACACGACATTCTCGTCGTCCGTAACCAGCATTGCACGTGTCGCGAGCTCGGAACGAAGCTCCTCAGCAAATTTCCGCTCGGCTTTCTGCGTCGCTTCGCCAACAGTCGAGCCCACAATCACTGTGGAATAGATGACTGTTCCGAGGGTGTCATGCCGTTGGCCGGGCGTGCCGATCTTGTACGTGAAGTGGACCATGTTTCGCTCCTTTCGGCCGAAACATATCACCTCCGTGGAGCCCGGATCTACATCGTCCTACGATAGGAAGGTTTTCCGTCGGGAGACATCCACGATCGCAAATCCGATCTTATTGATTTGCCCGTGCTTTCTCCCTCAATCTGAGCCAACAGTAAATCCGGGTCCATCGCCAAGAACGTGTCGGACTTGGGAATATTGTCCGCAATTCCTTGAAGAGATAGGACTATCCACCTCTGAACCGTTCGTTTCACCCATGCATTATTTGTCGGGTTTCGACGGTTTCGGTTCTGGATAAAGCGCTCCCACTGCCATCCGCGGGCCTTCACCTCGGCATAAGCGAGTAGCACCTTCCGATGGTCCACGTCGCCGACGTGGGCGAGAACCCACGAGAACGACTCTTCCATGCGGCTGATCCGCTCCTTACTGCACTTCGCGTGGCGCTCTGTGCGACGGCGCTCGGCGGCCTCATACGATCGGGTGCGCTTTCCGCCCGTCTCCCTGATGTCGTCGACCTTGTTGGCGAACCACTCGGCATGTGTCTGCACGTAGTCCGGCATTGATGATACGAACGCCTGTGGGCCCACGCGGATAGGCAAAGCGATATCCGTTTCCATCGCTTTGATCAGCCGCTCGAGCACGATGGCGGTTTCCTCGGTGATCTTCATGCGGCATTGTCCTCTTCAATGATTTCCTGCGCGAGCAGGATGCTGATGGTGGTGACGGTTTTTGCGAGCCTTCCGCTTTCGCCCACAGCGAGCCGCAGAGCGCGTTCCTTGACCTTGGCAAGAATCGGTGAGTCCGAAGGCTGCGATAACGCTCCTCTGGGGCGCTGTGGCAAAATGCGTGCCTATTACATTCCAGACCGAGAACACGATGACGTCCTCAAAGCAGGTCTGGTTGCTGGCCTGAATGCAACGGATGGTGAGGCCGCACCTCTCCGCGTCCTTGTTGATGAGGCGCCGGACGTATCTGCCGCCATAAACGATATTGGCGGGTCGCGGCGTGCGACTTTCATGATAGGGGCGCACCCGGACGCCGTAGCCTTCCAGGAACTTGCGCAGGTTGAGGCCGCGCTGTCTGATCAAGGCTCACCCCGCGCCTTGGCAGCGAGGTATTCGGCCGGGTCGATCCGTTTAACCTCCGACGCTGCGCCGAACGTCCCGAGCTTCTGGTCTCGATAAGCCCGTTGCGCCGCAGGGTCGAACTTCGCCGCAGCAACGGCACGAACCCATCCGGCGGCTTTGGAGTCGTTGACCCTCATTCTGTGATCCGCTCGTTCCTGCTGCTGCTTTTCCTTGCGGCGGGCCTTCTTTGACTTCGGTTTTGCCTTTGGATCGGGCTTACCCCAAAGCACCTTCTTGTTGCTCCGGTGCTTGGGAATAGCCGCCTCGTTGTCAAGACGATCAAGGGCCTTCCATGCCGCCGCGTTGGTCTCAAATGGACCTTGAACGAGCTTTCCAGCCTGATCGGTGATTTCGTACTGGTCGTCGTCATTACGGGTGACGTTGAGAATACTGGTCATAGCGTCACCCTCCGCCACCAGAGGCGAGCCTTGAGCTTGATGAGGTCGAGGAGGATCATGACCGAACCTCCTTCTGCCGACGCTCCAGATCGAGCAACCTTTCAGACGGCTAGGGAACGCATGTTGCGTGCGGCCTCTTCAGTGAGCCAGCGTTTAATCTCTACGGGAATATTCAACTTGAACTGAGCACTAGCGTTCAACACAACGATCTCCTTTCACCAATTTAGTGATACATATCATTCACCAATTTGATGCACAACCGGACCTATTGGTTTTTTCACCAATTTGATGTTTAAGGGGCCATGGCCAAACAAGACGACTTTGCCCGTTACACAATCCGAATCCCTGCCGACCTCTACTCAGCCATCGAGAAGACGGCGGAGGAACAAAACCGCTCTCTTAACTCTGAAATAACGGCGAGGCTCAATCTCTCATTTGGTTATTATGAAGCAATCAAAAAGATTGAATTTCTCCAGAATGAAAACAACAAATTAAATAGAGAGATAGAATTGATGGAGGGCGACCTAAGACAGGTTGCCGAAGACCGAAAAAATGCAGAGATTAAAAATATTAACCAGTCGATTTATGTAGGAAATTTCCGCATTCTTTTGAAAACAATTTGCAATCATATCCTCAGTTTTGGCGAATCCGTACCTGAGGATTTGCGAACCTTTGCAAAAGACACTCTCAGTGAGATAAAATCTGAAGAAACCGCTCAACCAAAGTAGCAAGCGGAAAACGTTATTGAGTGAACCCGTTCAAGTCTATATAGAGCGCGTGAAAGCAGCACTCGGCATCACCACAGATGATGAGCTTTCGGCAAAACTCGGCAAATCGAAGCAAGCGATAGCGAACTGGCGGAAAAGGGAAAAGGTCCCTGTTGAAGCCGAGATCGAGCTCGCCAATATGCTTGGACCCAATTTCGCGCACGACGATTTAACGAGAGAGTTTGTTTTCTCCCGCGAGAATCGAATTGTTTATGCAGCGACCATGTATTGCTTCTCTCATTTTGAACAGTCTTTAGAGCGTGAGCTTACTCTTGAAGAGAGATTGAGCCTGGGTAGAGAGTTCCAAGAGGTGGAAAGCCTTATTCGAAAATATGTGAGACTTGAGAGAGACGAGCACCCGGATAAGATCATACTGAATGTAATGATGGACTGGTTTAGGAGGGGAATCCTTCCAGAAGTCTCTTCGATACTTTCGAAAGCCATAAAAACAAAAAATTAGGTCGAAAACATTTCCAAAGGAATTGTCGCTGCTCTGATCGATCAAACATGGAGCCCCCCTATGGAATACATCTACAAGGCGACGGTCACGCCGGACCCGGATGGCGGGTTTCTCATTACCTTCGATGATGTTCCCGAAGCCATCACCGCTGGAGCTGACCGCGCCGAGGCGCTGGCTAATGCGCGCGAGGCGCTTGGCCTCGCGCTGCTTGGTATCTTGGAGGATGGCTGTAACCTGCCGGCCGCCAGCGCCAACGACGGTGAGCCTATCGCGGTGGCCCCTTGCGTGGCGGCTGAGATAACCAGCGCGTTGAAGGGAAAAGGTTAAACCGAAAACCTTTTAGAGCGGCATAGACATCTGGCCGGCTTTGAACTGATCGAAGGGCTCGCCGACACGATCCGGCCAATGTTTCAACCATGCGCTTTTGATCCCGCTTTCCGTCGCCTCGACATGGCCTAGACGGCCGCCATTCGGATTGTCCAAAGTCACCCGGCCGCCGAGACAAAATTAACGATTCCGAGTTAGCGCGCTTTGGGGGAGTGCAGCGCGAAATGCTGGTTTTCCCTCAAGGCGTCTCGCGAAAAAACAACCAATGTTACCCAAGCTTACCTCTCAAGACTGAAAGGCCTGACTTGCGGTCAAATACGTGAATGCCTCCTTCAACAACCACAAAAGCCATTGTCGTCCCCCGTTTCGGCTGGCTGGCCGCTGGGACAAGGGCGCCGATTTCCTTGTCGTCAACACGGAAGGAAACTAGGGCATTGTCACCATGGAATTCGATGAGATCCGCCACGCCGCAGAGCGTATTTTCCCGAACCTCCTGGTTCGGGGCCGCCGTTAGCGATGACGGTCGCACACCGAGCGTCAAAGCTTGCCCTTCCTGGATGTCGAATCGCTCGCGACCAACCCTGAAGCGCTGGCCACGCCCTTCAAGCAGCCACATCTGGCCATCGGCACGCGCGGTGACCTCCAAGAAATTCATGTTCGGCGTGCCGATAAAGCTGGCAACGAAGAGCGTGCGCGGACGCTCATAGATTTCTGCAGGTGTACCAACCTGCTCGATAGCGCCGCCCTTCATCAGTACGATTCGGTCCGCCAGCGTCATTGCTTCGAGCTGGTCATGCGTGACGTAGATCGTCGTGGTCTTGAGGGTCTGATGCAGCCGAGCGATCTCGACGCGCATATGATTGCGCAGCTTGGCGTCGAGGTTGGATAGCGGCTCGTCGAAGAGGAAGACGCGGGGAGTCTTGATCATGGCGCGGGCAATCGCCACCCGCTGCTGCTGGCCACCCGAAAGCTCGGTTGGCTTGCGGGCAAGATATGGTTCCAGCCCCAACGTCGCCGCGACTGTCTTTATACGGCGATCGATCTCGGACACCTCGACCTTCATGCGCCTCAGGCCGAAGGCGATGTTGTCGTAGATCGTCATGTGGGGATAGAGGGCATAGTTCTGGAAAACCATCGCCACACCGCGGTCCCGTGGCTCAAGGTCGTTGACGGTGCGGCCGGCGATGGAGATCGCACCACCCGATATTTCCTCCAGCCCGGCGATCATACGCAGGAGCGTCGATTTCCCGCAGCCCGACGGACCGAGGAAGACGACGAATTCGTGGTCCTCGATTTCGAGATTGAAATCCTTGATGACATTGACGGCGCCGTAGGCCTTGTCGACATGGGAGCAGACGATGTTTGCCATGCTCAATTCTCCCCCTGCACGCGGATTTGCAGTTTCACATCGGTCGGCCTTGCTTCGGCGGCCCGTTCAAAGGCGGCAATGCTTTCGCCAAAGTCATAGGTGCCGGTAATCAAAGGCTTCAGATCGACCTTGCCTGAGGCGATAAGCTCCAGGGCGCGGTCGAAGACATTGGCATAGCGGAACACCGTCTCGACTCGGACCTCCTTCGAAATCGCACCGGGCACGTCAAAGCGCACCGTGTCCACCGGCAGGCCGACCAGAACGACGGCACCGCCGGGCCGCACGAGATCGAAGAGGCCGTCGAAGGCTTTCGCGCTGCCGCTCGCTTCGAAGACCACATCTGCCCCCCAACCCGCCGTTGCCGTAGACACGGCGGCAGCAAATATCGTCTCGGTCAGGTTCACAGGCTCGATGCCCGGATAGGCAGCAGCAATTGCCAGCTTCTCGGCGGAAAAATCTGAGATGAGGACTCGGCTGCAGCCGCCAGCCAGGGCGGCAAGTGCTACCATGATGCCGATCGGGCCGGCGCCGATGACCGCGGCGACATCACCCGGCACGATGCGAGCGCGGGCGGCGGCCTGCATGCCGATGGCGAAGGGCTCCACCATTGCCCCTTCCGCGAAGGACACGGTGTCCGGCAGGCGATAGGTGAACGCCGCGGGGTGCACCGCATAGGGAGCAAGAATGCCATGTACCGGCGGCGTCGCCCAGAAGCGCACGGTCGGGTCGACATTGTAGAGGCCGAGTTTCGAGGCGCGAGAGGAGAGATTGGGAATGCCCGGCTCCATGCACACCCGATCACCGACTGAAAGCGAGCGGACATTTTCGCCGATCTCGACAACAATGCCGGCCGCCTCGTGGCCGAGCACCATGGGAGCCCGCACCACATAGGCACCGATGGCACCGTGGGTATAGTAGTGCACGTCGCTGCCGCAAACGCCCACCGTGTGAATGGCGATCTTCACATCGTCAGCCCCGACGGAAAGCGGGAGATTGATGTCACGAAGGGCAAGCACGCCCTTTTCCTCGAGAACCAAGGCTTGCATGGGAAAATGTCCTGTCTTCAATTGCTCTTGCGCCGGAACGCATTGTTGAGAAGGCCGCTCAGGATGCCGATGAGCAGAAGCGGCGGAATGGAAAGCAGCACCACGGACGCGTTGAGGATGCCCCAGGGCACGTCACGCCCGAGTTGGGTGAGTTCCGAAGCGACGATCGGCAGCGTCTTGGCATCCGAGGTTGTCAGCATCAGCGCGATCAGGAACTCGTTCCAGACCAGCACGAAGGCAAAGGCGACGGCGCCGATGAGCGACCGCGAGGCGATCGGCAGCGCAACACGCAGGAACACCGCATAAGGGCCATAGCCGTCGACGCGCGCGGCCTCCTCCACCTCCTTGGGCACACGGGCGAAAGCCGGCACGCCGAGCCAGATGACGGTCGCGAGCGTCAACAAAGTATAGGTGGCGATCAACGAGGTCAGCGTGTCGTAGAAGCCGAGATCGAGCCAGATCACCATCAGCGGGATGGCAACCGCCACCGGCGGCAGGAAACGCAACGACAGCACAAAGAACTGGATGTCGGCGGACCAACGGTTCGGATAGCGTGCGATGGCATAGGCCGCCGGCAGGCCTAGAATCGCACCGATCACCACCGAACCGCCGGCCGCGAGGACCGAATTGACAAGTCCGGCGGCAACGCTTTCGCGGCCAAGCACATAGGCGAAATTGTCGAGCGTTGGCGCGAAGACGAAGAGCGGCGTGGGGGTGACAATATCCACCCGGTTCTTGAACGCGTTGATCGCCGTCCAGACCATTGGGAAGACTGCGGAAAAGGCCGCGAGATAGAGAGCCGATTTGCCGAGGATGCGGGAGACAGTCATGGTTTCACCCTCTTCCAGATCACCGTGAAGATGACAGTGGTCGCCAGCATCATGAGCACCGCCATGCTGGAGGCGTAGGAAATGCGGCCGGACTCGATGAAACCTTGCGAGAAGGCGTACATATCAAGCGTTTCCGTCGCGATGCCGGGACCACCACGTGTCATGACGTAGATGAGGTCGAAGGCCCGCAGTGACTCGATCATCTTGATGAAGATGAGCGAGATCAGCGGCGCCTTCAGCATGGGAACCGCGATATAGGCATAGACCTGCCACGGGCGCGCATGATCCAGCCGTGCGGCCTCGAAAGGCTGGGGCGGCAGGGTTTCGAGCAGTTTCAGCACGATAACCGCGAAGAACAGGCCCCATTGCCAGACATCGACAAGCGCGACTGTCATCAGCGCGGTGGTGGGGCTCGACAGGACGTCGAGCGGCTGGCCGGTAAGCATCTTGTAGGGATAGGTGATGATGCCATAGAGCGGGTGGAAGGCAAACTTCCAGACGAAGGCGGCCGACACGCGCGGCAGAATGACCGGCATCAGGAAGATCAGCGTCAGCACCGCCCGCTGGCGCATCGAGGCGAACTCGAAGAGCAGGATGCCAAGCACGACGGCGATGAACAGCGTCAACGTCACCGTGACAACTTCCCAGGTCAGCGATACGCCGACCGCATTGATGAAGCGGCGGTCGGAGAAGAGGTCGATGTAATTGGAAAGGCCGACGAAGCTGCCATCGGGACGGCTGAGATCTCGGTTGCGGAAGGAAATGTAGATGGCATAGGCCGTCGGCACGAAGGCCAGGACCGCGAGAATGGCAAGCGGCGGCGCCAGGAAGACGGCAGGCAGGCTAGTTCTTGATTTCATGATTCTTTCCTCGGGATCG
>NZ_JBLZPK010000014.1:96596-131226 GCF_049199905.1 Shinella sp. M27
CGGCTCAAAGGCTCACTGGCTGCGGGCGACGAGGTCCTTGGCGAAGCCTTCGAGTTCGGCGAGTCCATCCTTGATATCGGTGCGCGAACCGGTGATCAGCTCTTCCAGGATGATGCCCCAGCGGTCGCCGAGATCCGGCCAGAGGGCGCTCTGCCAGAAATTGACCGCGGTGACTTTGCCGGTTTCGGCCAAGGCCTGCCCGAGATCCGGACCGTAGAGCTTCGCAAAGGCCTCGCTCGCCATGATGCTCGTGCGGTTGAGTTCGCCGAACTGGTTAGCTTCCAGACGCCGCTGCTCGTTCTCCTTCGAGGTCGCCCAGGCGATGAAGAGGCCAGCGCAAGCCTTCGACGCGTCATCGGGGTTCGCCTTGGCGCCGATGGCAAGACCGTGACCGTAGCCGCCGCCCGTCAACGGCGTCGGAGGCGGCAGATAGCCGACCTTGCCGACGACCTGTGATGTCTTGGGATCGATCGCAAGACCGGCGAGCGGCGTCGATTCGATGAGGATGGCGACCTGTCCGGAGAGGAATGCGCCCGTCGATTCATCCCAGCTGCCGGTCTGCGTGCCGGGAGCGGAATATTTGAAGAGGTCGAGATAGGTTTCCGTCGCCTTGACGGCCGCCTCGCTGTTGAATTTCGGCGTATCGCCCTCGAACCACTCGCCGCCAAAACCCTTGAAGTAGGGCATCCAGCGCCAGACATTGGCGCCTGAGCCACGCTGGCCGCGCAGCGCGATGCCATAGACACCCTTGTCCGGCTGGTGCAGCTTCTGGACGGCGGCCTTCAGTTCGTCGAGCGTCGTCGGCGGCTTGATGCCTGCCGCCTCCAGCAGGTCCTTGCGATAAACCATCAGGTCGCCGCCACCCGTGACCGGCGCGAACCAGACCTTGCCGTCATAGGTCGCGACCTTCTGGCGGCCGGGATCGAAGTCGGCATAGTCGTATTCTGCGGGATAATAGTCGAGCAGCGGCGCGATCCAGCCGGAGGACGCAAAGAGCGCCACATTCGCCTCGTCGACATAATACACATTATATTTGCCGATAGTGGAGGCATCCGCCTTGGTCTTGGCGCGCCGATCATTCTCGTTGAGATAGTCGATTTCGAAGGATGCGCCGCCGGAGAGCTTTGCGAACTCGTCCTTCTGGTTTTCCAGCAGCGTCAGGCCGTCGCGCGGCTGGGCAAGAACGCGGATCGTGCCCGAGCACTCCGCGGCCAGCGCAATCGATGAGACGGAGCTGGCAAGAAGGCATGCGTAGGCAATGCTCGAAACGAGCGTCTTCACGGATGTCATGGATGAACCTCCCCTAAGGATCCGATGGTCGGCGTGGCACGACCTCCTCGTGACCAACGCCAATCTGTCAGCGAACATTTTCGCTGATGCTGATACTAGCGGAGAAGATTGGGGGAACTAGCGCGCCTGATGCAGCAATTCTGTACTTTAATGCGCCATGATATGCTGCACCGCAGAAAAACCGCGGAAATCTAGCAACGTTTCATCGACTTGAGGACTCATCGCGCATGGACCTCCGCTGCGGTGCCAGCCGTCGATAGGCGGATGGCGTCATGCGGTGCTGCCGAAGGAATGTGCGATTGAAATTGGAAATGTTCAGGTAGCCGACCTCGAAGCAGATGTCGGTGATCGGCATGTCGCTTTCCGCGAGCAGCTTGCAGGCCTGCCAGATACGCAGCTTGTTGACATGGTCAGTGAAGGTGTTGCCGGTGTTCTTCTTAAAGAAGCGCGAAAAGGCGCTTTCACCCATGCCGGCAAGTTCGGCGACATCGGAAAGACGGATGTCGGTCGAGAAATTGCGATAGATGAAGACAAGCGCGCGCTGGAGGACATCGAGCGCTTCGGCATCGAGTTTGGGCGAATACTCCGGCGAGGACAGGATCTCATATTCGGTGGAGCCGGCGAGGAGATCCAGCAATTGCAGGAAGAGCGCGAGGCGTGCCACTCCCTTCTGCATCCCCATGCGTTCGACGAGCTCCGCGCCTTTCACCAACGTCTCACCGCTAAACACCAGCCCGCGCAGGGCGCGGGCAAAAAAACCCTCGAGCTGCACAAATTCCGGCAGCAGCCGCATCGCTTCCCTGATGCGGTCGGGATGGAACTGGAGCACTATATCCCGCCCTTTTATGACCTCCCCAGGCGCGGTCATCGTCACCCAGTCATGCGGGAGATCGCTGCCGATGACGGTAAGATAGGTCGCGGAGAACGCGCCGATATAGTCGCCGACAAAAGCGACCCCTGCCCCCTGGCGGATCAGATGAATTTCAAATTCGGGGTGAAAATTCCAGACATTGCGCTCCCACGGATAGTCATCGAGCCTCCAGAGAAAACTCTCGTCGATGCCGGTAACGATGTGCTCGAAGGTCGGAGGGCTCGCGGCGAATGGAATTGATTTGGTGTCCTTGCCGGTCATCGGTTCGCGCATTGTGATGGGTCTGTCTTACTCCGGCGTGACTAGAACTTTAGGCACGGCAAATGACAAGCGATGGCACGGCGCTAACCCCGTGAAGCAGTCTGGCGGTGTAACGAATGAAGTCGCGCATTTCAGCGATAAGTGTCACACGCGGTCGATTTTGTGAAGTGACCGGCCGATATGGGGCCGGAAGCAGACTATCCGGTTCCAAGTGCGGGAATAAGCAAAGCTGCCAATGAGTCGAACGAATGCGCCAGTCTGCCGCCGCTGGCTAAGCTGTCGTTCGAAGGGGCGCGTCGTGCCATCGAAACCTGCCGTTCTTTCACAGGTAGCTCGGAGGACCGACCAACCATCATTGGGAGATTGCAGGCTGACCGGCTCGGGGCGGAAAATTGGCGAAACCAGACGTTTCGTTTCGCCTATCGGGTCGACCGCCTTTGCTAACATTGCTAACGTTCGCTGGGCGTCCAATCGGCAGATCGCTAGGATTCGCTAATGCCAAACAGCGTCCACCTCATTCCCCGCAACCGCCTCCGTTGGATTCCAAGCGACCTGAGGCTGGCCCACGAGTATTGCTTCTTCCTCCACGATGAGAGCGCCCGCCTTCTGGTGGAATATGAAGGGGCAGAGGCGCATGTCGTAAGCTTCAAGTTCCGCAACAAAGCGGAAGCGAAGGCATTCAACCAACACGCGGCTAGCGACGACCCTATCACAGCAATGCGCGCTGGCGGATACGAGGCCGAAGCGCGGACGGTTGTCTTGAATCAAATCACCATGGCGATGGTGTCGGACTGCCTGCACCATATCTACGAGGCGCTTCGCTGTCTCGAAAAACGCAAGATAGTTGTGGCACTTAACCTGCTGCGAAAGCCGCTCACCGACAACCTCCTCTATCTCTCGTGGTTGCTGGGAGACGAGGACGGGTTCTACCATACCTTCACCACCAACAGCCCCCGCGGGATCACGTCGAGTATATTGAAGGGCAAGAGGACCGAAATTCTGTCGAGCGCGCTTGCGATGACTGAGGTGGCTGATGTCCTCAATGCTGAGTTAATTGATAGGACGCTCTTCACGCAGGCGAATCAAACGGGCTTCCAGAAGCTGTTCCAGCACGCGGTCCATCTTGTCACTGTGCAGCGCGCGGAACTGGAAACCACGCCGGAAAACTTTAACTTCATCTTCAAACGTTATGACGACGACGATTTGTACGAACTGATCTACGACGTGCTGCCTCACGTCCTTCTCTACCTTTCGCATGTCATCTTTTGTCTGTTTGAGCGCATGGCCGCTCCCGATCATGGGAGCAAGAACGCCTTCCACGTACGATCCATACTCGGCCTGCATCTGGTGGAGGGCGAGGAGAACGAGGCCTATGCGATTGAGCGCTTGGCTGACCTTAAATGCGTTGAATGCCCTGATTGCCACTCGGCATTGAAGATAACGCCGCATAACGCGGCACGACTTGTCCTCACCGAATCCTATCGGTGTGCAGGTTGCCGACGTTCCCAGCCTTTTCCGTTCTCGTGGATATTCTGAGCACCATGAGTATCGAGCGGCATAGCCGGGCGCGGCAGATAGAGCTTGGTCAGTCACTGAAGGGCCGAAGAAAGATTTATCTCGATATGCGCTTTTGGATCATCGCGCGAGATACGGCGCTTGGCGTTCGCACGGAGCCGGTAGCCCGCAAACTGCTCCACCATCTTCGCCGTGGTGTTGCGAGCGGCGGTCTGGTCTGTCCGATCAGCGCTAGCGTGTTTCTCGAATTGATGAAGCAGCCTTACAGTCCCGGTCGCCGGATCGGCACCGCGCAGCTCATCGACGAGCTTAGCCTTGGCATCAGCATGATCCCGTCGCGGATCGTAATGGATACCGAGATTCATTCATTCCTGCTGCACGCTAAAGGGGGGGCCGAGCTTTATCCCATGCAGGAACTGATATGGACCAAGGTCGCTTACGTCCTTGGAGACACGTACCCTTCGCTAGCCGAGCATTCCCCCGCAGAGGAGTTGGCCGTTCAGAAATCGTTCTTCGATTTTCTGTGGGACCGTTCGCTCAGCGATATGGTGAAAACGATGGGCGACAACATGCCGCCATCCGATGGCTTTGCCAAACTGACTCGAGAAACTAATGAGAAGAACGCGGAGTACAGGGATGAGCTTCGCAGCTTCGCCCAAACCTACGACACCGAATTGAGAGGAGCTATCGAGGTCGCAGGCGATGTAGCCGCTGATGTTATCCATCGGCTTGCCGAAAAGGAGGCCGGCCACGAGTTATCAGCCACACCGGAAGAACGCGCGAACTCAGTCAATATGTGCCGCAACTTGCTCTACCACACGTTCAAGAGGCCGCAGACCAAAGACATGTTACGGTGCCTCCATATCGGTGCGTCCATCCACGCCGCCATGCGTTGGGACAAGGACCGCAAGTTCAAGCCCAACGACAACTATGACTTCGAGCACGCTACTGCCGCGCTGGGCTATTGCGATGCGTTCCTGACCGAGGGTCCGCTCCACAACCTGGTAACGCGTCCGCAGGTGAATTTGGAAGCGGTCAACGGCTGCCGCGTATTCTCAGATGTCGAAGCGGCAAATGACTATGTTCGGCAACTCTCCTCCGCAAGTTGAACGGGGCTGTCCGGAACTCCGCAACTCCTCGCATCGGCGCTGCCGTGAGAAGGTAGATCCTGAAACAAAAGGATAAGATCCGGTCGTCTCGTCGGGCGGCGTGTCGGTGAAGAAGAGATCGTCTCCAAGCCATCAACGTCAAGGAAAGGCTCGATCAGCGGGAACGGGCCGCCATTGGACTTGCGCACTAATTGAAAGCAGAGGCGCGAATGAAGGGAAAGTCCTAGCTGCGTATGGTTTCGTCCTAAAGCCCGAAGTTTTTCAGTGCGGAGATGGCCGCCATCTCCTATATCTAAGCAATGGCGTCAGCATCGAAGCCTAGCAAAAGAGGCAAGGTCGCGACCACCCGCTCAACGGCGGGTCCCGGTTTTGCGTTTGAAGACCTTGTCGCCGCCGACCTCCTGGTCAGGTTCGTTCTGGATGTGCCGATTCCTGGCATAGAGGTTTCGGGCCAGGAAATATTGTCGCAAGCCAGCGCTTTGGGTTGGGCAATCGACGATCTTGTCTGTGTTGGATCGGGTCCGGACGGAAAAGCTTGCCATCTTGCGCTCTCCTGCAAAAGCAACGTGCAAGTGACAGCCTCGGGATGGCCCAAGGATTTCATCGAGGCGGCATGGACGCTATGGCGTGCCCAATCGCCCATAAATCGCTCGACCGACCACATCGGGCTCGTGACGCGCGGACGTAATCCGGCGTTCGACACGATCTGGTTCGATCTCAAGACATGGTGTGACGATCCGAACCCGGCGCTGGCCATGGGGCGGATCAATGCCAGCCAGAAGCACCGCAAAATCTTCGATTCGGTGCATGGACCGGGAGAAGAGAATGGGTCGCCACTGAATGAGGCCGATACGCTAGCACTGATCGCCAGACTTCATCTCTACCCAGTTGATTTCCAGTTGAACCCCTCATCCAACGTGGAGCAGGCCAAACAGCGATGCCGGACGGCTCTGGTTTCTGACACTCAGACGGAGGCGGACGCGTTGTGGGATGCGCTGGTCCAGACGGCCGAGAGCGCCCGCCTGGGAAGCGGCTTTGTTCGGCTACCACGATTGCTGGGCGACCTTTCCAACCGTTTCGGTTTGAAAGCTCACCCCAGCATATCGGCGTCCTGGCGCTCGCTCCAAAATCTGTCGAGCGATCAGCGCGACACCATCGAAGTCGCGCTTCCCAACGGGCATGTCGTTGATCGACGGCGCGAGGCTGCGGAACTTTTGCAACGGCTGGGCACATCAAGAGCCTGCATTGTCATAGGCGAATCCGGCGTCGGCAAATCGGCTTTGGTGGCCCGTCTTCTCGATCAGGAGTTCGCCGATGCGACCCAGATTTGGCTTGGACCAGATATTCTGCGGGCCGCCCTGAGCGCGGCGGGTCGTTCGGCGATCGGACTGGACCAGGAGCTTGGCACTGTCCTCGACAGAAGCCCCGGCGACGACAAGATCCTCGTCCTCGATTCTCTCGAACGTCTCGAAGGAGCCAGCCTCGGCAAGCTTGCAGCCTTGCTATCGCTTCTCGCCGCGAATAGTGCTTGGCGTTTCGTCCTTATTACGCAGTCGGGATTTGAAGATCAGCTTCGCAAAGCTGCTTCTCTTGCGGACGCGTCCGTTCAGGTTGTGCCGGTCCTATCAGCCGCCGCGATCCGGGCTGGGCTGCGCAGCGCTCCGCAACTCGCCTGGATTGCCAATGATCCGGCCATCCTGCCGCTCTTTGCCAATCTTAAGACGCTTGGCTGGGTGGTCACCGCCGAATCCTCGTTTCGCGAGGACGCCACCGACGCTCCGACCTCGACCGCCGAAATCGCCGATCGGCTGTGGGCGCGCTGGACGAGCGGTGTCGCCACAAGGCAGCTCCAGCGGCTCCTGATCCAACTGGCGATACGCGACGCAGCGTTCGAACGAAGCTTCGCGATCAGCGAGCTTGAGGCGGGTGATCTTGCCGCCTTCGATCAGCGGTCCAATGAACTGCCCCTTCATATCAATGCGCGCAATCGCGTGGAATTTGGTCATGACCTTGCCTCGGACTGGGCACGCTACCAACGCTTGAAGGAAATTACCCACGATGTGTGGAAATGGGCTGTGCTGGCACCTCAGCCTCTCTGGATTCCGGCGTTGCGCTTGCTGGGTCAGTTTATGCTGTCCCAGCCTGACCAGGCTCGTGACGGATGGGACCGCGCGTTCGAACAAGTAACTGCAGGAGGCCATGTCGAGGCGAGCGATATTCTTCTCGATGCATTGTGCCTTGATGCCCGCCTCGATCGCCACCTTGAAGACCGGCTCGAGCTGCTATTTGCTAATGATGGGGCATTGTTGAAGCGACTTATGCACCGGTTCCTGCACGTCGCGACTGTCCCTAGCATGCCCAGCCACATCGCGGTGGAAAGCGGCCTGCGGATCTATCTTGAAGCCGACATGCGCTTCCCGCTCCTTGAGCGCTGGGGACCGATGGGCCGCTTCTTGCGCGCTCATGCCCAGCGTGTCGGAGCGCTCGGCGCGCCGATTGTGGCGCGCGTCTGCAAGACTTGGCTTGGATCTTTACCCACGATGCTGGGCGATCAGTCAATGCCGCTCCGGGACGTCATGGCCACTGTCGCGCTGGAGACGGCGCGTACCGAGCAGATCAGCAGCACGGCACGCCACTTTCATGGAGGCGGCGATGACAGCAAACTCATATACCTCACCGCACTGCTTGGCGCGCCTGACTTGCCGGATGATGTCGCTGCCTTCGCGCTCGAAATGGCCCACCGTCGTCCAATGGTGGAGGCAGCGCAGGCGCGGGTCGACAGCATGCGCGCCGCGGATCGCGCCGAGCGTTTGGCTCGGGAGAAGGCAAACCCGCCGCGACGGCGTGCATCACCGTCGACCTTCATATCAGGCCGGCGGGAATTGCCGCCTTGGCCGCTTGGTCCCGGTGCGCGATTGATTGATACCTTTCGCAATGCAGTGCTTCACGCCAATGGCCTGGTGCCGCTAATGAAGACCGACACGGCGGTCGCAACAGAAGTGCTGCTCGCTTGCTTGATCGAGGATCAGCCGCATACGGAATATGGCCAGTCGCTCCGTATCGATGAGGCGTATGGGCTGGAGTATGATAGTGCCAGCTACCCAACCGCCTTTTGGAAGAGTCCGTTTTTTCCATATCTGACCGCGCAGCCTGAGGCAGCGTTGGCAGCGCTCAAGCAGCTCCTCGACTTCGTCGTGGCCCGCTGGTTTTCAGAGGCGCCTGAGGATGCCGAGATGCCAGTACTTACAGTTCCAATATCGGCGTCGGTTGTTCGCATATTTCCCGGCACCCGGTCGCATTTCGGGTGGTCGCAACAAAATTCGAACCACAGCGGGCAGCTCTTCAGCGCGCTCGATGCGCTTGAGCGGTGGCTGGTCCTCAAGATGGATGCCGGCGAGGATATCAGCCCGTGGTGCGAACGGCTGCTCGAGATGGAAGGATCGACTGCGATTGTCGGCGTACTCGTGAATGCAGGCAAGCATCAGCCAAATCTTTTCCGAGGGGCATTGCGGCCGTTGATCGGCCTGGAGGATCTGTATTGGTGGGATCACGGACGGGTCAAAAATGTCGGTTTCAACTTCGACACATTCTCCTGGTTCCGGAATGGTGACGCGATGTTCAACATGGCGCGGGACTGGGTCTTGGCACCGCACCGGAAGATGGATCTGCGAACGGTGATCGGAGATCTAGCGGTTCAGGACGCGGAATTCGCGGCGGACCTGGGTTCACGCACGGCTGCGTGGCCCGCTCCCGACAATGATAAGGAGCGGCTCGAACAGCGTATCTTACTGAGCGAATTCGATCCGGCCAAACGCAAACAGGTTTTAGATGAGACGACCGGCGACCTGGTGTCGCGGGTCATCTATCCAGACGACTTGAAAGCCGAACTGATGGCCTATCAGGTTGAGGCCGATGCAAAACTGCAGCCGCTCACCCTGCCGTACCAGTGTCGCGAGATACTGGCACAAACCGACGCGCTGGCGGAAGCCGACTGCGACTATCTGGCTGGCCTTTTGCCAGAGCAGATCGATGCTCCGGTGGTCCCTGAAGAAGAATCGCGAACCATGATCGCCGCCGCGGCTGCGACGTTGGTGGCCCGTGGCGGTGAGTGGCTCGAAACACATGGGCCCGCGAAGGAACGTGCGCTCAATCTCATCAGCCAAATTATCGCGACCGCCGACTGTGAGCAGCGGGATCGTTTCTCCGGCGACGAAGCGCTGAGCTTTGCGGCTATAGGTGCGTTGAGCGCAGCGCTGGGAACAGATGAGCCCGCCGACTGGGATGCGGCGCTCGTTCAAATCCTGTCGAGCCGAGACCGCAGTGCGATCAAGACGCTGATGGGGACAGCCTCCCGACATCGGAAGGAGTTGGGACCGGCCTGGTACCGGCTGAACTTCGTACTGTTGCTTGTCGCTGCACTCGATCGTCTAATGCCGCGATACGACGAAGATGATCGGACAGCGATCTGGCAGCGTTGGCTAGGTCGGTTGCGATTGCAGCCAATTTTTGGGACTGATGCCATGATTGGTGACGTCGATCCCGCAAATATCGCTCGGCGTGCAGAACGCTTGCTGGAGCGGCGACGCGCACGCCTAAATCCTCATCGACCTGCCCGCCTCGCTGGCAAGTCGCGACGGTTTGCCGGATTAAGCAGCCATATTCTCGAGATCGGATATGCGTGGCTGCTCGACCCTGAGGATGACGGCTCGCTCACGCTTGATCCGGAGAATCATCTGCTACTCGAAAATCTGTGGGCCTTTGAGGCGTGGCGCATGGAGGGTGAACGCAGTAGTGACGCCGACGATGATGACGATGGCGACGAATATGATCTGCCCAGTGGTCTCGGATATGCGATCCTACGTGTAGCGCCCAGGTTCGTGATGAGCCGAGCCTCAGAAGATGCAAAGCCTCTGTGGCAGGCGATCCTAGCGGTCGGGCCGAATGGATATCATGCGACTGAGCATTTCGCGGCTGGCTGGTTCCTGCTTCCTTTCAAACCGCAGGATGCCGATCGCTTCATGGCGATCTGGAAAGCCATGCTCGATACAGCCTTCGCTGCGAACTGGTCATCAGGGCGCCGGTGGTATCGCGGTCGTCAGATGATCGTAAAGCTCATGGGGCTCAATTCCCACGCAGCGCTTAGCCAAGCGAATGAGATCCGCGCGCGCCTTCCCGAGCTCGTCGATTATTATCGGCGTTGGGCTGAAAGCGACTTGGCCCGTGATGAAGACGATCTCGGGACATTCTGCCACTTTCTTACGACCGAAGCGGGACGGCATATGCGCCTTGAAGGCGTTTGCTGGGTCCGCGACGCTATGAACACGTCCGATCGTTTCTATCGAACGGGCACTGCCAACACGGTCGCCGAGCTGGTGGATTGCGTCCTCGCCCAAAACGGCGACGATCTGCTGAGGCTGCAGTCGGTGCGTGACGCTGTCATCGACATCGTGGCCAGGTTAGTGGTGGCCGAGGTGCCAACTGCTATGGGACTCCAGGCGAGACTGGCTGCCCTTAAATGATTTAGTCGCACTCCTAAACACATGTCAAAATAGCAGCGGAAGAAACTTCAAAGCGATCGCTTGAGTGACGGACCGTCCTAATCGGGCATCGGCAATTCGAACTTGCCATCCCGTTTATGTCCGCTTTCGGGCCCGTCAATCAGGTCGCCGCATGACTGGGATGAAGGCGCAAAGCAGATTGAATCCTTGTGAAGAATCTCCGGGGAAAGGGGGTAGCCCCACAACCTGCAGGGCCACCCCCCTCTCAGATTTCAGTCCGCTCGGCCAGTTCTAGTGCGTCCTCAATGTCGACGCCCAGATATCTGACTGTATTCTCAATCTTTGTATGGCCAAGCAGGATCTGGATCGCTCGAAGGTTGCCGGTGGCCTTGTAGATCATCGCAGCCTTCGTTCGCCGCAGGGAATGCGTACCGTAATCCTCCCGACGAAGCCCGATCGCCGTCACCCACTCATCGACCAGCCGGGCGTATTGCCGAGTGCTGAGATGATCAGCGTGGTTGACTCGACTGGGAAAGGCATAGTCATCGACTGTTCCTCCCCGTCGTTGAAGCCAGGCAAGCAGACTAGCTCTTACCTCGGTCGTAATTTCGAACTGCACGGGTCGTCCGGTCTTTTGCTGAACCACCATCGCGCGGGTTCGAATTTCGTGGCCCGTGACGAGAGTCCCGATTTTCAGTTTTACCAGATCGCAGCCACGGAGCTTGCTGTCGATGGCGAGATCGAAAAGCGCCCGATCTCTCATCCTTCCCTCACGGTCGAGGAAGAAGCGGACTGCCCAGATCTGGCGCTGCTTCAGGGGCTTCTTGACGCCAACTTGCTTGCCTGCGTTCCAGGCCGGTCGACCCAGTGCGGCAGGATCATATTGTGAGATACCCATGTCAGTTCTCCTATGGCCACAATTGGCCAAAGGAGGAACGCGAAGCTCTAGGGTACAAGCAGGGGCCGGAAGGAGACTGTCCGATGTTGGGATGGCGAACGGAGAGAGTGGACATCGATGGGACGGATGCTCGACCCTAAGCGGCCATTGCGACGAGATGTGCGTCACGCCGCAGCATCGCGGCTTAGAAGGCAATTTGACCAGCTCCGCCAACGCACACTTGATGGGCGGCGCGCGGTGGAGTGCATAGTCGCCGTGAACAATGACGTCAGAAACACGAAGGGCGCTAGCCAGAGGTGAAATCGAGCGCCCTTCCATGCCGGGGTCGGCCAGCCGTCCTGTCAGGGGTCAGGATTTCTTAGGGGACTCGACATCCGAGAACGCCTGGACGGCGGCGGGAAGTCTTTCTCCCTTGATCTCGATGGCGGCGACTGCCGCGTTCAATTCGGCGATTTCGGGAGATGAGAAGCTGATCGTGGGCGCGCCGATGTTCTCGATCATGTGTGCCATTTGGGTGGTTCCGGGGATCGGGACGATGAATGGCTTCTGGGCAAGCAGCCATGCCAGGGCGATCTGACCAAGACGAGCCTGCTTGCGTTCGGCCCAGACCTTCAGCAGTTCCACCAGCGCCAGATTGTTTGGTAGGTTCTCCGGTGCAAAGCGACCCTCAATGCCGCGGATGTCGCCCTCGGCGAACCGCGTACGCGCATCGATCGCCCCGTTCAGCAAGCCAACGCCGAGCGGGCTCCAGGGAACGAAGCCAATGCCAAGCTCCTCGCAGACCGGAATTGCTCCAGTTTCCGGGCCACGCCACAGCATCGAATATTCGCTTTGGACGGCTGTGATCGGCAGCACGGCATGCGCACGGCGAAGCGTTTGCAAGCCCATTTCGGACAGGCCCCAATGAAGGACCTTACCCTCGTCCATCAGGTCCTTGACCGCGCCCGCAACATCTTCGATCGGAACCTGCGGATCGACGCGGTGCTGATAGAGCAGATCGATACGGTCGGTGCGCAGACGCTTGAGCATGCCCTCGACCACCAGTTTGATATGCTCAGGGCGGCTATTGAGGCCAGGCTTGCGCTCACCAGTCTCAAGATCGATGTTCCAGCCGAACTTGGTGGCGATGACGATCTGGTCGCGGAACGGCTCGACGCCCTCACCAAGGATGCGTTCGACCTCATGCGGGCCGTAGGCTTCCGCAGCATCGTAGAAGGTCAGGCCGTTGTCGAAGGCGGCGCGGATGATGTTGTGCATCTCGGCGCGCGTTGGGATCGTCTGCTGGTAAGTACGGCTCATGTTCTGGACGCCGAGGCCGACACTGGAGACCTCCAGCGTGCCAAGCTTACGCCTTCCGATCGCAGATGTGGAAGCCTCTGCGGGCGCTGCAGGCTGCGTGGCTGTCTGTGCGCTTGCTACATCGACGGTTGCCGCAGCAGCCAAACCTCCAGCAGCGAGCAACAAGCCGCGCCGATTTAGCTCAGGTCCATGTTTCATGGTCATATCCGTTTTCCTTTCGTTGGTGGTGAGTGTATCGGAGTGTCCAGCGGTCAGAGCGACCGTTCCCAGAAGCGCGTGGCCTCGGTGATCCAGCCTTCGGCGCTGGTGCCTGCTCCCGTCCCGAAACCATGGCCGACTGACGGAAATTCTCTGTATTCGACGGTGGTACCGAGCCGCTTCAGTTCGGCGATCCGGCTTGTCATGGAAGCGGGCGGAGCGATCCCGTCTTGTGATCCCACGACCGCAAAGGTTGGCGGTTCGCTGTCGGAATGGTCCGAATGTGCGGTATAGGCCATGATAACCGCCGCTGGTTTGGGTAGGGCATCCCCTCCGAATGCGGCGACCCCGCGCGATCCGATGAACGCCGCCATCCGTGCGCCGGCCGAGCTGCCCCAGACGGAATAGCCCTCGGTCGCGACATCAAGGGTCCTGCTGTTCCTGAAAACATAGGAAATGGCCGCCGCAAGGTCCTGCGTTGCGACCCTGCCGCCCTGGCCGACACGGTATTTCAGGACGAAGACGTTATAGCCCTGTCGGTTGATCTCGACCGCAAAAGGGAACCCCTCGTGGACGGAGCCGACATAGGCGAAGCCACCGCCCGGGGAGACGATCGCGAAGGGCGCGCCAGGCCGACCGCGGAAGTAGAATAGACCCGTGTCCTCTTTGCTCGGGTCTGCACGTTTATCGGCCTCGGTATAGATATCGTAAAACACCTGTTGGCCCGCTGCGACATCCTCGATCATCCGGTTCAATCCGCCAAGCACCGTCCCGGTGTCGACTGCACTGTGATACGGAAGAAGCCCACCGATTTCGCTCAATATCATCGTCTCGTCATAGGAACGATCGTCCCACGGCAGGACGCGATCGGCGTATCCCGAGAATGCCGGATGGCGCAGGATGTCTCCGACCGTACTCGTCGCAGATAGGTGCCGCCGCTCCGTGCTTTCTGCGCGTTCGGACTGCGGCATCGTGGTTTCGGTCCGTCCAGCAACGGGATCGAACAGGAATGGCAACGAAGCCAAAAGAACTGTCTTGAGGCTGTTCAACGATGCGCTCCCTTCATCGGACGACTGCTTTCATGTCGATCATCCGCGTGCAGCCTGCGCCCTGATCTTCCGGATGGCATCATTGAAACCCTTGGGCGTGCTGCTCGACCCGGCAAGCTTGCCGACCCTGACCTGATCGATGCGCTTGCCAACCACGACCTTCGGCACGGCGGCTGCAAATGCGCGCTGCAGTTCGAGGGAGCGGGGGACATAGGCATGCGGGGTGACGCTCACGGCAGTCACAATGCCGTCCTTCAGCGTTGCCTTGACCGTGATATGCGATGGCTGGCCGCCGTATTCTCCGGTCGCTGTGTAGACGCCATCCACAAATCTGGCGGACCTTGTGCTTTGTGCTTCCGCAGCTCCGGCAAGCGTGAATGTCAGGGCACTGGCCATCAGTAGGTTTCTCGTCTGGTGTTGCATCGTGTTTCCCTTGTTTCAGGTGAAGATTTCGCCGTCGAAATTGTCCGAGACCTCGACGCGCCCGTCGGCCAACATGCGCAGATAAGAGAAGTCGAAGGTTGCCATCAGACGCGAGGAGGAGCCGAAGAAGAGCGCAGTCGCGAGTCCGTCGGCGGTTGCCGTGTCTGCCGCGATCGCCCAGGTGGCGATGACCTCAGTCGTTGGTCGCCCGGTTCGGCCGTCGAGCACATGGTGGAGGCCGTCACCCCAAGTCCTGCGATTGGATGCCGAGGCGCAGAGGGAGCCGTTGATCAGGTTTGCGACCCCGATCACCATCTGCGGATCAAGCGGATGTTCGAGACCGACATCGAGCGCGGTATCGCCGCGATGGAGGATATCGCCGCTGCCATCGACGACGAAGTCTCTGAAACCTTCCGCCGCAAGCAGATCGGAGATCAGATCGACCACTCTGCCTTTGCCGACAGCTCCGACATCGATGACCAGCGGCCTTTGCGTCGTGATCGAATTGACCTCGCGCTGCACGTCTCTGCTCCAGATCGGCCGTTGCGCCTCCGTGGCCGCGATAGCCTCGTCGTCAGGAACCAGCATGTAGTCGCGGTCATATCCGAGAAGCTCCAGGTCGCGGCCGACGAGCGGATCGACCGCCCCGGCTGTCGCGTCATGAAGGCGGTCGTAGAGGTCGAACATCGGGGCTGCATCAGCCGGAAAGCTGAACCTTCCGCCTTCGGCAGCATTTGCGATCCGCGTCACGATGGAATCATGGCGGAACCGCGAATAGATGCTGTCGAAGCGTTCAACCAGATCAAGGATATGCGCCCTGGTCTCCGCTACGAGCGGCGCAGGCGTGTCGATCTCCCAGGACATACCTATGGCATCGAACTTAAAACTGGAAGCCAACACGCCGCCACCTTGTGCCATCAGCTCAAAGCTTTCGCGTGCCGAGCCACTTCACCATGGCCGGATCGCGATGGTCGAAGAAGCTGCTGGATTTCTGGTCGAGTGAGGCGATCGCTGCAACGTCGTCCTGATCCAGCGCGAAGTCGAAGACCGAGAAGTTCTCGGCCATGCGCTCCTTGCGCACAGACTTCGGGATAGCAACAATGTTGCGCTGGAGCAGCCAGCGAAGTACGACCTGCGCAACGCTTTTGCCATGCCTCTTGCCGATCGACTGCAAGAGGTTGTTGGTGAACAAGCCGTTCTTGCCCTCCGCGAATGGACCCCATGCTTCCGCCTGGACATTGTACTCCTCCAGTACCTTCTGAGCGTCGTCCTGCTGGTGGAACGGATGGATTTCGATCTGGTTGACCGCAGGGGCGACCTCGTTGTGAAGCACGAAGTCAGTCAGTCGGTCGGGATAGAAATTGCTGACGCCGAGCGCACGAATACGCCCGGCCTTGTAAAGCTCTTCCATCGCACGCCACGCACCATAGACATCGCCGTAGGGCTGGTGGATGAGCCAGAGGTCCAGATAGTCGAGCTGCAGCTTGTTCAAGGAACGTTCGAAAGCAGCCTTCGCGCCCTCGTAGGTCGCGTCTTCGATCCAGAGCTTGGTGGTGACGAACAACTCGCTTCGATCGATGCCGTGGTTGCGGATCGCGGTGCCGACCGCCTCTTCGTTGCCATAAGACGTCGCAGTATCGAGGAGACGATAGCCGACGTCGATCGCGTCGCGGACGCTGCGCTCGCATTCGGCGGGATCGGGTACTTGAAACACGCCGAAGCCAAGGATCGGCATCTCGATCCCATTGTTCAGGGTGACGGTGGGGATTTTGCTTGTCATGTCAGTTTCCTTTCAATGATGCAGGAGCACGGTGGCACGCCGCCCTTGTCGCGTGGTCATGCCGTCGTTGATGTGGTGTCCGGGCGGTAGCCAGGACGCGCCATGAACAGGACGGCGAGGATCAGGGTCAGGGCAATGAAAGCCGACCCGGTTTCCATCGCCACGCTTGCGCGTCTGGCCAGAAGCTCGGTGCCCTGCAGGCCTTGCGATCCGAGTGCCGCAGCGGCAACGAGCATACCGAGACCGAGCGAACTGCCAAGCTGATGGGCCACATTGACGACACCCGACGCTGCTCCCGCCCGCTCCGACGGCACACGCACGATCCCGGAGGCCGTCAGCGGTCCGAGTGCGCCACCTTGGCCGGCTCCGATCAACATCATCGGGATGACGAGCGCGGCAAGCGATGCCTGCTGCATGGCGAAGCTGAGCCAGATCATGCCGATCAGGCCCGTCACGACGCTGGTAACCAGGACTTTGCCCGCGCCGTATCGTCCGATCAGACGTGGTGCCGACATGGCGACGATGAAGTTGACCACCGTCGTCGGAAGAAAGGCGATGCCCGCTTCCGAGGAGCTCAGACCGACGACGCTCTGAAGGAACTGAGCGACGAAGAAGTAAAATCCGACATTCGCACCGAGGAACAAGGCGCGCGCCCCGTATGCTGCCGACCGTTCTCGGTCAGCGAAGAGGGATAGCGGCATGATCGGTTGGCTCGCACGCGATTCCACGAACGCAAACAGGATCAGCATGACGATGCCAAAAGCAACGCAAGCCTCGGTCACCCCGTCGGACCATTCGGTCGAGGCGGATCGGATGACGCCGTAGACGAGTGCGACAATACCCAGCGTCGAGATGATCGCACCCGCGATATCGAAGGTGCCGGGGGTTCTCTCCGTTTCACGCACGTAGCGTTTGGCGGCCACCATCATCGTAATGCCGACGGGCAGGTTGATGAAGAACCCGACGCGCCAGGATAGCCAGTCGGCAAGAAGTCCACCGATCACCAGGCCGAACGCGGCGGACACGCCTGCCGCTGCAGCATAGTAGGACACAGCGCGCGTGCGCTCATGTCCCGGCTCAAAATTGGTCTGCAGGAGAGCGAGCGTCGAAGGGGCGAGGATAGCAGAACCGAGACCCTGCAGGGATCGCGCGGCAATCATGACCGCGGGTGTCTGCGACACGCCGATGACCAGCGAGGCAAGCGAGAAGATCGTCAAGCCGACAAGAAACATCCGGCGTCGCCCGAAGATATCGCCCGCCCGCGCACCGAGCAGCAGGCAGCCACCGAAGGTCAGCGTGTAGGCGGTGGAGACCCAAGCGAGGCCCGCATCGCTGAAGCCCAGTTCGGCATGAATCCTTGGCAGCCCCGTCAGCACGATGGAGATGTCGAGGACGATCATCACGTAGCTGATCAGGATGATCGCGAGGATGGCCGTCTTGTTCGGGGGAGTTGCATCAGGGCCGATTGGCATTTCCGTGTTCCGTTCAGTGTAGACCCCTCCGTCCTCCACGGCGATGTCTGTTTCTATAAATGCAACATATCGCTTGCCGACCCTTTGGATTAGGGGCAGTAATCGGGATGAAGCTATAAGGATGCCTAATGAATGCCACAGGAGAACTTCAACGATCTGGTCGCCTTCGTGATGGTGGCGCGCGAAGAGAGCTTCACGAAAGCGGCGGTCAAACTGGGCGTGTCGCAATCGGCGCTTAGCCAGACCGTTCGAGGTCTTGAAGAAAGGTTAGGGCTTCGACTGCTCACCAGAACAACGCGCCGTGTATCTCCCACAGCGGCTGGCGAACGCCTCTTGAGGACGGCCGGACCGAGGTTCGAGGAAATCCAGGCGGAACTGTCGGCCCTAGCCGAAATGCGGGACAAGCCCGCGGGAACCGTTCGTATTACGTCAGGCGAGCACGCCGCAATTTCCGTCCTCGCACCCGCGCTCGAAAAATTCCTTCCAGACAATCCGGACGTAAACATCGAGATCACTGTGGACTATGGGCTCACGGATATCGTGGCCGAGCGCTATGACGCAGGCGTGCGACTTGGCGAGCAACTGGCCAAGGACATGATTGCTATTCGCATCGGTCCGGAAATGCGCATGGCTGTCGTTGGGGCACCCTCCTATTTCCGACAGAACCCGTGGCCCGAAGTGCCCCAGGACCTGACAGGACACAACTGCATTCAGATCAGGATGCCCACCCACGGCAACATCCTCTCGTGGGAGTTCGAAAAGGACGGACACGAGCTCAAGGTGAGGGTGGAAGGGCAACTGGTGTTCAACAACATCGCGATGCGCCTCGACGCTGTGAGAAGAGGACTTGGCCTGGCCTACATGCCAGAGGATCAGGTGGCGGACCTGATTGCCAGTGGCGAGGTGGTGCGGGTGCTAGAAGACTGGTGCGAGCCATTCCCAGGATATCATCTCTACTACCCGAACCGCAGACACACCTCTCCCGCATTCGCCTTGGTCGTAGAAGCCCTTCGCTATCGCGGATAACGCGCTAATCAACCGTTTGTGATTAATAAGAGAGGCTAATGGCTTCAATCGGAAATGGGCAGCTAATCATCTGAGTGATGTCCGCATACCCTTCTCTCAACGTCACCATTGTGAGATCGATATGCCCCGCACACTCGCTAAAACCCTATCCGTCCTCGCTTTCTCAAGCGCCCTCGCGATCACCAGTGTGGCGTTTGCCCAGTCCGCTTCCAAGCCTGAACCGCTCGTCATCCAGGATCAGGGCAGCTTTGCGGTGGGCGGTACGGTCTCGCAGACCGCGGGCACCTACAACAACAATGCCCCGACTCCTGAGGGACAGTCGCTTCACGGCGACCATGCCTACGTGTTCTACCAGGTTCCGCAGGACCCCAAGCCTCTGCCGATCATCATGCTGCACGGAGCATTCCAGTCCGGCCGTAGTTGGGAGACCACACCGGATGGCCGTGAAGGTTTCCAGAGCATCTTCCTACGCAAGGGTTTCTCCACCTACATCGTCGACCAGCCGCGTCGTGGCCGCGCGGGCAACAGCACCGTGGCGACGACGATTGAGCCGACACCCTATGACCAGTTGTTCTTCGACCAGTTCCGGCTCGGAAAATGGCCCGACTACTTTGAGAACGTCCAGTTCGATCGTAGCCCCGCAGCCCTTGACCAGTTCTTTCGTTCGGTCACCCCGAACACCGGGCCCTTCGATGCAACCGTGATCTCGGACGCCATGTCAGCCCTGTTCGAGAAGACCGGACCGGGCATCCTGTTCACCCATTCGCAAGCAGGTGGACCCGGCTGGCTGACGGCGATCAAGAATCCGAACGTCAAGGGCATCGTCGCGCTTGAGCCCGGTAGCGGCTTCATCTTTCCGGAAGGCGAAGTGCCAGCCGACATGCCGAGCGCTGCCGGCACGCTCAAGGGTGAAGCGGTTCCCGTCGCCGATTTCGAGAAACTGACCAAGCTGCCGATCGTCATCTACTACGGCGACAATTTCCCGATCGAGCCGACGACAGAGCGCGGCCAGGACAACTGGCGGGTTCGTCTCGCTATGGCGAAGCTCTGGGTCGACACCGTCAACAAGCACGGCGGCGACGCGACGCTGGTTCACCTGCCGGAGATCGGCATCAAGGGCGGAACCCACTTCCTGATGTCGGACCTGAACAATGTCGAAATCGCTGACGTCGTCTCCAAATTCTTGAACGATAAAAAGCTCGACTGATCTATTGGCGCGCTCGTGCGACCAGCCACTGCGCGCTTCCCGAACTGAGAAGGAGCCAGACCATGGCTAATGAAATCATCAACACAAGAAGACGCGAGTTCCTTGGAGCCTCCGCGCTCGTCGTTTCCGGTGCACTCCTGGGAGTGTCAAAAATGACGAACAAAGCAGTCGCCGCCGACTACAAGCAGAATCCGTTCACGCTCGTCTATGACGGTGCGATCACCGCGAACGAGCCGGGCAAGGTGAACATCCACCCCGTGAGATATAAGCTGAACGGCCTCGATATCGTCGCCAATGTCTATACCCCGGCTGGGTATGATCCGGCCAAGTCCTATCCGACCATCGTGCTGGCACACCCGAATGGTGGCGTGAAGGAGCAGACGACGGGCCTCTATGCCCAGCGCCTCGCAGAGCAAGGCTTCATCACTATCACTGCCGACGCCGCCTATCAGGGCGGAAGCGGCGGCGAGCCGCGCAGCATCGACAAGCCGCAGTTCCGCATTGAGGACATCCATGGAATGGCTGACTTCATCAGCCGCTTCCCCGGTGTCGATACGGCGCGTCTTGGCCTGTTCGGCATTTGCGGCGGCGGTGGGTACTCGCTGTCGGCCGCCAAGACGGACAAGCGATTCAAGGCCGTGGCGACGCTCAGCATGTTCAACTCCGGGCGCGTCCGCCGCAACGGCTTCCAGGATAGCCAGATGGACACGATCCAGCAGCGCCTGCAGCAGGCATCTGCGGCCCGTGCTCAGGAAGCGGCCGGTGGCGAGGTTCTATACTCGGGAGACGCGAACCTGACGGACGCGCAGATCGCCGCCTTGCCGTTCGATCTCTATCGCGAAGGTTATGAGTACTACTGGCGCACCCACGCCCATCCGGGCTCCACCTTTAAGTACACGACGAGCAGCCTGATGGACTTGATGCGCTGGGACGCGACAGACGAGATCGCGCTGATCGACGGGCCGTTGCTGATGATCGCGGGCAGCGCTGCCGACACCCTCTACATGACCGAGGATGCATTCTCCAAGGCCATCGGAACCACGGACAAGGAACTCTTCAAGATCGAGGGCGCCAAGCACATCGAGACCTACTGGGTCCCCGAATATGTCGATGCGGCCCTGTCCAGGTTGAAGCCGTTCTTTGACCGTCACCTCGCCTCCGCATGAGGTGCATCCCAGGCAAGCGCCCCTGCGCCGTCGTTCCGCCTTCGGTACAACCGAAGGCTCGAAATATGAAGGAAACGAACTTGAAAAAGCTTATGTCGGGAATTTTTGCCGCAGCCATCGTCATGGCAGCCGGAATGGAGGCCAGCATGGCACAGGAACCAGCCTCGAATCTTGATTCCGCCCGCTCGCGGACCCAGCAACTGATGGGCGATATCGCACCGAAGCTGGCGGAACTGACGGATGACGTCCTCTACGCCGACATCTGGGAGCGGCCGCAGCTTTCCCAGCGCGACCGAAGCCTGGTGACGGTATCGGCCTTGATCGCTCTCAACCGTCCGGACCAGCTCCGCTCGCATCTCGTGCGCGCCAAGGCCAATGGCCTGACGGAAGAGCAGCTTGTCGAGACCATCACCCATATGGCGTTTTATTCCGGCTGGCCGAGCGCCGTGTCGGCAGTGGCAATCGCCAAGGAAGTCTTCGCCGAAAAATAAACAGCCAACGAAGGCTTCCACGATGACAGGTGCACGATGAACATGAAGACCGTATTGACCGTAGCCTTATCCCTGGGCGCATCCGCCGCGTCTGCCGAACCCGACGAGGCTGTGTCGGTGACACGGGTCGGGACCAACCCGTCGACGGTGGGTCCATCAAGCAATTTTACGGGAGCTGTCCGGGTCGATTCCCGTTTCTCCGCAACCGCGCCCGCCACAGTGGGTGGAGGGACCGTAACCTTCGAGCCCGGCGCACGCACCGCCTGGCACACGCACCCTCTTGGCCAGACGCTGATCGTCACGGCAGGTGTCGGTCTCGTCCAGCATTGGGACGGCGAGGTCCAGGAAATCCGCCCGGGCGACATCGCGTGGATTCCGCCGGGCGTGAAGCACTGGCACGGCGCGACCGCGACCACAGGCATGTCCCATATCGCCATTTCCGAGACGCTCGACGGCAAATCGGTCGAATGGATGGAACACGTCACCGACGAGCAATACACGCGGTGACGTTTCGTACCGCGCTGACCAGAGGAGTTTGGATGAAGAAGATCATTGGCAGTATTGGCGGCGCGACGCTTGCTGGACTGACGGTCCTGCTCGTCGGCATGCAGGTCCACGCGGAGCCGACGCGCGCGACGATGCCCGACATCGCAAAGCTTGTTCACTACACGACGGTAACGCGCGGCGAAGTCACCGAGCACATCATGACGACACGCGAGGCGATCGAGGCCGTCAAGCGCGGTGACCCGATCCCGAACGGCACGCAGGTTGCGCTCGTCGACTACCGCGACGGTAAAGTCTTCCGGTATTTTATCATGGAGAAGGGCGAGAACTGGGGACAGGACTACGACGAAAATCGCCGCACTGCTGACTGGCAGTTCCAGTGGTTCAAGCCGGATGGCACGATCAACGAAGCCGAAAACACTGCCCGTTGCCAGAGCTGTCACATGTCCCGCGCGGATCGTGACTTTCTCTACACCTTCAACGAAATGCGGCGGTTCGAATTCGAATGAACGTCTTCCGTATCCGCCTGCTACTGGACTTCCTGGCCGTCGCGCTCGTCATCGCCTGCCTCGGATATTGGTGGCTCGACAATCTCTCCCACGAGCTGTTCGGCACGGCCCTGTTGGTTCTCGTGATCGTGCACAACGTCTTCAACAGGCGTTGGTACGGCAGCGTGACGAAGCGCAAGGTTGATGCCACCCGCATCGTCAACCTCGTCACCATCTTTTGCCTCGCTATCGGCATGACGGTCATGATGGTGACGAGCTTGCTGGTCTCCCGTGACCTCTTCCCGTTCACCGCCCTCAGCGGGGCCTTCGCCGTTAGGGAAATCCATATGTTCGCCGGATACTGGGTTTTGCTGATCATCGCTATCCATCTGGGAACACGCTGGACTGTCGTGATGAACACGATCCAGTCAACCTTGCGTCTTGCTTCGCCAAGTAGCTTACCCACCATGGTTCTTAGGGCCATGGCCTTGGCCATTGCGATCTGGGGTGTGAAAAGCTCGTTCGAGATGGCTTTCGGGACCAAGCTGATGCTGACCTATTCGCTGGATATGTGGGACTTCAGCGAGAACACGCTTGGCTTTTTCATAGGATACGCGTCGATTGTTGGCCTATACGCCGTCATCACGCACTACGCGCTCGGTTTTCTCGGCAGCGCCATAAAAGGATGGCGGGAGGACGACCAGCGTCGCGGAAGAGCGCCATGACTGCTTTTGACGCACAGGCAATATGACGCCTTCATGGATTCATGTCCGCTTTTTGGGCACCGTAGGCGGTGGCCCCTACGTCCGAAATGAAGGCGCGTGGCGGACCGACCGGAATCGCCACCATCCCAGCCATTCGCATGTTGCAGAGAGTATCCTGAAACCGGGCATTTTCCGGGAGCGTCTTATAAAAGCGGCCAGCCTTACCAGTAACCGTTCGCCTTGTCGGCTGCTGCCACGAACTAAGATGTGGCCCCGTGCCTGACCAGGCACGACCACGCGTTGACGCTCGTGAGCAAGAAATAGGCCCTTGCTGTAAACATGGCGCCGATCACGGACAGGCCGACGATCACGGCCATTATCCATCTGTGCCACAGGACTCGGCCGTCGAGAGCATCGAAACTGCCGGTAAAGAGGTCTTTGATCTCTGTGAACTCAGCGTTGAGCCTTGTCCTCTGGCCTTTAAGCTCGCGCGATATCGCGTCGAGCGTCATCCACTGATTGATTCAGGACGTGATCAGCAAGGCGGCGAAGAGACAGGCACCGCAGACTACGGCAACATTGGCCAAAAGCTCGGGGCCGCAGACAGTCGGCGCGGATGCAACAGGCAGCCCCAAAAGCTGGCCTTGGATGTCGCTGAACGTCTTGTGGATTCGGCCTACGTATTCTGATTGTGTCTTTTCCAGCTCGCCGCGGATTTTCGAATAAGAGAAGCTTGATGCGAACAGGCGGTACCCGTCATTAACCCAGCTGACAAGTTCGTCGACGTTCTGCATGAGATAGTGAAAGCGGCCGACAGCGCTCTGACTGGAAACAAGCTCCACCACTGCGTCTGCCAGAATACCGAGCCGCTGTTCCGCATGGAATTCACCTTCGAGAGCCTTCTCGAGGAGGTCTACCTGCGCGGTGTCGATGGAGCGCAGGTCCTTCGCGGTAAACTTTACCGGCACTTCGGTGCGAGCGTCTGCAAAATACACAAGCTTTGCCTGCTGCTGATCGGCGAACAGCGCGGATTCCGAGAGCAGCATCACAAGCTTCATGGTCGACCGATATCGGAGAAGCGTGTCGGTGGGAGGCAGGGTAGCATTGTGGGTTTGGTCGGAGCGGATATAGAAGGTCGAAGGCTCCCGCATTCTGGAGACCGACGAGGCGAGCAACGCGTCCCAATCCTTGACTAATAGGCCTAAGCTGCGGTGGGGTGAACCGATACGCACTTCGACGACGGAACCGACCGTGAGTTGCGTCTTATCGTCCTGCAACGAGATGTCGGCTTCATGATAGGCGCGATCGGAGGTCTCGACGAGCTTTAGCGTCCTAGCGATGCCCCCGCTGACAATGGTCAGATCTGCAATATGGTCATCCACCCAGACGGAGTTCTGGTATATCTCCAGAAGGTCCGCCCAAGTGATGGCGTCATTCGCCATCCACTATCTCCGCCAGCAAGTCATTACGAAGGTCGTCGGGCACATCGAAAAGGATGATGCTGTTCGTCTCCGGGTCATACCGGACCTTGTCAGAATTCAGCGCCTCGCGTTCGAACTCGACCGACCAGTTCGACGTCTTACGCTTAAAGGACACTAGGCCACGCAATGCCCTGCGATCGGCGACAAACCCGTCGATCAGACCGCGATCAGGATCGGCCAGGACCTCGATGAGGGCTTCCGGGTCCTCGGGATACAACTCGTTCGCCAAGGTGGCAAAGTTGATTGGCTTATCTGCCTTGGAGTCTCTGGCGCATATGTCGTTCGCACGGGCCATGAACTCGGCACGTTCTGCCGGTTCAAGAGGTCGACTGTCAGCGAAATGCTTGATGGCCTTGACCAGTTGGACGTGTCGACCCGGCTAGCAGCGGTCGTGTCGCAACCAAGAAAGGCCATGAAGTATTCCGAAACGTTGCCTTTGCCCTTTAAGAAGCTGACGTACCGCTCCTCGTTGTTGGCCCAACCCTCAAGGCTCACCCGACCGGCGAAACGGTAACCGTCGACATCGAGGTGCTTGACGTCTTGGAGGTCGGCTGTATCAGTCAACGCAGCACTGATCTTATCATTGACGATGGCGACCAGGATGTATTGCCGGTCGTCGCGCTGGAAATGCGCGAAGAAAACGTGCCCTCCCTCGGAGGCGGCGCGCCCCCGAGCTTCCTTCGCCAGGGTGTTCATCAACGCGATCGTCGTGTCTTCGAAAGAGGCCGTCTGGGAAAGGTATTCGGTCAACCGGACCGACGTCGGATAGTCGACCGTATTTTCGGAGAACTTGCCGTAAGCCTTCGACGGGCGGCGGGCATAGAGCTTATGCAATTCGTCGATAAGGCGTCTGGCCGTCGCGCTGACCGCGAGCTGCCCATTACCTTGGTGAACTTCGTAAATGTTGTCGGGATTGCGCGCCAAGTGATGGATCGCAACCTTGATAATATTGTCTGCCAAATTCCCCTCCCGATCTGGGTGTTATTCTTCCATGATTCTAGGGAATTCTGCCATAGTCTTCAGAGCCAGGTGAATGGCTGGAATGACGACGCTTTTTTGCTGCCCGGATCCGACCTCGTCCTTGTCGTTCGGAGTGCTCTCCTCGCCGCCCAAAACCTGCCGCTCGTTCGATTCCCGCCACCGGCAGAGAACGGGACCGTTCCCAGAAAGATCGGTTCGGCGCCGGCGCGCGCGCGAGGATATTCCTGAGCCCCATCCAACACGTAAAAAACTCCTCCGGACGAAAGTCATGAGCGGATGGCAACTACGTTTTGAACGCCAGCCCATTCTGTGTGACGGTCACAGCAATCCATGCAGTACCTCCACAGCTCACCGCAACCCTACATAAAATGGATTTTGATATTGCAATCTCTTTGGTTGAGATTTTATCATACTCGGACTAGAAGCATGACGTTGAAATGGGGGACTTCATGCCGCTTAGGCCTCCAGTGCTAGCTGGCTATTTAGGGATCGCCGTTTCGACGAGACACCGTGCTGCGCAGTGGGGGCGTTACCGACGCCCAGAGGTACACGATTTCACGCCCGCGACCCGCGATGGGACCGCTACTCTGCTGCAGGCGCGAGCGCGCGGCATTCTCTCCAAGCGTTCGAAGCGAATCCACCCCCCGAGCTTCCGGTTGGTCTACTTCATAAACAATACGTTCGAGCCAAACCATCCCGGTGCCGTAGCCCGAAATTCGATTGGGCCCTGCCAATGGTGAAGAGAGCAGAGAGCGATACTCTCGCAGTTTCAGCAATAGACCTGCCAACCTTCACGGTGGACCAGTTCACACATGGCGCCATGGCTGAATGCGATATGATCATGAAAGGCGGCATTACCTCTGGCGTGGTTTATCCCTATGCCGTTCTCCAAATCGCGACGAAATACCGCCTTCACTCCCTCGGCGGCACTTCAGCCGGTGCGATTGCCGCTGCGTTCGCCGCCGCGGCAGAATATGCCCGGCTGAATGGACGTCCCGAAGGCTTCCTGACTCTCAAGACGTATTGCGATGCGCTTCCTGATCGCTTGCTTTCGCTGTTCCAGCCTAGCACGGAGTTGGTGCCGGCGGTTAATAGTTTCAAGGCGGCCATTTCCGCTGGGGGCATCCTACCGATCCTACGTCAAGGCCTTTGGCGCGCCGCACTGCCGGCGCTTGGCGGAGGTGCAGCGCTCGGATTGCCATCCTTCGCACTCCAGTCGAGTTCCTACGCGACTGGCCTGGCTGTAGTTCTCGGTGCGGTGGCCGGCGGCACATTTGGCATCTATCGTTGGGGAAGGCGGGTTTTTGCCGATCCTCTGCTTGACGCGTTTAAACGGCTTCCGGAACATCACTACGGGTTCTGCACAGGATTGACGCAGCCGGGCAATCAACAGCCAGGCCTTACCGACTGGATATATCGGGCGCTCCAGCATATCGCCTTTGGCGATCCCGATCACCCGGTCCCGCTCACCTTTGGCGATCTACGCGGCTCTGATCCGGATAAGGTCGAGATCGACCTCAAGGTTGTCACAACAAACCTTTCGATGCGGCGCCCACACACATTGCCACGTCTTGGTGTAACCGCTGCCTTTATGCCTGCCGATTGGGAGAAGCTCTTTCCAGCTCCCGTCATGCGCTACCTCTACAGGGACGGGACGAAAAAATGGCAGCGCTACTCTGGCGCGTGGTTGTTTCCTTCAGAGGATCGGCTCCCGGTCGTTATCGCTGTGCGAATGAGCCTCAGTTTCCCACTCCTCTTCAGTGCGGTGCCACTCAAGATCGAAGACACTGAATTACCCTCGATCGTCAATGCACTGGGTGGTAAGCCTTATAAGCGAATCCGAACGGTCCATTTTTCCGATGGCGGTATCAGTTCCAACTTCCCGATTCATATGTTTGACGCGCCACTGCCAACACGCCCGACCTTTGCCTTCAGTCTTGAAGACCTTCTTTGGGATGCCGACGAATTGACTAGCCGGGTCGCGCTTCCGACAACGGCAAGTGAGGGCATGGGCGTCCAGATCAAGGAAGTGAAAAGCCTTACAGACTTCGCGTGGCAGATTCTTAATTCGGCCAAGGACTGGCAGGACCAGCTACTGTCGGAAATCACCGGGCAGAGAGAGCGCGTTGCTCGCATATTCCTCACCGATCGCGAGGGCGGTCTCAATCTAGACATGCCCGCAGATGTCTCTCGTCAGCTCATGAGATGGGGGTATGAAGCTGGCCTTAAATTCACCGATGGCGATTTCGATTTCGATGAGCATAAATGGCGCCGGCTGCTCGTGCTTTACAAGCATCTCCAGCAGAATCTCGAAGCGATCGATCGCATCTGGGACGAAGGTTTTGGCGACTGGTATGACAGCTACCTGCCCGAGGTGAAGAGTTACAAGAGGCTGACGCTTGCCGATCGCCGCCAGATTGCTGCCGATTTACGCGAACTGCTTGCCGCGCGCGACGGCGAGGATGCTGGAAAGATCGCCAATCCTGAGGAGAAGTTTCCCAAACGCGCCGGGGCACTCAAAGTCGCCCCGAAATACTGATCAGTCGTCCGATGAAGGAGTGGGGTTTGAACAGATTCTTCGATCGATACGAATATAGGCGCGACTTTCCGCGCCGGGCCTTTGCCCGGCTCGATGATATCGAACCGATTGTGCCCGGTCTGGAGGACGACCTAACCTTTGTCCTCGACGCTGTCGATGCCGATTGGAAGGGCTTCGGAGAGGGCGGAGCATTCAACCTCAATGATCCCGATCTCAAGCAACGTATCGCCAGCTATTGGCGTGGTCGCTTCGGCGGTGATGGTGGCGATGGGCTAGATGGCTATGAGGAGGTGCCGATCTTCCGGCTCGAACTTTCCCTGTCGCCAGGTGATCGCTTCTTCAGCCAATTGCCCCGTGACGAAGAACGCTGGATCTCCCTTGAACTTTCCGATGTTGAGAGCGACAGCCCGGTCGATGTCTACGGTGGTCTGTTCGGTGCGCCGACGCGTGCCTATCTCCATACCGCGCCGACCAACGCACCGTCAGGCCCGCTTTCCACTCTGTTCGACATGACGAACTGGCCGGATGCCAGCCACGGGGACCTGATCGCGGCCCTCCATCCCCCATGCGACCTTGAGGCCTTGGTCTGCTTTGACATCGGTCAGGGTTCCGCCTCCGCTTTGGTCTGCCGGTGCGGGCAGCCGATCTATTATTTTGATACAGGTTGCGGTTCGGGCCGCAACGCACCGACCGCGCCGGCGACGATCGATTTCTGCACGTGCGCCTCGCCCATCGTCATCCTCTCACACTGGGATACCGACCACTGGGCTGGTGCCGCAGGACATGCCGGGTTGCAGGCTCGAACCTGGGTCGTGCCACGGCAGACGATTTCAACCACCCACACCACCTTCGCCAACGACATCCTCAAGGCTGGAGGGCGCATCCTCGTTGTCGCTCGTGGCGCACCTCCGCTCCGTTGGTCCAGCGGGCGACAGGAGTATGATCTGCAACGCGCGACGGGCACGAAGCGCAACGGCAGCGGGCTCGTTCTCATCGTTACAGACCACCCAACCGGAAGGTCTTGGGTACTCACCGGCGATGCTAGCTACCATCTTATTGCGCAAAGCGCGCCAACCGACATCGCTGCCATGATCGTGCCTCATCACGGCGCCGATATGGGCGTGAGCAGCATTCCGTTCGTCCGCTCGACGAGCAATTATGCCCGCCTCTTATATTCCTTCGGTCCTGGCAATGGTCATGGACCTCGGACCCCGCCGGTCCGTCATCCAGTGGCAGCCGCGGTGACCGCCCATCAAAACAGGAACTGGGGACATGGAGGCTGGACGCCAGTGACGGGAGGCCAGTCGCTTGCCGGTGGCGATGTGCTGGCAACCGCCACGCACCTGTCCTCTCATCTCGGCGGAGCGGCTGCCGGCTGGAGTGGGCCGCCGACATCACTCGGGCATCTGTCAGTTTGCGTGCACTCCATGCCAGTGCCTCAGAATTGATGTGGGCTGCACCAATAGAATGGGCGAAGGTTGCGCTAGCTTTGTAGTCTTTTTTCTTGCAGCTTCGAGCGTTAAAGGAGGGTATTCTTGTGGGATCAGGTACACGATAGCCGCCGAGGCTCATTGACCAAATAAGTGGCAGCTTCTCGCGCGGTGGCCCGTAACCTGTCAGTCCCTACCCCAAGTCAGACCTTACTCGCTTTGGATAAACGGCAACTGCCGGAACATTCAACAATGGGCTGACGACGGAATCGAACACGCAAATCCGACTTCAGCAACGGATCATTAATATAGCTACTTCCAACGCTAGTTACATGGCCGTACGGCAGCGACCAATAATTCAAAAACAAGAGAAATAATTGAGGCCGAGGCGAGAGCTGTCTGGAGCCGCCAAGGTTTTCTCAGCGTTGCGATTTTCCAATTTTTCAACTCAATGAAAATTCCGACTCTTCACCTTCAGCCGATCGATCAGCAGGTCAGGGATAAAAATGTCCCGCGCCGGTGCCGTTGCCTTTGGCCGCTCTCTGGGATCCGGCGCCCCGTTCCCATGCGCAAATTCATCGCCGCGTCCATGCGGAAGCGGGAATGGATCCCCCCGCTCACCAAGTTGACCGAGATCCTCCGATAGGTCGAACAGTCGTTGCGCGACGAGATGCACAACGTCGCCCTCTCGCTGGATTTTCCCATTGATCGCCAACATGGACGAAGACAGGACCTGCCGCCGCTGACGCTCGAACACCTTCGGCCAAATGACGGCGTTGATGATGCCCGTCTCATCTTCCAGGGTCATAAACATAACACCCTTGGCAGAGCCCGGCCGCTGGCGCACGAGCACGAGCCCGCCGCTCATCAGCCATCGGCCATCCCGCTCGGCCATCGCCTCGGCGCATGTCACGATCCGTTTCCGGCGGAGGTCCTCACGCAGGAACGAAACGGGGTGCTGTCGCAGCGTTAAGCCGACATGGGAATAATCCTCGACGACCTCATGGCCTGTCCTCATCGCAGGCAACGAAACATCAGGTTCCTGCGCCTCGGAGAACTGCCGTGCCTCCCTTTCGGCAGGCGCGGTCCAAAGCGCCAGTGGCTCATCGCGCAAGGCCTTGATCGCCCACAGCGCGTTCCGTCGCTGAAGACCGAGAGACGGAAGGAATGCATCAGCTTCCGCCAGTTTGATCAGCGCGGCGATCGGCACGCCGGATCGGCGCCAAAGATCGTCAGCCGAGAAGAAAGGCTCGTCAGCCCGCGCCGCTACGATCCGGGCGGCATCTGACGTCGAGAGGCCTTTCACCATGCGCATGCCGAGGCGTACGGCCTTCCTGTCCCCTTCGCCGGCGTCCTCCAACGTGCAGTCCCATCGAGACGCGTTGACGCAGACGGGCCGGACCTCGACGCCGTGCGCTCGCGCGTCGGACACGATTTGGGCTGGAGCATAGAATCCCATCGGCTGCGAATTCAGAAGCGCGGCGCAAAAGGCGTCCGGGTGGTGGCATTTGACCCAACTCGACGCATAGGCAATCAAGGCGAAGCTGGCCGCATGGCTTTCCGGAAAACCATAGCTGCCAAACCCCTCCAACTGCGAAAACGTGCGCTCGGCGAACTCCTCCGAGTAGCCATTCTTGACCATGCCTGCGACAAGCTTGTCCTTGAACCTGGAGACGCCGCCGGAGAACTTGAACGTAGCCATCGATTTTCGCAGTTGATCGGCCTCCCCGCCGGTAAAGCCCGCGCAGACCATCGCCACCTTCATAGCGCTCTCCTGAAACAACGGAATGCCGAGCGTCTTCGACAGCACTGCCTCAAGCTCCGGCGTCGGGTACTCGACGGGCTCCTTACCTTCTCGGCGGCGCAAATACGGATGCACCATGTCGCCCTGGATTGGCCCCGGCCGAACGATCGCCACCTGAATGACGAGATCGTAAAACGTGCGCGGCTTCAAGCGCGGCAGCATGCTCATCTGCGCCCGGCTTTCGATCTGAAACGTTCCCAAAGTGTCTGCCTTGCGGATCATCGCATACAGGTCACGACGTCCTGCAGCTGCCGGCGACCGGGGTCGTGGAACAACACGTCGTTGGTGACCACGGTTCTAACCCTGTGGCGTGCCGCAATCGAGGCGATGCCATGCAGGCGCACCCGGTCGTTGGGACGACGGCGCAGCGAGAGGCCGACATAGGCCCGCTCGCCGAAGAGATCGGCCATCCTGCGGAGATGTACCGTGCATGCCTCATCGGCTTCATCCGGGACCAGGAACGCCGATCATGCCGGCCGCGTGCTCGGAAAGGTCGGCGAAATCAATCAGGCAATTGCCCTTGCCGCCGCGCGCCTTGCCGAGAGACAGCAACCGCGTCAGCCGCGAATAGGCCGGGCGATCCATGGGATAGACGAAGACCGACATGCCGTCGGTGAGATCGAGCCGGCATCCGACGACAAGGCGCACGCCGGTCGCCTTCGCTGCCTCCCAGGCGCGCACGATGCCGGCAAGGCTGTTGCGATCGACAACACCGAGCGCGTCGATACCGAGCGCAGCCGCGGTCCCAAACAGCTCGTCCGCGCTGGATGCGCCCCTTAAAAAGCTGAAATGCGTCGTCACCTGAAGCTCGGCGTATTTCATCCGAACACCCCATGCAGGAACCACAGGTGAGAGCCGGTCTCTGGATCGATGCCGTCGCCGGCGCGATAGACCCAGTAGCGCTCGCCAAGCTCGTCCTCGACCACGAAATAGTCACGCACAGCCTGGAATTCGCGCGGTCGTTTCCACCACTCGCCGAAAATGCGCTCCGGCCCGTCGGCGCGGACAACTCTCCGTCTCTTACCGCGCCAGGTGAACACTGCCGGCGGCTGGTCGGGCAGAAGCGCCATAACGTCGATACGCTCCGGGTTTGCGAGCAACCGTGATGGCCGCGGCCACTTGTTGGCCCATGTCTATCCGATATCGGGCGCGGTCGCTGCGATCCGCCGAACGGAGCGTTCCGGCACATCGGAGGCTACCGGCGCGACCCGGAACAACCGATGACCGCGATTGCCGAGGATGTCGACGAGCGGCGTGATATCCGCGATCTCCTCCTCGATCAGCGAGGAGACGACCTGCCGCTCCTCCAGCGGCTCGGCGAAAACCGCGACGAGCACCAACTTTTCGATGCCGAAACCCGGATCGATTTTCTCGATGCGATCGCACAGCAGCTTGGACAGGCGCGCCGGATCGCGCACCGGCTTGGCAAGACCGGCTCGAAGATGCTGGCGCGTGTTGTCGACGCGGTGGATGACGAGGTCGCAGCGCCGCGCGCCAAGACCGTTTTCGGCAAGCTTCGCGGACAGCTGCCCGACCAGCCGCCGGACATATTTGGCGATGGTTTCCGGCGCGCCGATCGGCTCGGCGAAATTCTTCGAAACCTCCACCAGCTCGGGCGTGCGGATCGGTTCGATCGGCTCCGCCACCCGCCCGAACAACTGGCCGAGCCGGCGGGCGGGCTCCGGGCCGAAGCGAAGGGTCAGCGGCGCGCGCGGCATGGCGGAAAGCTGGCCAACTGTGTCGATGCCAAGCACCCGCAGACCCTGGATCGTTTCGGTCGGAAGCCTCAGCGCGAGGATCGGCAGATCGACCACGGCTTTCGCCACGTTCCCGACGGGCACCACCGTTGTTTCCGCCGAGATCAGCCGGGCGATGGCGTGCGAGGCGCCCCAAGTATCCGAGACGGCGGCTCTTGCCGTCAGGCCATGACCACGCAGCCGATTGACGAGGCCGGAGATCAGAAGATCCTCGCCGCCCTGAAGATGGTCCGCGCCCTCGGTATCGATCACCAGACCGTCAGCGCCGTCGACCGCGACCACCGGGCTATATTGGCGCAGCGCCCAGAGCGCCAGCCGCTCGAGCGCGGCCGCATCCTCGGCCGGCGCCGCGTCGACCATTAGGAGATCCTCGACCATGGCCTGCGCCTTGCTTGCCGGCATGCCGACGCGCAGGCCGAGTTTTGCGGCCGCCGGATCGGCCGCCGAGATCCAGCGCTTTGATCCGCGCCGCGCAATCACGACGAGCGGCTTGTCAGCCGGCAAGGCTTCGCCAGCGCGGCGTCTGATCCGTTCGGTCGCCAGATGCGGGAAGTAGACAGATACGACCCTTGTCATCGGGGGCTCCAATTTCAAATTCGGCGCATTCGCCCGCCTTCACGCGCATTATCTCCGCCAGCCAGCGCGCCCTCCCGACGCCGGCCACCGGCAGCTTCTCGGACGGTAGCGTGCTGATGCGCCAACGCGTCGTCGAGGCCGTCGGCTGTCCATAGTCCGAGGCCTCGTTCTGTCGCCGCCATCGGCGCAGGACGATACCCATGCTGCCGGTCTTCTCGGCCGCGAGCTGCAGCCGACGGGATGCGGTCATCGACAGGCGGACCAGTTCGCCGACGACACAGGACAGACCACCGAAGGCCAGCCCCTCTTCGAAGGCCGACAATACCTCCTCCTCCCGGTCGCTTTCGCAGAAGACGACGCGATCGGGATGCAGCCCTGCCTGCGAGATCGCCGGGAAAAACAGGTCCGGGCGCGTCATGCACCACAGCACTCTTCCCTTCGTCCGCGCGGCGACGCCTGCGGAAAACAGCGCCGCGGCCGCACCGTCGACCGTGCCGCCTCCTCCGCCGGCAACCTCGTGCAGCGCGCCGAAGGCCAGCCCTCCTCCAGGCAGTGTCCGGTCGATGTCCGCGACACCGAACGGAAGCGTCTGCCTTGCGCGTTGCGCGCCGCCTTCGAGGCGGCCAATGCGCTCTCGCAGTTTCGCAAGGACATGATTGAGGGCATGGGTGGCCACGGCAGAATTGTTGCTCCTTCAGGGTTTTCAGCAAGTGTTCAAGCTGATATGTTCATTATTTGTTCCGATTGGCGAAACGAGTCAATCGGGCCTCCGCCCCGGATGACCCGCCGCCGCTAAGCCGTTGAAACGAATCC
>NZ_JBLZPK010000014.1:131251-199595 GCF_049199905.1 Shinella sp. M27
CGGGCCTCCGCCCCGGATGACCCGCCGCCGCTAAGCCGTTGAAACGAATCCCTTAGCTGCATCAAGGGGATATCTGGCCGATGGAGGGTCAGGAAAATTTTCTTATGCGTGCTGGGGACAAGTGGCGGCGGCTCATCTCGAAAAACTCAACGATCGCCAGCGCGAGGCGGTCGAGCATGGCATAGGCCTAGCCGACGGTTCAATCGGTGGCCCGTTGCTCATCATCGCCGGCGCCGGAAGCGGCAAGACCAACACGCTGGCCCACCGCGTTGCGCATCTGATTGTCAACGGCGCCGATCCGCGGCGCATCCTGCTGATGACCTTTTCGCGCCGCGCCGCTTCCGAGATGGCGCGCCGTGTGCAGCGCATATGCCGACAGGTGCTCGGGGACAACGCCGCCGTCATGACGGACGCGCTCGCCTGGGCCGGAACGCTTCATGGGATCGGCGCGCGGTTGCTGAGGATGTATGCCGAGCAAATCGGGCTCAATGTCGATTTCACCATTCATGATCGCGAGGATTCCGCGGACCTGATGAACCTCGTCCGGCACGAGTTGGGCTTTTCCGCAAAACAGACCCGGTTTCCCACGAAGAGCACCTGCATCGCGATCTACTCGCGGGTTGTCAATTCGGAGGTCTCGGTCAGGGAGGTTCTGAAAATCTCCTATCCCTGGGTACTCGAATGGGAGGAGGAGTTGAAGCAGCTCTTCGCCGCCTACGTTGAGGCCAAGCAGGCACAGAACGTCCTGGATTACGACGATTTGCTGCTCTACTGGGCGCAGATGGTTTCCGAACCCGAACTGGCCGAGGATGTCGGCAACCGTTTCGACCACATTCTCGTCGACGAGTACCAGGACACCAATCGCCTGCAGGCGTCGATCCTTATGTCGCTGGCGCCCGGCGGCCGCGGCCTGACCGTCGTAGGCGACGATGCTCAGTCGATCTATTCCTTCCGCGCAGCGACTATCCGCAACATCCTTGATTTCCCACAGGAATTCTCGCCGAGGTGCGCAGACGTCATCACGCTCGACCGCAACTATCGTTCGACCCAGCCGATCCTGGCCGCCGCCAATGCCGTCATCGAACTTGCACGCGAGCGCTATACGAAAAACCTCTGGACGGACCGCGCTTCAGAACAGCGCCCTATGCTGGTGACGGTCAAGGACGAGATCGATCAAGCCGCCTATATCGTCGAGCAGGTGCTCGCCAACCGCGAGGTTGGCCTCACCTTGAAGCAGCAGGCTGTGCTGTTCCGCACCTCCAGCCACAGCAGCGCCCTGGAAATCGAGCTCACGCGTCGAAACATCCCGTTCGTCAAATTTGGTGGGCTCAAGTTTCTGGACGCAGCACATGTGAAGGATCTGCTGGCAGTCATGCGGTTTGCACAAAATCCGCGTGACCGGGTCGCCGGCTTCAGGGTGCTGAAGCTGTTGCCCGGCATCGGGCCGCAGACCGCCGGAAAAATCCTCGACACGATCGCGGCCGATCCCGAGCCACTGCAATCGCTGGCGGAAATCCCGCCACCGGCCAAGACGGGTGATGACTGGCCGGCCTTCGTGACGCTGGTCACCGCGCTGCGGAAGGCCGAGGCGGTTTGGCCGGCAGAGATCGGTACCGTGCGGATGTGGTATGAGCCCCACCTCGATCGCATCCATGAGGATGCCGACACCCGCAAGGATGATCTCATCCAACTCGAGCAGATCGCCAGCGGATACGCCAGCCGCGAGCGGTTTTTGACCGAGTTGACCCTCGACCCGCCCGACGCCACCAGCGACCAGGCCGGCGTGCCGCTGCTGGATGAGGACTATCTGATCCTCTCGACGATCCATAGCGCCAAAGGCCAGGAATGGCGTTCCGTCTATCTGCTCAACGTGATCGACGGCTGCATTCCGTCCGACCTTGGCACCGGCACGACCGCTGAAATCGAGGAGGAACGTCGGCTGCTCTACGTCGGCATGACGCGGGCGCGCGACAATCTGGCCCTGGTCACACCGCAGCGCTTCTTCACCCATGGCCAGTCTGCCACGGGCGACCGTCATGTCTACGCGTCGCGGACGCGCTTCATCCCCGCCACTTTGCTGCAGTATTTCGAGACGGCAACCTGGCCGAATATCTCGGCCGCCGCCAGCGAGCGCAGCGCAAATCAGATCCGCGTCGATGTTCGAGAGCGCATGCGTTCGATGTGGAAATAAGATGACCGACGAGGCCGCACCATCAACGAGAAAGATCATCCATGTCGATATGGATGCCTTCTACGCGTCGGTCGAGCAACGCGACAATCCCGAGCTTCGCGGAAAGCCTGTCGCCGTCGGCGGCTCGGCGGCGCGCGGCGTCGTTGCCGCGGCCAGCTATGAGGCGCGCGCCTTCGGCGTTCGATCAGCCCTGCCCTCAGTGACGGCGAAAAGACGCTGCCCGGAGCTGATTTTCGTGCCGCCGCGCTTCGAGACCTATCGCGCTGTCTCCGCGCAGATCCGGGAAATATTTGCCGAACACACGGACCTGATCGAACCGCTGTCCCTGGACGAGGCCTATCTGGATGTCACCGAGAACAAGCAGGGCATTTCAATCGCCACTGATATCGCGACGATCATCCGGGCGCGTATCAAGGAGGTCACAGGCCTCAACGCATCCGCCGGCATCTCCTATTGCAAGTTCCTCGCCAAAATGGCTTCGGATCTCAACAAACCCAATGGCCAAGCAGTGATTTCGCCGAGGAATGGCCCGGCCTTCGTCGAAGCGCTTGCGGTCAAGAAATTCCATGGCGTGGGCCCGGCGACGGCCGCCAAGATGGAGGGGCTCGGCATCTTAACCGGTGCGGATCTCAGGTCGAAACCGCTTGCGTGGCTGCAGGAGCATTTCGGAAAGTCGGGTGCCTGGTATTACAACATCTCCCGCGGCATCGATAACCGGGCCGTCCAACCGGATCGGCCGCGCAAGTCCGTTGGCGCCGAGGACACCTTCATTGTCGATATCGTCGATCTCGCCGCTGCCCGCGCCGAAATCACACCGCTTGCCGCCAAGGTCTGGCGCCATTGCGAGGCCAAAGGCCTCCATGGCCGGACGGTGACGCTGAAAGTCAAATATGCCGACTTCCAGATCATCACCCGCAGCAGGACGACATCAACACCCATCAGCAGGTTGGATGATCTCGAGGCCATCGCGCAATCGCTCCTCGAGCCACTGTTCCCAGCGCCCAAAGGCATACGCCTGCTCGGCGTCGCGCTATCGTCCTTCATCGATGACGAGGAAACCGAGACGGATCAGTTGGAGTTAGAGATCTAGCCGTACCGCTGTCGAAATCCCGACGAGACGCCTTACATTGCCAGGCAGCGCGCCGCGACGCGGTGACAATGCCGGTCATTCGGAGGAGCCATGTGCAACGATTATCGCCTGATGGTCGAACTGGCCTCGGTCATCGAGGAGTTTGAGCACCTGAAGATCAAGATCCGGTTTCCCGAGGGGCGGCCCAATATCGAGGCACGCGAGGACATCAAGATCACAGACGCCTCGCCGATTATCCGGACAGTCGAAGGCGAGCGCGACACCGGCGAACTGGTTCAAAGGCGATGGAGTTGGCCAAGTCCAACTAAAAAGCCGGTCTATAACTTCCGTTCAGAAGGGCGAGAGTTCACCACCAACCACTGCCTCATCATCGCCGATGGTTTCTACGAGTTCACCACACCCATCGACCCGAAAAAGAAGCGCAAGGACAAATGGCTGTTCCGCAAGATCGGCGAGCCTATCTTTGCCATCGCCGGTATATGGCGCGAGACCGAGGACGTAGGTGAGGCTTTCACGATGTTGACGATGGAACCGGGGCCGGACATCGCGCCCTATCATGACCGACAGATCGTCATACTTGAGCGCGACAGCTGGGCCGATTGGCTTGATCCGTCGGTGTCCGCCAAACTGCTGATCAATCCGCTGCCGGCCGGATCCCTCTCGGTGGTGCAGATCGGCTGATGCGCTTCTCCTTTCCTCACAGCCACGCGTTTTCTGGCGGCGAAGTCCGGATCGAAGATGCCGAAGCAACCGAGGGCAAATGCGTTGTGGAATTCGGTGACGGGGTGGCGATGATCGGAGACTGGCATCCGGACCATCACGCCATCGTCCTTGATGTCCCAACCTATCGTACAGCTAGGGGCACGGAGGTTGACGCGCGGCGATGGCGATTGGTCCACGACCACCAAGGTCGCTGGCGCTCGAAACGGTGCCCGTGAGCCGCACCGATCGCTGCTCACAGGAGCGTGGGCCTCATTGGCCTTGAGGCGCGGCTAGAGACGAAAGGCCCGAGCATCCGCCGGGCCTTTCGCTTTTGGCTGTCGCTGGCTGAAGCAAACACACACATTCCGACGACAGCCCACCCCCGGATAAGCCATCCTACATCCATTCCCCGTCGGCGCTTTAAACTTTGACGTATCTGCCGCCCAGCGGAAGGAACATTCCTGGGATTAGCACGGTTGGTCGACATGAAAGGAGTTCGACATGACCGACGATCCAAAAGACCCGAAAAAGCCGCAGGAAATTCCGCCCGGAGAGACGCCGGACTCGCTGCCGGATATTCCCGAACGCCCGATCGAAGAACCTGGACCGGATGTCGTTCCAGAGGAAGCCCCCGACATCACGCCCGTCCCAGGCGAGGAAGTCCCGACGAAGATGGGCAATTAGGGCGTCCGCGCAGAAAGCCGCCGCAATTTCCTCGAGCTGAAGGGAACCACTTTGCCTGAACGGCATTTATCGCCCCGGTCAGATTGGGAATAATGAAATGCTTTCTGTTATTTGGGACAATGCAATCGCCATCCTCTTTCTGGCATGCCCCGCGCGATCGAGATCAAAGACTCGCGGAACGCCATGTTCGTGCTGGCGGAAAGATGGCCGGTGACCTACGGACGCGCGTTCCAGCGGGCGCTCGCATTTTGCGCCAAGGCAATTGAAGGCAAATGCTCGCCATCCAGAGCGCGGTTGGCATTCCTCGCCGCAGCGCGGGAGGCCAACGTCCCGGTCGTTCGCTAAGGCTTGCACCCACGGCTGGTGTTAGCCTGTTCAGGAGACCGGAACGAAACCGCCGCTCTCGGCATTTCTCTGCCACACGATGTTGGCTCGTCGCCCCGCTGTCAAAGCGGGGCGTCTTTTTGGAGCCGTATAGGAGGTCCGCCATGAATGTCAGAATATCTCCCCCGCAACAGCCGATAACCGATCCACATGTCGCGCTGGAATGCGAGCAGGCGATTGATGGCGCAGTACGTGAGCTTGTCGATCATGCCATCGTCGCCGGTTGGCCGCCCGAGGTGGCATTTGAGGCGATCAAGCGCGCCACGGAACGTCAGGCAATGGCCTATCACGAAGATCCCGATCCCGCAGATGACACGATCGAAGCTCGCCCGCGGACAGGCTTCTCGCTGGCGCCCTTCTAATGGCCGTCGAAGGCGACCACGGGCGCTCCGAACGGCATGAGGATCGATGAAGATCGCGACCTACAACTTCAACGGGATCAACGGCCGCCTCGCCGTGCTTCTGCGATGGCTGAACGAAGACGCACCTGACGTCGTCTGCCTTCAGGAACTGAAATCGCCGAACGATCGGTTTCCACGCGCCGAACTGGAGCGCGCCGGCTATGGCGGGTCTGGCACGGCCAGAAAAGCTGGAACGGTGTGGCGATCCTCGCCAGGGGCCTCGTGCCTCTCCTCACGCGACGCGGTCTCCCGGGCGACCCTGACGACACGCACAGCCGCTATATCGAAGCCGCGGTCGATGGCCTTCTCGTCGGCTGCCTCTATCTGCCGAACGGCAATCCCGCTCCCGGGCCGAAGTTCGATTACAAGCTGCGCTGGTTCGCGCGGCTCCAGGAATATGCCAAGGAACTACTCGCTCTCGACATACCGGCAGCGCTGGTCGGCGATTTCAACGTCATGCCGACGGATCTCGACGTCTATGCCCCGGACCGTTGGCGCGACGATGCGCTGTTTCGGCCAGAGGTGAGAGAGGCCGATGCCAATCTCCTTGCCGAAGGTTGGACCGACGCTGTCCGCCATCTGCATCCGGATGAGAGCATCTACACCTTCTGGAAATATTGGCGCAATTCTTTCGAACGCGACGCCGGCCTGCGCATCGATCACGCCCTGCTCAGCCCGGTGCTTACCCCGTGGCTACGATCTGCGAGCGTGCGCCGGCGCCCACGAAGCTGGGAGCATACGAGCGACCATGCTCCGGTTATGATCGAGATCGATCCGCCGGCGGCCGAGGATTAGTCTAACGCAGCGCCAACATGAGCCGCTCACTAACAGTTCGTGGCCGTGCGTGCAGCTCTTCGAAGGAACTGTTGAGCACCAGTGGTTGATGCGCCCCTCAGCCAAGAGGCGCGTCTTGCATCTATGGAATTACATTTGGCACCTGGACAAGCGCGACGATAACCAAAATGCAAAACAACCGGCCTAAGCCGCTCTAAAAGGTTCAAACGAAAACCTTTTAGAGCGGCATGGCGATCTGCCCTGCCTTAAACGGATCAATGGGCTCGCCGACGCGATCCGGCCAATGTTTCAGCCAGGCGCTTTTGATTCCGCTTTCCGTTACCTCGGCATGGCCGAGACTGCCGTCGATTCGATAGCCCATATTCACCTGATCGCCGAGACCGAACCACAGGTTCAGCTTTTCGCGCCGCGCCTCGTCAAACGCCGGAATACCGTGCTTCACCGGATCGAAGCTTTCTGCCGAAGGCAACGCCGGCAGTCCGAAGCTCACAGAACCCGTTTCATGAACATAGAGCTTTCCCGGCTCCATATCTCGATACGCCTCTTTCCGGTTATGCCAGCCGATTGCCACCGGCCGGCGCTTCTCTTCCGAGTAACCGGCGATCAACAAATCGGTTTCGAAATAGTCCGCCTGCTTGTCGTAGAGCGCCATCATGTCCGAAAGATCGCCAACAAAGCCGTCAAACGTCTCGTGGTTCCATTCCTCATAAATCACCGTGAAGGAGTGCGAGGCGTTCACGCCAGCCGCATCAGGTCGGATTGGCGTGCACCAAGGTTTTCGGCGGCCATAGCGGCGCGACCATAGAGCTCAACCGTCGCCTCCAGAGGCGCGGCGTTGTCGAGGGAAAGTTGATAGAGCTGTGTCAGAACGTCAGCCTGCCGGCCTGCGGAGATGCCCGCCACCGCAAGCGAGTTCTGCGCCCTCGTCCATGCCTCGGCATAGGAAACGACCTCACGCACGGAGAGGGCTGCTGCAATGCCACTGAGAGGCGCGACAAGCGCACGGGCGGAACTGCTTCCGATCGCCGACAGCCGGCTATCCATCTGGCGATAGCGGTTCTCAATCTCGCGTGCCTGCACGTTTGTGATGGCCTTGGCGCGCTGAATCTCGCGTTGGTATTGCTTGATGTCGGCGGAGAGCTGCACGACAAGTTTTTCGATGTCTGCCATAAAGTATCCTCGTCTGAATCTGGTCTAAGTTTTCAAAGGCTTGAGCAGGTGGCTTTTTGCCTTCAATTTCCGCACGTTGCGAATGAATGACTGACGCCGGTATGCGGTTGAGAGGCGCCTTGACTTCTTACCCTCCCCCCTCCTCACCCGCCGCCCCGATCAAGGCCGGCAAAATGCAGCCGTTCCCGCAGCAAGCGCAGGCCATCGCCGTGCCGCCGCCTCTCAGCGCTGGTCGCCTCATCAGCGATTTCAGGTGTGATCAAGTCGATGGCGTAGGCATGGGCCTCGACGCCGAGTGCCATCAGGTCGCGGTCCCAACGCCGCATGGCCGCGCTCTCAGCTGCCTTCCGAGCTTCGCCCACAAGCGCAACCTCAGGTTCCGGCCTCGGCGCGGGCCAAGCTCGCCCGTTCAAAAGCCCCTTCAGCGCCATAACCCGCTGAGTGGAAGACTCACCGTCAGCTAGTGCGCCGTTACCACAAGCACCCGTCGGTTCTTTAGATTGGTTACTTAGATAGGTTTGTGTCGCAGAGCTGCGACGTTTAACGTCGCAGCTCTGCGACCTTGAACGTCGCGCGCTTGCGACTTTCACAACAGCATCGGCGGCAGCGCCAGCGCCCATCTTCATGCGGGCATTCCACTCTTCCACTATGGCGCGAAAGCGGGCCCAATTCGGCAGGTACGCGGCACGATGAGACTTGCCGCCATGGCTTGTCTTTTCGATAAAGCCTAGATCGTGCAGCTTCTCAGTGGCGCGGATGACAGTCGCACGGTCTATGCCGAGCAACGTTTCTAGCCGTTCAATGCTAGGATCGCATTGCCCAGTGCCCCGATTGAAATGGTCGATGACAGCGCCAGCAACACGCCGGCTTGCATCTGCTAAACCAGGCGCAATGCTGAGCGCCTTGTAGGCGAACAGAACATCGTTCTTCTGACAGGAATTCGACATATCGCCGCCCTCGCTTTAGAGGGCCGATGACACTGGAAACAGTGAGACACATGCATAAACGAGGCATTGTTTTTCCTCGATAATTTGAAGTGTCTCAATTCTGCTGTAAGTACTGAGAATATGGGAAACCGATGGGCCGTCATCGCCCACCATTCTTTTCCCCTTCCTCCGCAGACTAAGCATCGCTGGTAAGTCGTTTGTCTCGATCGCGGCGCGGCTTTGGGAACTTAGGCATTTTTCCTTTTTCATATGCAGGTCGACGATCGTATACGCTGGCGCGCGTGCGGCGCTTGTCCGCGTATTCAACGTAGCTACGTTCGCCTAATCCTAAAGCTCAAGGCGCCGATAGACTCGGCGCCTTGAGTTTGCGTTCATGCCCTAAGGCGCTGGGCGTACCTAGATGATGAAGAAGTCATTGTGGCTGATGCCGAGCCCCGGGGACAGGGTGGCGAATTGCACCGATCCTCCCGCGGCCTTGCCGTTCGAATCGTAAAACAGTTTCCCGGTATCGGTTTCATAGATGATGCGGTCATTGGAATCGGTGGCTGTGCCGCTGGCATTGGCGGTAAACTGCGCCGCACTCAGCACGCCGACACCGACGATCGCGTTGAAGATGGAATTTTCAAGCCGGATCGTGTCGTTGACGAAGTTGAAGTCGGTGATCTTGTCGATGTTGGTTGCACCGAGCGTCGTGTTGAACAGGAAGGTATCGTTCCCGTTCCCCCCAGTCAGCGTGTCACTACCAGCCCGGCCGTTCAGTGTATCATTGCCGTTCCCGCCAATGATGAGGTTGACGCCGTTGTTGCCGGTCAGCGTATCGTTGAAGGCCGAGCCGGTGAGGTTTTCGATCGAAACATAGGTGTCGCCCAGCGCTTCTCCGGTATTGCCGGCCGGGCTTGTCAGGCTGGCGACCACGCCGGCCGTCGCCGCCGCATAGGAAACACGGTCGGTGCCGGCACCGCCGTCGAGCTTATCCTTGCCCACGCCACCGAGCAGGGTGTCGTTTCCGTCGTTGCCAAACAGGCTATCGTTGCCGCCAAGGCCCGAGAGCGTATCGTTGCCCTTTCCACCGCTGATACTGTTGACGCCGTTGTTGCCGGTCAGCTTGTCGTTGAAGGCTGAGCCGGTCAGGTTCTCGATCGATATATAGGTGTCGCCCAGCGCTTCTCCGGTATTGCCGGCAGGGCTTGTCAGGCTTGCAACCACGCCGGCCGTCGCCGCCGCATAGGAAACACGGTCGGTGCCGGCACCGCCGTCGAGCTTGTCTTTGCCCACGCCGCCGAGCAGGGTGTCGTTGCCGTCGTTTCCGAAGAGGCTGTCGTTGCCACCAAGGCCCGAAAGCATATCGTTGCCCTTTCCGCCGCTGATGCTGTTGACGCTGTTATTGCCAGTCAGTTTGTCGTTGAAGGCGGAGCCGGTCAGATTCTCGATTGACGTATAGGTGTCGCCCAGCGCTTCTCCGGTATTGCCGGCCGCATTGGACAGGCTGGCGATAACGGCAGCCGTGGCTGCCGCATAGGAAACACGGTCGGTGCCTGCACCGCCGTCGAGCTTGTCTTTGCCCACGCCGCCGAGCAGGGTGTCGTTGCCGTCGTTGCCAAAGAGGCTATCGTTGCCGCCAAGGCCCGAGAGCGTATCGTTGCCCTTTCCGCCGCTGATGCTGTTAACGCCGTTGTTGCCGGTCAGCTTGTCGTTGAAGGCCGAGCCGGTCAGGTTCTCGATCGATATATAGGTGTCGCCCAGCGCTTCTCCGGTATTGCCGGCTGGGCTTGTCAGGCTGGCGATGACAGCAGCCGTGGCCGCCGCATAGGAGGCACGGTCAGTGCCGGTACCGCCGTCGAGCTTGTCCTTCCCCACCCCGCCGAACAGGGTGTCGTTGCCGTCGTCGCCGAAAAGGCTGTCGTCTCCGCCAAGACCCGACAGCGTGTCGTTACCATTGCCGCCGCTGATGCTGTTGACGCTGTTGTTGCCGGTCAGCTTATCGGCGAAGGCCGAGCCGGTGAGGTTTTCGATCGACGAATAGGTGTCGCCGGCAGCCTCGCCGGTATTGCTGGCCGCATTGGACAGGCTGGCGATGACGGCAGCGGCCGCATTGGCATAGCTGGCGCGGTCGGTGCCGCCTCCGCCGGACAGCAAATCGCCGCCTGCGCCGCCATCCAGCACATCGTCGCCGCCCAAGCCATTCAATTCGTCCCGCACCGATGTGCCGCGCATCGTTTCGCTGTCATCGTCGCCGAGAATGACCAGTTTGTCGTTTTCGGTGCCGCCCGGGTCGAAATCCTGCACCTGGAATTGCGACAGATCGACGGACGTCGCGTTGAGCATTTCGACGCGGAAGACGTCAGCCGTGCCGACCAGAGCGAAATCGACGACGAGATTGGCCGCAAGGCCGGCGCCGACCTGATCGGCGCGAACGACGACGAGCTTTGCTGGCGCCGCGGCCTGGAATTCGATTTCCTCTATCGATGCGACCGTCGTTTTGACGAGACTGATGTCACCGGTGGCTAGGATGCGGTCCGAATCGGCGCCGCCGTCGATCGTGTCATTGGTGAAGGCATCGAGGCCACCACCTTGGAACGTGTCGTTGCCGGCATTGCCGGACGCGATGTCCCGCAGGGAATCGATGGTGATCGTGTCGCTTGCGCCGTCGCTGACGCTGGTGCGGGTCAGTTGATTGACTTCGCCGGTGATCCGGCCACCACTGCCGTCGGTGTCCCCGGCATCCTGCCAAACGGTGACGAACTTCCCGTTTTGCAGCATGCCGAGGGCGGAAAGAATGTCACGGTCCGAGCCGTCGGCCGCGATTGCAAACTCGCTTGCCAGGTTGGCCGACAGTGCATTGCCGTTCTGGTCGAAGATGCGCGCAAAGATATCGTCGGTGGTGGCGTTGAAAGGTTTCGTCCAGCTGACGACGATGAAGCCGTTCGACAGGACGGCGATATCAGGATCGACTTCGTCAACTGTGCTTGTCGTGTTGACCTTGATGAAACCCGTCTGGGCAACGCCGTTGGCATTGAAAATCTCGAGCGTGATGCCGTTGCCCAGCGTGCCGCCTTCGCTCCAGCCGGAATCCGTATAGACCACGGCCCAGTTGCCGTTCGGCAGCGCGGTCAACGCGGACTGCGTGTTGTCACCAAAGCTGTCGATCAGGAAGTCGGCGGTGCGTACCGTGCCGTCGGCGTTGTAGATCACGGCCCTGAGCGGCTGGTTGGCAGGGTTGGTGTCGGTATAGGTAACAACGAAGCCGCCGTCAGCCAGCCCAACGACGGACGCGTCGTTCTGGATGCCGGTCGTTGCGACAGTGTTGACCGAGATGAAGCCTCCCAACTGCGAGCCGGCTGCATTGTAGCGGCCGACGAAAATATTGCCGCCGAATGTGAAGCTGATGGCAAAGCCGCCACCGTCAAGCGCGCTGGTGACCGGGTCTTCGAACGAGACAGACGGTCCGCTCAGCGTCAGTTCGCCGCCGACCGTATTGCCGTTCTGGTCGAAGATGCGGCCAAGCATGGCGCTTTCGGCAGGATTGTTGTCATCCCAGACGACCAGGACATTGCCATTGGCGAGTTTGGTCAGCGAGGGTTTTCCGGGAGGTTCGGTGTTGGCATCGTCGTAGGGGATGCGGAAGCCGCCGACCTGATTGGAATCGGCGTCATAGAAGTTCAAAAGAATGAAGTTGCCGCTCGCGGTGTTATAGGCGGCAACGAAACCACCATTGTCGAGGCCCAGCACATCCGGCAGAATCTGCGTGCCGGACGTGAAGGTATTGACCCCGAACTGGAAGGTCGTCGTGGTGGTATTGAAGGTGGTGGTAACGGTCATTTGCAGCACTCCTGAACTGATGCGATGGATCGGAATTCAGCGTGATTTCGGCAGAGCCGCAGGTGAGCGCTAATGCACTCAGCGTTGCGCAGCGGGCCATTCGGCAGGGCGAATGACCCGAGTACAAACCCGGCATTTGGGGCGCATGCGCAGTGGGAAACATGGAGAGAAAACGTCTCGTCCGATACGAGCGACGATGATGATGCCGCCTCGGGAACTTTCTCTCAGTTTCTTGGACGCCTTATTCTCCGAAGGTGCCCACAAATAACCAACGTGAGTGGTTCCAGGTTTATTCGGAAATAATTCGATTTTCTAAATTATAATATACAACCATCGCGGTGACATGAGATCCGGGTGATGTGCTGCGAGCCATTGAATCAGAGGCCGATCGATCGACATGCGCGGCGTAGCACGCCCACTCATTTTTGATGAAACAGCGCTTCATGCTGGACGGCGCGGGCCGAAATTGATCCTCACGACATTGCAGAATTCAGGCTGCGGCTTCGCTTGTTGAGCCGATGGATCGTCCTTGGCGTCCGAGCATGGCACCCGTTCGCTCGTGTCGTCCTTCATCTCCTGGAGTTTCCGGTACAGGTGCACCACGACCTTTTTATAAAAGGACACGACTTCACGGTGCTCATCGCGCGGAATGTAGAGTTCGTCGAACCGCTTGGTCATCGTCTTCACCTCCTGCTGAAGCAACAAATTCCCCGCGAATGCCGATGTTCCGGCCTGCCGAGCCTCATGGTTAACAGCGGGTAACAACCATGCATGACGAGCTTCACGGAACCTTCGCCACGCCGCGACATTCCCCTATCGAGCGCGGACCGTGTCAACCGGACGCGACAGGGATGGCGAACATGGTGGTTTTTCCGGTTTCTCATCATGGCCAACGAAACGGCAGTCGAGCGCCCCACCTGTCCGGCCCGTCTCACCCTGCCGCCCTTTGAAGAGGTCACGCCCCATGTCTTCGATGACGCTTCCCGAAATCGCTCGAAAGCTGAGAAAAATCGACTTCTGCATGATGTCGACGCATGGCGGATCGGCCGCCATCACCAACCGCCCGATGAGCAACAACGGCGATGTCGACTATGATGGCGACTCGTGGTTCTTCTCGTTTGAAGACACCAACAAGGTTGCCGAAATCCGCCGCGATCCGCATGTCTCGTTGGCTTTCACAGAGGCCCCTAGCCTGCTCGGCAAACCCGGTATCTTCATTTCCATCGAGGGCGAGGCACGCATCAGCAAGGACAAAGCCGAATTCGCGGACCATTGGGTTCCCGACCTGGAGCGCTGGTTCACGCAGGGCGTGGACACGCCGGGCCTCGTGCTCATCCAGGTGCGCGGCAAGCGCGTGCAGTACTGGGACGGCGAACACAACGGCACAATCCCGCTTTGATCACCGCGTCGCCAAAAGCGCCACATAGGCCAGCACCGTCAGCAGCAGGCCTCGGAACGCAAAGCCCACGAAGCGGTACTTTTCGCGGGCGATGCTGGCCATGGCATCGGCGTTCTGCATGTATTGTTCGAACAGGTAGTCGATGTCGCGAGCGAGTGCCGCCTTGCGAAAATCCTCGCGATGGTGCGGCCAGGCGCCCCAGAACAGCGAAGTGGAATTGTCGACGCGGCGCGGCAGGACGACGAGAATCGCTGATACGATGGAAAAGACGAGAGCCAGAGCGAGCAGGCCGGAGAAGATGTCCGAGGTCCAGTCGCCCTCGGCATAGCGCGACCATGTGAAGACCGCACGGCTTTCCGTTGACGTCACCAGCAGCGCCAGCATGAAGGTGAAGATATAGGCGGCCTTCTGGTCGGACAGCTTCACCTGGTCGTAGAAGACGTCGTTGACGCGGCGGATATGATCGAAATGTTCGAGCGCGATACCCTCGGTGCCGTCGAGCACCGGTTTAAGGATAGCCGCGCGTTCATCGTGTTTTACCATGTCTTGGTCCTTCGCCGTGTTCCAACGTGATAGCGAAGCGCCCCCGGAATGCAACGCCGGCCATGCCGGCCGGCTTGACTTTTTCAGGGGGATGACGAGTGCTGGCGGCCATGCACAATCGCCTGTTTCACTCCGGCTCATACTCCACCGCCCTCCTGCGCTGCCCGGCTGGGAGCGCCGGATGAGCATCCCCTTCCGTCATCCCGGCCTCTGGTCGCGGCGCTCGAAGCGGTTGGCGTTGCTCACCTTTGCGGTCGTGGCCCTTGTTTCCGCGCTGGCGCAGCTGCCCGGCTGGTCGCTCGCCGATCTGCGTGCTTTCGACTATCTCTCGACGATCGACACGCCGAGCCCGCCCAAGGACAGCCCGATCATCGTTGCGATCGACGAACCGTCGCTGGCCGAGATCAATGCGCAGTGGCCCTGGCCGCGCGAGCTGCATGCGCGCCTCATCGAAAGCCTGCGCAAGGCAGGCGCAACCGCCATCGGACTCGACATCATCTTCGCCGAGCCCTCCAACCCCGCCTCCGACGCAGCGCTGGCAGGGGCCATCGGCCCGGATGTCGTTCTGGCGGGGGATGAAAGCACGATCGTCACGCCGCAGGCCGACCAGCTGCTGCGCACCACGCCGCTGCCAGCCTTCACCGAAGCGGGGGCCGTGACCGGCATCGCCTCCATCGCGCTCGGCGGCGACGGGGTTTTCCGGGACCTGCCGCGCTATGAAGACGGCTTTGCGATGTCGCTTGCCCGCGTCGCCGGCCGCAAGAGCGTGTCGCCCGAGGGCCGGCTGCTGCAATCCTTCGGCCCCTCGCGCAGCTATCCGACAGTCTCCTACTACCAGGCGCTCGATCCGGAGAGCATGCTGCCGAAGGATACGTTCAAGGGCCGGGTGGTGATCGTCGGGCTCAGCCTGCAGAATGCGCCGGTCATCAATTCGGGCGGTGCGGACGCCTTCGCCACCTCCTATACCGTACATACCGGCCGGCTTGTGCCGGGCGCGGAAATCCAGGCGACCATCTTCGACAATCTAACGGCAGGCGCAGCCATCCGGCAGGACGGCACACCTTTCGCAATCGCGGCGATCACCCTTGCCGCTTTGCTGTCGGCGCTCTTCGTGCGCCGCGCGACGCGCTGGGAGACGGCGGCGCTCAGCCTCTTTGCCACGCTGCTCATCGGCTTCCTCAGCTTCGCGCTCATCCGCGAGGCAAACCTCTTCATTTCGCCCGTCGGCCCTACACTCGCGCTGCTTTTCGTCGCCGTTGGACAGACCGCGTTCGACTACGCTGAAGAGCGTCGGCAGCGGCGCGAGATCGTGCGTGCTTTCTCGCAATATCTTTCGCCAGCCCTCGTCGAGCGGCTGGCGCGCGATCCCTCGCAGCTGAAACTCGGCGGCGAGCGGCGCACGCTGTCGATCCTGTTTTGCGACGTGCGCGGTTTCACCACCATCGCCGAGGCGCTGAAGGACGATCCGGAGCAGCTGACGACGCTGATCAACCGGCTGCTCACCCCCCTTTCCGATATCGTGCTGAAGCATGGCGGCACGATCGACAAATATATCGGCGATTGCCTGATGGCCTTTTGGAATGCGCCGCTCGACGATGACGAGCATGCCCGCCATGCGGTCGCGGCGGCGCTCGACATGCTGGAGGCCATGACAGCGCTCAATGCCGAACTTCGCGCGGAAGCGGCGGCCGCGGGGACACCCTATCACATGCTGCGCATCGGCATCGGCATCAATACGGGCGACTGCGTGGTCGGCAATATGGGCTCCTCGCAACGCTTCGACTATTCCGTGCTGGGCGACGCCGTGAACCTCGCCTCCCGCCTTGAGGGCGCGTCAAAGACCTATGGCGTGCCGCTGCTGATCGGCGAACGTACGGCAGAGCTCACTGACGAGCACTTTGCCGTGCTCGAACTCGACCGCATCACAGTGAAAGGCCGGACTGCCGCCGCACCCGTCTTCACCGCCGTGCGCAGCCTGCCGGACGTGGCGAAAGCCACCCATGCCCGTTTCATCGAGGATAAATATGCCGGCCGCCTGACGGCCGACGACGCGGCCTTCGATGCGCTTTCGGAGGCAAGCCCGGTGCTGGCGCCCTACTATGAAACGATTCGCGCCGCGCAATTTGCCGGCGGCGCGTGAGGCTCAGACGGCCTGCTTGGGATGGCTCGGGGCGAATTCGGCGACGAGTTCGTGTTTCTCGCCGGGATAGGTCAGCCGCACATGCGTGATGTAGACGCCGCCGCTCCAGGTGCGGCGCTCGACGACGAGGCAGGGCGTGCCGGGTGCGATCGCCAGAAGCTCGGCGGTGCGGGCATCGGCGCCGACCGCGCGGATACGGTGTTCGGCGGCACTCCACGGCACCTGGCTGATCAGCCAGGCCCCCGGCGCGGTGTCCTCGAAACTCTCGTTTGCGGCGTCAGGTACCGCCGCGAGGTTGATAAGGCGCTCCTCCAGGCAGAAGGGTTGAGCACCGGCATAATGCAAAGCGGAAATCTCGACGAGGCGGGCCTGTTCGGCGAGTTCCATCAGGCGACGGTCGGCCGCCTTGGCGGCACGGCTCAGCCGCACGCGCCGCTCGTAACGGTAGGGCAAACCAAGCGATTCGACTTCGAGTCGGATATCGTGGATTTCCAGCACGGCGGACTGGGCATGCGGATGCGTGACATAGCTGCCAGACTTGCGGCGGCGCTCGATCAAGCCGCGCTTGACGAGCTCGGTGATCGCCTTGTTCACCGTCATGCGCGAGCATTGATACTGCTCGGTCAGCTCGTGCTCGAAGGGGATGCGATGGCCCGGCGGCCACTCGCCCGACAGGATCTTGCCCTCCACATCCTCCAGGATGCGGCGGTGCAGCGAGGGCTCCTTGGCCTCGACCACGCTTTTGTCCTCGTCGGTGGAAATGGTCGCCTCCGGCTTGCCGGGCGCGGAATCGCCCGGTGGCAAAGTCATAACGTCTTTCAAGGCGGGCTCAAGCCTCGGCCAGCGCCCGCATGGTCGCGGTGAAGCGCCGGCCAATCGCCGCGCGCGCCACGTGGCGGCCGCCCTCCACCTGCTTGCGGCCATGAACCCAGACGCAATCGACCTCGGCGCCATTGGCGAAGATCCAGCCGTCGAGCAGCGCATCGCTCTCGAGATCGAGGCCGTGGCGGGCCTTCACGCTGACAAAATCGGCGACGTTACCTGCCGCGATGCCCGTTTCGGCACCAAGGGCGGCGGCACCACCGATCAGTGCGCCGTCGAAGAGCGCGCGGCCCGTCGAGCCGCCCGGTGCGGCCAGCACGTTGCGGGCGCGGTGGAAGAGGCGCTGCGAATATTCGAGTTGGCGCAGTTCATCCGGCAGGCCGATCAGCACATTCGAATCCGAGCCGACACCATAACGGCCGCCGGCCGCGAAGAAATCCGGCGCCGGGAAGGTGCCGTCGCCAAGATTGGCCTCGGTTATCGGGCAAAGGCCGGCAATGGCACCGGCTTCAGCCATGCCGCGCGTCTCGGCTTCCGTCATATGCGTGGCGTGGATGAAGCACCAGCGGCCGTCGACCGTCTGGTTGTCCAACAGCCATTCGACCGGGCGATGGCCGGACCAGGCGATGCTGTCCTCCACTTCCTTCACCTGTTCAGAAATGTGGATATGAACAGGCGTGTCGCCGGCCATGGCGACGACGTCGGTCAGCTCCTCCGGCGTGACGGCGCGCAGGCTGTGCGGCGCGACGCCCGTGATGCCTTCCGGCAGCGCATTCGTCAGGGACCGGCAGCGCTCCAGCAGGCGGCCGTAGGATTGGCGGTCGTTGATGAAGCGGCGCTGCCCCTCGCCCGGCGCCGTACCGCCGAAGCCGGCATGGGCGTAGAAGACCGGCAGCAGTGTCAGCGCAATACCCGTCGCCGAGGCGGCCGATGCGATGCGCGCGGCCATCTCGGCGATATCGCCATAGTGCCCGCCATCCTTGTCATGATGCAGATAGTGGAACTCGCCGACGCGGGTGAAACCGGCTTCGAGCATTTCCACATAGAGCTGGCCGGCGACGGCCTCGACATCGTCGGGCGTCATGGACAGCGCGAAACGGTACATGACATTGCGCCAGCTCCAGAACGAATCGCTGCCGGGGCCGCGCATTTCCGCAAGGCCCGCCATGCCGCGCTGGAAGGCGTGGCTGTGCAGGTTCGGCATGCCCGCGACGATCGTGTCGTGGCGCTCGTCGCCAGCTGCTGCGGCCTTGCCCGTTTCCAATGCCGCGATGCGGCCGCCGTCGAGGCTGATCCGCACGTCCTTCGCCCAGCCGCCCGTGAGCAGCGCCTGTTTTGCGTGAATAACGACCATGGCCCGTCTCCCTCTCCCGATTGCATACAATCGACGCCGCCGTTCAAAAATGGCTCTTGCGTCCCTTTCGATTATGTATATACATTATCCCCATCACAGGGAAGAGGCAATCACCATGACGGCAACGGAAAAGGACACGGCCCGCGTCTGGCGCAATGCACGGCTCGCGACGCTCAAGGAAAGCCTGCCGGGTCTCGGCATCGTCGAGAACGGCGCCATTGCGGTGGTTGACGGCCGCATCGCCTATGCCGGCCCCGAGGCCGATCTTCCCGCCGAATTTTCCGCTGCCGAAAGCGTGGATTGCGAAGGCCGCTGGATCACCCCCGGCCTCGTCGATTGCCACACCCACCTCGTCCATGCCGGCGACCGCGCCCATGAATTTGAACTGCGCCTTGCCGGCGCCTCCTATGAGGAGATCGCGCGGGCCGGCGGCGGTATCGTCTCCTCCGTCAAGGCCTTGCGGGAAGCGAGCGAGGACGATCTCGTGCGCCAGACGCTGCCGCGCCTCGATGCGCTGATGTCAGAGGGCGTGACGACGGTCGAGCTGAAATCCGGCTACGGCCTCGACACGGAAAACGAATTGAAATCGCTGCGCGCCGCCCGTCGCGTCGCCGATGAGCGCGACATCACCGTGCGCACCACCTTCCTCGGGGCGCATGCGCTGCCGCCGGAAATGAAGGGCGACAAGACCGCCTATATCGACAAGGTCGTGGGCGAGATGCTGCCCGCCGTCGCAGCCGAGGGCCTTGCCGACGCCGTCGACGGGTTCTGCGAGGGCATTGCCTTCTCGACCGATGAAATGAAGCGGGTCTTCGATGCCGCCAAGGCGCATGGCCTGCCGGTGAAACTGCATGCCGACCAGCTTTCCAACCTGCATGGCGCAGCGCTTGCCGCCGAGTATGGCGCGCTTTCGGCCGACCACCTTGAATATACCGACGATGCGGGTGCGGCCGCCATGGCCAAGGCCGGCACCGTCGCCGTCATCCTGCCCGGCGCCTTCTACTTCATCCGCGAAACCAGGAAGCCGCCGATCGATCTTTTCCGCAAGCACGGCGTGAAAATGGCCGTCGCCACCGACAGCAATCCCGGCACCTCGCCGCTGACCTCCCTCCTCCTCACCATGAACATGGCCGCAACCCTCTTCGGCATGACCGTCGAGGAATGCATCGCCGGCACGACGCGCGAAGCCGCGCGCGCGCTCGGCCTGGTCGATGAGGTGGGGACGCTGGAGGCTGGAAAGTGGGCCGATTTCGTCCTCTGGGACATCGGCCGGCCGGCGGAACTGGTCTATCGCATGGGCTTCAATCCCATGTTTGCCCGGATCCGCAGCGGACATTGATCAATCTTTGCGCAGCCGAGCGCTGCATCGGGGAATAAACATGACGATCACGCTTCACCCGGGCTCCGTGCCCCTGAAAACCCTTGAAACCATCTACTGGACCGGCGAAGCCACCAGGCTCGACGCATCCTTCGACGCCGGCATCGAAAAGGCCGCCGCCCGCATCGCGGAAATCGCCGCCGGCGACGCGCCGGTCTACGGCATCAACACCGGCTTCGGCAAACTCGCCTCCATCAAGATCGCGCCCGCCGATGTCGCCACGCTCCAGCGCAACCTGATCCTGTCGCATTGCTGCGGCGTCGGCAAACCGCTGTCGGAAAACATCGTGCGCCTCATCATGGCGCTGAAGCTGATCTCGCTCGGCCGCGGCGCTTCCGGCGTGCGTATCGAGATCGTCCGTCTTCTCGAGGCCATGCAGGCCAAGGGCGTCATCCCGGTCATCCCGGAACAGGGCTCCGTCGGCGCTTCCGGTGACCTCGCACCGCTCGCCCATATGGCCGCGGCAATGCTCGGCGAAGGTGAAGCCTTCTATGCCGGCGAACGCCTGCGCGGCGGCGAAGCCCTCGCCAAGGCGGGCCTGAAGCCCGTCGTTCTCGCCGCCAAGGAAGGCCTTGCCCTCATCAACGGCACGCAGGTTTCCACCGCGCTGGCGCTCGCCGGTCTGTTCCGTGCGCACCGCGCCGCCCAGGCCGCCCTCGTCACCGGCGCCCTCTCCACCGACGCCGCGATGGGCTCCTCCGCACCCTTCCATCCCGATATCCACACGCTGCGCGGCCACCAGGGCCAGATCGACGCCGCCGCCGCGCTTCGCGCGCTGCTTTCCGGCTCCGTCATTCGTGACAGCCACATCACCGGCGACGAGCGCGTGCAGGATCCCTATTGCATCCGCTGCCAGCCGCAGGTCGACGGCGCCTGCCTCGATCTCCTGCGCTCGGCTGCCCGCACGCTCGAAATCGAAGCCAATGCCGTCACCGATAACCCGCTCGTCCTCTCAGACAACAGCGTCGTCTCGGGCGGCAATTTCCACGCCGAACCCGTCGCCTTCGCCGCCGACCAGATCGCCATCGCCGTCTGCGAAGTCGGTGCGATCGCGCAGCGCCGCATCGCGCTGCTCGTCGATCCGGCGCTGTCCTTCGGCCTGCCGGCCTTCCTCGCCAAGAAGCCGGGCCTCAATTCCGGCCTGATGATCGCGGAAGTCACCTCGGCGGCGCTGATGAGCGAAAACAAGCAGATGGCGCATCCGGCCTCTGTCGACTCGACACCGACCTCCGCCAACCAGGAAGACCATGTCTCCATGGCCTGCCACGGCGCCCGTCGCCTGCTGCGCATGACGGAAAACCTTTCCGCAATCGTCGGCATCGAAGCGCTTGCCGCAGCCCAGGGCATCGAGTTCCGCGCCCCGCTCGTCACCAGCCCGGAACTGCAGAAGGTCATCGCGGCACTGCGCACCGTCGTCGCCACGCTGGAAGAGGACCGCTACATGGCGCCGGACCTCGCGAGCGCCGGCACCTTCGTCACCTCGGGTGCGCTGGCCGCTTCGGTCTCCAAGGGCATCCTGCCGGTGCTGGGGGCATAAGGTGGCGGTCTTCGAAACCCATCAGGGCACCTCGCCCGTCATTCTCGCCTTCCCGCATACCGGCACGGATGTCCCGGCCGATATCTGGGCGCGCCTTGATGACAACGGCCGCATCCTTGCCGATACGGACTGGCATATCGAACGCCTCTATGACGGCCTGCTTCCCAACGTGACGACCGTGCGCGCCACGTTCCACCGCTATGTCATCGACGCCAACCGGGATCCCGAAGGCGTCAGCCTGTATCCCGGCCAGAACACGACGGGCCTCGTTCCGGAAACGGATTTCGACGGCACGCCGATCTGGAAGGATGGCGAGGCACCGACCGAAGCCGACATCGCCTATCGGCTCGCCGATTTCCACGCGCCCTACCACGCGGCCCTCGCCGCCGAAATCGAGCGCGTGAAGGCGATCCACGGCGTGGCGATCCTCTACGATTGCCACTCGATCCGCTCGCTGATCCCCTTCCTGTTCGAAGGCCGGCTGCCGGATTTCAACGTCGGCACCGATATGGGCCGCACGTGCGACAAGGCGATCGAAACGGCGACCTACGAGGTCTGCGCTTCGGCCGAAGGTTACACCAGCATCCTCAACGGCCGCTTCAAGGGCGGCTGGACGACACGCCACTATGGCAAGCCGGAGACCGGCGTGCACGCGATCCAGATGGAGCTTGCACAGGTCAGCCACCTTGCCACGGAGGTTCCGCCCTTCGATCTCGACGAGACGAAGGCCGCAAAGCTCCGCATTCCTCTCAAAGACATCCTGCAACGCATCGAGGCGCTTGCCTCCACCCTGACACGCTGAACCGGGAGAACAGCCAATGACCGCCAATCCTCGCCACAACATCCGCGACGTGCGCGCCGCCACCGGCACCGAACTGACCGCCAAGAGCTGGATGACCGAAGCGCCGCTGCGCATGCTCATGAACAACCTCGATCCGAACGTTGCGGAAAACCCGCATGAACTGGTCGTCTATGGCGGCATCGGCCGCGCTGCCCGCACCTGGGCGGATTTCGACAAGATCGTCGCCTCGCTGCGCGATCTCGAAGAAAACGAGACGCTGGTCGTGCAGTCCGGCAAGCCCGTCGGCATTTTTCGCACGCACAAGGATGCCCCGCGCGTCCTGATCGCCAACTCCAACCTCGTGCCGCACTGGGCGACCTGGGATCATTTCAACGAGCTGGATAAGAAGGGCCTTGCCATGTACGGCCAGATGACGGCCGGCTCGTGGATCTATATCGGCAGCCAAGGCATCGTTCAGGGTACCTACGAGACCTTCGTGGAGGCCGGCCGCCAGCATTATAATGGCGACCTCAAGGGCAAGTGGGTGCTGACCGGCGGCCTCGGCGGCATGGGCGGCGCCCAGCCGCTCGCCGCTGTCATGGCCGGCGCCTCGTGCCTTGCCGTCGAGTGCAACCCGGACTCGATCGAGTTCCGCCTGCGCACCCGCTACATCGACGAAAAGGCCGAGACGCTCGACGAGGCGCTGGCGATGATCGACCGCTGGACGAAGGCCGGTGAAGCCAAGTCCGTCGGCCTGCTTGGCAACGCCGCCGAAATCCTGCCGGAAATGGTCCGTCGCGGCATTCGCCCCGACATGGTCACCGACCAGACGTCTGCCCACGACCCGATCAACGGCTATCTGCCGAAGGGCTGGACGATGGCTCAGTGGAAGGAAAAGCGCGAAAGCGACCCGAAGGCCGTCGAAAAGGCCGCCCGCGCCTCCATGCGCGAGCATGTCGAGGCGATGATCGCCTTCCAGGACATGGGCATCCCGACCTTCGACTACGGCAACAACATCCGCCAGGTCGCCAAGGAAGAAGGCCTGGAAAACGCCTTCGCCTTCCCCGGCTTCGTGCCGGCCTATATCCGCCCGCTGTTCTGCCGCGGCATCGGTCCGTTCCGCTGGGCTGCGCTTTCGGGCGATCCGGAAGATATCCGCAAGACCGACGCCAAGGTCAAGGAACTGCTGCCTGACAACAAGCACCTGCACAACTGGCTCGACATGGCCGCCGAACGCATCGCCTTCCAGGGCCTGCCGGCACGCATCTGCTGGGTCGGCCTCGGTGATCGTCATCGCCTCGGCCTCGCCTTCAACGAGATGGTCAGGAACGGCGAGCTCAAGGCCCCGATCGTCATCGGCCGCGACCATCTCGACTCCGGCTCCGTCGCCTCGCCGAACCGCGAGACGGAATCGATGAAGGACGGTTCGGACGCCGTGTCGGACTGGCCGCTGCTCAACGCGCTCCTCAACACCGCCTCTGGCGCGACCTGGGTGTCGCTCCACCACGGCGGCGGCGTCGGCATGGGCTTCTCGCAGCATTCGGGCGTCGTCATCTGCGCCGATGGCACGGATGCGGCCGCCGAACGCCTCAGCCGCGTGCTGTGGAACGACCCGGCAACGGGCGTCATGCGACACGCCGATGCGGGCTACGACATCGCGCTCGATTGCGCGAAGGAAAAGGGCCTGCGCCTGCCGGGTATCCTGGGCAACTGATGGCGAAGCTCCTTCGCAACGCCGACCATCGCCGCATGCCGTGGAAGAACGGCGGCGGCGAGACGGTCGAGGTGATCGTGCATCCGGAAGGCGCAAGCCTTTCGGATTTCGGCTGGCGCGTCAGCATGGCGACGGTGGCGAGCGACGGGCCGTTCTCGGTCTTTCCCGGCATCGACCGCACGCTGGCGGTGCTTTCCGGCGAGGGCATGGATCTCTCCATCGAGGGTCTGGGCGACCGGCTGCTGACGCCGGCCTCCGCCCCACTGCCCTTCCCGGCCGACGCGCCCACCACGGCGCGCCTGATTGGTGGCCCGATCACCGATCTCAACGTGATGACGCGGCGCGGTGTCTTCGGCCACACGCTCACACATCATGTCGTCACGGGCTCAACGGCGCTTCCGGCATCGTCAGGCGAACGCCTGCTGCTGGCGCTGGAACCACTCGGCGTATCCACCACGGAAGGCCTCATCGGCCTCCAGCCGCTCGATGCCTTGGTGCTCGGCGGCTCGGAGAAAGCCGACGTGCTGGCCGCAGGAGAACGCAGCGCCTTCTATCTGGTAGAAATCACTCCCGCCTGAGCGATCGGCGCAAGCGATTTCCTTGTCCGCCCCCATGCGGAGTGCTACCTCCCGGCACATCAATTTTTGCCGGGAGACATTTTCATGAGACATCGCAAATTCGGCCGCACGGGTTTTACCACCACGGATATCGGTTTCGGCGCCTGGCAGATCGGCGGCGCCTGGGGTGATGTCAGCGAGGCCGATGGCCACGCCGCGCTCAATGCCGCGCTCGATGCCGGCATGAGCTTCATCGACACCGCCGACGTCTATGGCGATGGCCGCTCGGAAAAGATCATCGCCGATGTGCTCAAGGATCGCGGCGGCCAGCGCCCGATGGTCGCCACCAAGGCCGGCCGCCGGCTCTCGCCGCATGTCGCCGATGGCTACACCAAGGCCAATCTCGAAGGCTTCATCGATCGCAGCCTGAAAAACCTCGGTGTCGAGCGCCTCGACCTCGTGCAGCTGCATTGCCCGCCGACCGACGTCTATTACCGCCCGGAGGTTTTCCACGCGCTTGACGAGATCAAGGCCGCCGGCAAGATCGCCAACTACGGCGTCAGCGTCGAGAAGGTCGAGGAAGCGCTGAAGGCGATCGAATATCCCGGCGTGGTCAGCGTGCAGATCATCTACAACATCTTCCGCCAGCGCCCGGCGGCGCTGTTCTTCAAGGAAGCCGCCCGCCGCCAGGTCGCCGTCATCGCCCGCGTGCCGCTGGCCAGCGGCCTGCTCTCCGGCAAGATCACCCGCGAGACGGCCTTTGCCGCCGATGACCACCGCAACTTCAACCGCAACGGCGATGCCTTCGATGTCGGCGAGACCTTTGCCGGCGTGCCCTTCGAGACCGGCTTGCAGGCTGTCGAGGAAATCCGCGCGCTGGTGCCGGCGAGCCAGACCATGGCGGCCTTCGCGCTGCGCTGGATCCTGATGGCGGATGCTGTCAGCGTCGTCATTCCCGGTGCCCGCAATGCTGAGCAGGCCGAGGCCAATGCCAAGGCCGCCGGCCTGCCCGCGATCCCGGAAGACGTCATGGAAGCGACGCGCGAGATCTATTACCGGCTCGTCGCGCCGCACGTTCAGCACCGCTGGTAAATCAATGCGAGCGCATAAACGGAAATGATAGCCGACATCAGGTCTATCTATTTCGTTTATGCGCAACCTCGCGCTACCGTTCCCCATCGGTCACGACAACAACAGGGGAACGACCATGAAAAAAATGCTGCTCGCACTGGCGCTGGCAGGCTCCACCCTCCTTTCCGCAGCCGCTTCCGCCGAGACGCTGAAGATCGGCACGGAGGGCGCCTACCCGCCCTTCAACTTCCAGGATTCCAACGGCAAGCTCGGTGGCTTCGACGTCGAGATCGGCCTTGCGCTCTGCGAGAAGATGAAGGTGGAATGCGAAGTCGTCGGCCAGGATTGGGACGGCATCATTCCGGGCCTTCTCGCCAAGAAATACGACATGATCATCGCCTCGATGTTCATCACCGAAGAGCGCAAGAAGCAGGTCAACTTTACCGACCCCTACTATCTTGCCGCGATGACCCATGCCGCACCGAAGAATTCCGGCATCACGGATTTCACCAATGAGGGCATGAAGGGCAAGACGATCGGCGCCCAGGGCGGCACGACGCAGGCCGACTACGCCGCCGCCGTTTATCCCGATGCCGATCTCAAGCTCTATCCGACGCAGGACGAAGTGAACCTCGACATGGCGAACGGCCGCCTCGACCTTCAGGTCGGCGATATGATCCCGCTGCTCGACTGGGTTACCAAGAACGATGACGGCAAGGCCTGCTGCGAGCTGATCGGCGAGCCGATCACCGACAAGAAGTTCGTCGGCGAAGGTGTGGGCATCGCGGTCCGCCAGGAAGACAACGACCTGCGCGAAAAACTGAACGCCGCCCTGAAGGAAATCCGCGAGGATGGCACCTACAAGAAGATCAACGACAAATACTTTTCCATCGATATCTACACGATGAAATAAGGATTTTGGGGCGGCTTCGGCCGCCCCTTTTCGTTTCCGGCATCACGAACCGGGCCGGGCGTTCCCGACGCTCTTCGTCATGCGGTAGGCGGTCGAGATGAATGGCTCGGCCTCCTCATCCTCAATCGGACTGACGAGAAAGGGAAACGGGTCGAGTGCCCGTCGCGGCCGAAAATCCATGCGCGCTTCTACGCCCGACGCCAGCATGTCATCCACATAGGACCCCGCGAGCCCGCTGGTGCTAAACCGTTCCCACATATGGCATTTCCCCTTCTTTCAGGGTGCCCAATGCGTCGGAAACGGAATTGGTTCCGCGAAAAAACACGGCCGGCGATCACATTCTTGACCGCGCAAAGCAGGCTTCGCTTGCCTCTCCTTGCGCTGTCATCCTAACTACACGCATGCCGATAAATCGCCTCGAACGCTTTGCCCACAACCTCGACTGGAACCTGCTGCGCACCTTCGTCGTCGTGGTGGAGGAAGGCTCGATCACCCGCGCGGCGAACCGCCTGCTTCTTCAGCAGCCCGCCGTCAGCATGGCGCTGAAGCGGCTCGAGCAATCCGTCGGCCATCGATTGATCGATCGCAGCCCCGGCCGCTTCGAACTCACCGAGGCCGGCGAGCGGCTGCATGCGCTCTGCCACGATATCTTTTCCGCCATCGTGCGCCTGCCCGAGGCCATGGAGCCTTCCGGCGAAGACGTGTCGGGCCATATCACCATCCACGCCGTCAGCCACGCCATGAACCCGGCCTGGGATCGGGCGATCGCCGATTTCTTCCGGCTGCATCCGCGCGTCACCGTGGGCGTGACCGTCGAGACGACGACGGACGTCATCCGCTCGGTGGAGCGCGGCGTCGCGACACTCGGCCTCTCCGACGGGATCATCCCGGAGGGTTTGGAGAAAGCGCCCTTCTGTTACGAACGCTATGCGCTCTATTGCGGCCGCGCACACCGTCTGTTCGGTACGCGCGACGCCCGACCGGAGGATCTGCGCGGCGAACCCTATGTCAGCTTCCTCGCCGATGTGCTGGGCGGGCCGCATATGGGGCCGGTGACGGCCGTGCGGGCCGTCGGCTCCTTCGGCCAGCAGGTCCGTGCGCTGGCCTTCAACGTGGAGGAAGTGCTGCGGCTGGTGGTTGCCAATGCCGGCATCGGCATGCTGCCGGCGCACCTGACCGGCGCGGCACTGGCCGCCGGCGAACTCTGGCAATTGCCGCCCTATGACGACCTGCCGGTGGCGGAGACCTTTCGCATCACCAATCCCGGCTCCGCGCTCAACCCGGCCGAACGCGCCTTTCTGAGCCATGTCGCCGATGTGCCACCGTGGCGCTGGGGCGAGCCGCATCAATCGAACTGATATCGGTCGTCATTGCTATAAATTTGAAAAATGCCACCGGCTTGCTTAGGCCTATTTCCTCAGCACACCGGAGGGGACCATGCAGACTTTCGACATCGCGATCATCGGCGGCGGCATTGCCGGCATCTCGCTTGCCTATTTCCTGAGCCCCCACCGCTCCGTCGTCGTGCTGGAGCGAGAAGACGCGCTCGGCTATCACAGCACCGGCCGTTCGGCGGCGGAATTCACGTTGCGGGACAATGCACCGCTGGTGAATGCGCTCGCCCGCGCCAGCCATGCTTTCCTGATGGAACCGCCCGCCGGTTTTGCCGATGTGCCGCTGCTCATCGAGCGCGGCAGCATCATCCTCGGCACCGAGGACAAGGCGACGCTGGTGCGCGAGCGCTTCGAGCAGGCAAAGGCGCTGGGCATCGCCGTCGAATGGCTGGACGAAGCCACGATGCTTTCCCGCGCGCCCATGCTGAAGCCCTCCTATGCCGCAGCCGCCTATTTCGACCCGGACTATTGGGACATCGAGGTGGACGCCCTGCTGCAAGCTTATGCCCGCTACGCCCGCCGCCACGGGGCGCAGATCCTTGAAAAGCGCCAGCTGACCGGCGCCCGCCGGGTCGGCAATCAATGGCTCGTTGAAACGAACGAAGAAACGATCGCGGCCGGAACGGTGGTGAATGCCGCCGGCGGCTGGGCGGATACGGTCGCGTCGCTCTGCGGTGTCACCCCCATGGGCATCGTGCCGCATCGCCGCACCGCCATCACCGTCGACCTGCCCGAGGGCATCGACGCCAGTCGCCTGCCCGAAATCAACGAGGTGGAGGAAATCTTCTACTTCAAGCCGGAAGGCGGCCGCCTGCTCGCCTCGCCTGCCGATGCCACGCCCTGCGAAGCGGCCGACGTGCAACCGGAAGAGCTCGACGTCGCCTATGCCGCCCACTATGTCGAGGAGGCGACGACGCTCAATGTGCGCCGCATCTTCAAGAGCTGGGCCGGCCTGCGCAGCTTTTCCGCAGACCGCCTGCCCGTCATCGGCTTGGCCAGGGATGCCGAGAACTTCTTCTGGCTCGCCGGCCAGGGCGGCTACGGCATCCTCACCTCGCCCGCCCTCGGCAGTCTCGCCGCCGCCCTTCTGACGGAAAGCCCGGTGCCGGAGCCGCTGGCCCGCGAGGGCATCGGGGCCGACACGTTCAGTCCCGCACGCTTTCCCTGAAACGAAACGGGCGCCTCAAGGGCGCCCGTTCTGGTTTCAAGCTTCCGCTGCCGGCGTGCCGGCGGTGCGAGTTGCGCTGCGATCCTTCCAGTACCGGTTGAGGAAGAGCAGGATCGGGCCGCCGATATAGATCGACGAGGTCGTCGCGACGATGACGCCGAACAGCATCGGCCAGGCGAACGGCTTGACCGTATCGCCGCCCCAGATCGCCATCGGCAGCAGCGAGACCGCGACGGCGAGCGAGGTGAAGATGCATCGCATGACCACCTGGTTGATCGACAGGTCGATGAGATCGGAGAACGGCATCGACTTGTACTTGCGCATGTTCTCTCGCATGCGGTCGTACACCACCACCTTGTCGTTGACCGAGTAACCGATCAGCGTCAGCACGGCGGCGATGGCCGTCAGGTTGAAGTCGATCTGCATCAGCGAGAAGAAACCGATCATCTTGGTAATATCCAGGATGAGCGTCGCGATGGCGCCCACGGCGAAGTGCCATTCGAAACGCCACCAGATGTAGATCAGAATCGCCAGCATGCCGAGACCGACGGCGAGGAAGCCGGAACGGGCAAGCTCGGTGGAAACCGTCGGGCCGACCACTTCCGTGCGCTCGAAGCTCGCATCCGGGATCACTTCGGCAACGCCGTCGCGGATCTTCTGAAGGGCTGCGGTCTGCACCTCTTCACCGCCCGGCTGACGCTGGACGCGGACGAGCACCGAGGTGCCCTGCCCGAATTCCTGCAGCGCCACTTCGCCGAGGTTCAGGCCTTCCATCTTCTCGCGCAGCGGCGCGAGGTTGATCGGCGTCTTGGAGGTCGCCTCGACCTGAATACCACCGACGAAGTCGATGCCGTAGTTGAGGCCCGGCGTGAAGAACAGGATGATCGAGCTCGTCGAAATGAAGGCCGACATAGCAATCGCGATATAGCGGCCGCGCATGAAGGAGAAGGTCGGGATTTCCCAGACTTGGCCGAAGAGCGAGTGGATTTCGATCTTCTTCATCTTCCGCACGATGACGGCTTCGCGCATCAGGAAACGCACGAAGGTGATGGAGGTGAACATCGAGATCGCAAGGCCGATGATCATGGTGATCGCGAAGCCGCGTACCGGACCCGAGCCGAACATGAAGAGCAGGATCATGCCGACCATGGTCGTCATGTTGCCGTCGACGATGGTCGCATAGGCCTTGTTGAAGCCGACATCGAGCGCCTTCATGGCGCCTGCCCCGCCCGCCGTCTCTTCGCGGATACGAGCGTTGATGAGGATGTTGGCGTCCACGGCCATGCCGATGCCGAGGATGATACCGGCAATACCCGGCAGCGTCAGCGTGGAACCCAGAATGCCGAGCAGGCCGATCGTCAGGATCGTGTGCAGCACGAGGCCGAGATTGGCGATAAGGCCCCAGGAGCCGTAGAGCACCTGCATCAGCACCACGACGGCCGCAAGGCCGGCGAGACCGGTATAGAGACCCATGCGGATCGAGTCCGAACCGAGGTTCGGGCCGACGGTTCGCTCTTCGATGATGGTGAGCGGTGCCGGCAGGGCACCGGAGCGCAGGAGCGCCGAAAGGACGGTCGCTTCCTGCGGGTTGAAGTTGCCGGAGATCTGGCCCTGGCCGCCGATGATCGGCTCGCGGATGACGGGAGCCGTCAGCACCTTGCCGTCAAGAACGATGGCGAAGGGCTTGCCGACATTGGCCTGCGTGATCTCCGCGAACTGGCGTGCGCCGGTCGAATCGAAGCTGAACGAGACGATCGGCTCGCTCGTGCGCTGGTCGAAGCCGGCCTTGGCATCCGCCAGACGGTCGCCCGAGATCGCGACGCGCTCTTCGACAGCGTATTTGTTGTTGTCGTTGGCGCCGGGCAGGATGAGCACGCCGCGCGGGGCGACGCCGTTCGGGTCCACGGTCTGGTCGACCATGTGGAAGCTCATCTGCGCGGTCGAGCCGAGCAGCTGGCGCAGGCGCGTCGGGTCCTGGAGACCCGGCAGCTGCACGAGGATGCGGTCGCCGCCGACGCGCTGGATGAGCGGTTCAGCAACGCCGACCTGGTCGACGCGGCGACGGATGATCTCAAGGCTCTGCTCGACGGCGGCCGACATGCGCTCGTTGACGCCGGCTTCCGTCAGCGTGACGTTGATCACGAGGTCGGTGTTGGCGACATCGATATCGGAGGAACCGCCGCCGAAACCGAGCGTCGAGGTCGGCGCTGCGAGCTTGCGCACTTCCGGCAGGACCTTGTCGAGGGCTGCCTGGTCGGGCAGCGTGATCGTCAGCGTCGTGCCGTTGAGGCGGGCGGCCGAGGCGCGCTCGCCTGCGGTGCGCAGGATGGCGCGCGTGTCGTTCAGCAGCGAATCCATGCGCGCCTTGCGCAGTGCCGCGGAATCCACTTCGAGCACGAGGTGCGAGCCGCCCTTCAGGTCGAGACCGAGGGTGACCGGGTTGGCGGGCAGATAGCGCCCGTATTTTGCCTGCTGTTCAGGCGTCAGCACGTTCGGCACGGCCGCGAGCATCCCGAACAGGATGATGGCGGCGGAGACAAACAATGCCCATTTGGAGGTTTTCATGGGGTTGTTCCATTTCAACTGCGGGAAAGGCGCGACAAAAGCCGGCGCCTTCCGTGGGATCGGAATTTCAAGCAAATGGCGCGGCGCATCGGCGCCACAAGGCCTCAGGCAGCGAAAGCCGGGGGCGCGCGGCTGCGGAAGGACGCAGGATGATCCGTTGCGGGCGCGCTGTCATCGACAATGACGGCGGCGGCAATCGACACGACTTCGAACGGGTAGAGAAGAAGGCCGGCACCGGGAACGAGCGCCTTGCCGGCGCCATCGCCCTCGGGAAGACCGGTTTTCGCCTTGGCGATCCGCCGTTCGGCATGACCGTTGGCCGGGAACCACAGTTCATCACCCGCCGCAGACAGCGGCGACGGCGCGACACCACCTTCGGCGGCCGTGCGCTGGGGGTGGCGCGGGGCATCTCCCGGCAGCGAGAACTGCGAGAGAAACACGGTGAAGAGCAGCACGAGGAAGCTGACGGGCGCAAAACCCCGCTCCCACATCCTTGCCTCTTTGCCGGTTCTTTCCGTCATTCCCGTCCGTTTCTTCGAAGGCGGAGCACGGCGCGAAGCAGGGTTCGCAGCAATGCCGATGGTGCGCCAAGAACCATTTACGCCCTGCCAAGTCAAGTTCAGGGCTTAGCGTCTGCTTTCCATAACAAACGTTTCAGCCCTCAGAGATGATGGATCGTCACGTCGGGGCAGGCCTCGCGGGCGAGATCGCAGAGATGCTGGTGGTGCGTGAGGTAGATCACCTGTCCGCCCGTCGCCATGTCACCCATCACCCTGAGCGCATTGAGGGCGCGGCCGTCGTCGAAGGTCTCCATGATGTCGTCGGCGATGAAGGGCACGATCTCGCGGCTGGCGGCGATCTCGTTATAGCCGGCGACGCGCAGGGCGAGATAAAGCTGGAAGCGCGTGCCCTTGGAGAGGTCCTTCGCCAGTTTCGAGGCGCCGGAGGCCGCATTGGCGACAAGGAATTCGCCCTCCTTCTCCAGCATCGTCGAGAGACCGGCATATTCGCCGCCGGTGATATCGCGAAAGGTTTTCGACGCGCGCTCCATCATCGCGCTGCGATGGCGCTCGCGATAGAGCCGCAGCGCCTGCTCGGCCGCGAGAATGCCGGCGCGTGTCGCCATGTAGCGCCGCGATTTCTCCGCCAGATCCACCAGGGCGGTGCGCCGCCGCTCCTCCAGCACCGCGGCCGCATCGCTGCCGGCGACCTTGGCCAGGGCTTCCTCGGCCCGCGACCGCGCGACGTGCTGCTCTTCGACTTCCCTGTCGAGACCATCCAGCCGCGCGGCGAGATCGACCTTTTCCGCCACAAGCTGCGCCTCGTCGACAACAGCCAGCAGCGCCTCCGCCTCTTCGACGGTGCCGACGCGCATCTGCTGGACGAGATCGCGCCCGACTTCGGCAATGCGGCCGCGCAGGTCATCGCGCTGCCGATGGGCTTCGAGCAGGATTTCGGCTTCCGCGAGGCTTTCACAGCCGAGGAGGGCGAAGATTTCGCCAAGCCGCGCGGTCAGCACGGCGCGGCGCTCGGCGAGCCCCCTCTCCTCGTCATCCAGCCGAACCAGCATGTCGTCGATGACCTTCGCCCGGTCGCGCACCGTCTCCGCTTCGGCAAGCCGGCGGCCGATGGCGGCGACGGTGGCAAGCGGATCATCCGCATCGAAAGGTTGCGAAAGCGCATCGGCGAGCCGGCTTGCATGATTGCCGTAGTCTTGCCGATCCCGCTGCATTGCCGCGATACGGTGATCAAGCTCGGCGCGGCGCTCGACATTCTGCGCCAGAGCCTGCAATCCGGGCAGCAGAGCGGCGATGCGCTCGGGCTCAGCGGGAGCAGCATCCGTCGCAAGCCATGTACCGGCGATTGCCTGCTGCCAGACCTCCAGCCACACGGTGTCAGCAGTATCCGCCTCGTCGGCAGCCCTGCGTCGCACGTCCACATCCGCCGTCGCACGGGCAAGCCGCTCGGTCGCCGTCAGCCGTTGCGTCTGTAGCGCTTTCAGAGCGTCCTGCCTGTCTTCGGCAAGGAAGAGGATTTCCTCGAAGGTCGGCCCCACCGCGACGCCATCCTCAAGGAAGCGCGCAAGCCGGGCCGAGACATCGCGCGCCTCATTCTCGACAAGTCCGGCTTCAACCGCCTGTCGGGCATGCGCAGCAGCCTTCTCCAGCGCGAGAGCACGCCGCTCCAGCCAGGCGGACAGGTCCTGAAGCGTGGTGTCATCCGGAAGGCCAGCGCTTTTGACGCGTGCGGCAACCTCCGCTTCGACATCCGCAATGGCCTTCTCCAACCGGGCCGTTTCGCCGGCCAGAAGATCGAGCCGTGCGGCGCCTTCGGCAACGGAGCGTTCCAGCAGGCGGATTTCGGAAAGGCGGTCGGCATTGCGCAGCCGTGCCTCGCGGGCGCGGTCGTCGTCCTGCATCCGCGCCTCGAAAGCGGCTGCCGTCTCCCGGTCGAGGCGGACGAGATGGACCTGCCAAGCCGCATCGCGCAGGTCGCGGAGCTGTCCGGCATGCTCTTCGCCCGCCGCACCCGTCGCCGTCACCAGCGCGGTCAGCATCGCCTTGGCGGACGCGGCTTCGCGCTCGGCCGCAACGACCTGCTCGCGGTGCCGGCGAAGCGTCTCCGCCGCAGCCTCCTGCCGCCGGCGCAGGTCCTCCAGCACCGATGCCGTTGGCACGGCCATGCCCTCCAGCGCGGCCTCCGTGCCGGACCAAGGCGTCAAACGCATCTTTGCCGCTTCCGCCTCCTGGCGTGCAAGGGCGACAAGGCGCCGGCTTTCCCGCAGGCGTGCGGGAAGATCGCCGGAGCGGGCGGCGCGCAGGGCGGCGGAGAGTGCCGATTGCGTTTCGTCATCGCCGACTGCCTCCGCCCCGCCAAAGGCTTCCGCCTTTTCGCGCGCAGCCTCCCGCGCCTCTTGCGCATCCTTCAGTTCGCGTTGGGCGGCCTCCCGACGCTCGGCAAGGGCCGCGCGGCGGGAAAGCAGGCTCGTCAGCCGCTCGGCAAGGCCGGCGGGCAGCAGGATATCGGCAGGGTTCGTCTCCGCCGGCAGATCCAGGGCGAGGATGTTTGCGGCGATCGTCGCGACCAGCCTGTCGCGGTCGGCGATACGGGATGCGAGGTCCAGCGTGGCGGTGCGGAAGCGTGCCTCCAGGGCAGAGCCGGAGAGCGCGGCGAGGTCTGCTTCGACGGCAAAGACCGCGTTGTCTTCCGAAAGCCCGGCCCGTTCCGCCATGCAGCGCTCGTGCTCTGAAAGCACGCGCGCCGCGCGGGCCGCGATTTCCGCTTCCTCGCGGGCCAGCTCGCCCGTCAGCCCGCGCCAGGTCGCGGGCGGCGTTTCGCCGAGGTCGAAAGCGCCGAGTTCCGCGCGTAGCGCCCGCAGGCGTGCAAGATAGGGCAGCGCGGTCAGGCAGCGTTCGGCCTGTTGGAGGGACGCACGCGCCGCAGCCCGGGCCGCGGTCGCCGTGTCATGGCGTTCGGTGGCGGCGTCGCGTTCGCGCACCAGAATGCCGTAGTCGCGAGCGGCGATGTCGAGCGCCTTGCGCTCGGCGGCGAGCGCCTCGATTTCGGCTTTCAATGTGGAAAGCCCATGCCGGCGGCCGGCGGGGCGGTAGAATTCGTCAGCCTGGGCTTTCAGGGCGGCAAGGCTGGACGCCATGTCGGAGAGGCCGGAGCTGGCAGAGAAGAGCATGGCGCCGAGTTCGCCTTCGCTCTTCAGAATGTCCTCGCCACCTTTTTCGATGCTTTCGTCATCGAGCGAGAACATGGTGCGGTAGGCATTGCGGTCCATGCCGCCGAGAACGGAAGCGAAAAGCGTATCGGGCAAGGGCCGGTCGTCAGCGGTGACGAGTGTGGCCTGGTTGCGCTTCAGGCGATAGGCTTCGTGATGCTCCGCGCCGACGGAAAACCGGCCACCGACCCGCATCAGGGGATAAGGATGCAGGAAGCCGTAGGCGCTGGTGCGCTCGATGCCGAAGAGCACGTCGAGATAGGCGGAAAACAGCGTCGACTTGCCGGCCTCGTTGGGGCCGTAGACGAGGTGGAAATCCGGCCTGCCCGGCTGCGCCGCGCCGAAATCGAGGCTGCGCTCGGTGAACTTGCCGTAGCGGGTGAGATCGAGACGGTCGAGACGCATCAGGCCCTCTCGCCTCCACCGCCGAGGCGCGCCACCACGGTATCCGATCCCTCGAGCGCGAGGTCGGAGAGCAAAGCCTCTTCCGCCGCCTCATCGCCCGCCAGCAGGCCGCGCGCCTCCTTGGGCAGCTGGCGCAGCACATCCGCCAGCGTCTCGCGCAGTTCCGCGCGATAGGCGTGGGTCGCGAGAACATCCTCCCGCATCAGCCGGGCCAGCTCGGTGATCGGCCCCGCATCCGCACCGGCGTCGGCGAGCGATGCGGATACGGTGAGTTCGACCGCTTCGATCCAGCATTCGCCGAGCGAGGCGGCAAGGTTCTGCACCTCGCCGAGCAGCAGGTCCTCATCGCGGCGCAAACGCCAGGCGAGCGGGGTGGCGCCCGTCATGGCGAGGCGCGCGACGAGATGGGCGCCGTTTGCTGCCTCACGGGCTTTGGAAAGCACGGCTTCCGTGCGATCGAGCATACCGTGCCAGTCGTCTATGCCGGAGAGATCGACGGAAAGACGCTCGAAGACCGCGACGGCGACGGGACGCTCCTCGCAGGTGATCACGCCATCCTCGCCGACCGTGGCGAGCGTGACGCCCTTGGCGCCGCCTTCATTGATGTCGCGGCCCTGCGGATTGCCGGGCATGACGATCCACGGCCGCTCCTGATGCACACGCCGCTGGTGGATATGGCCGAGCGCCCAATAGTCGAAGCCGTGGGCGACAAGGTCCGGAACGCTTGTCGGCGCATAGGGATCGTGACGGCTGCCGCCGGCAAGGCTCGTATGCAGCATGCCGATATTGACGGCATCGGCCACCGGCGCGCGGAACGTCGGCAGCAGCGAGGCCGGTGCGTGCGGCTGGGCGAAGCTGACGCCGTGCACATGGATGTCCCGGCCGTTTTCCAGCGCGCCGGCTTTGACGGGTTTGCCGCGCCCGTCGAAGAGATGCACGTTGGGCGGAAAGGTCAGTTCGCGGGTGATCTGCGACTGCGCATCGTGGTTGCCGCGAATGAGGAAGACGCGGATGCCGGCCGTCTCCAGCCGCCGCATTTCGCCCATCAGGAAGAGCGCCGTGGCCATCGAAGTTTGCGCCCCGTCATAGAGGTCGCCGGCGATCAAGACGGCATCCACCGCCTCTCCGATGGCGAGATCGACGATGCGCGAAAGGGCTTTGCGCGTGGCACCGCGCACGAGATCGCCGAGTTCGGCATTGCGCAGCGCCAGCGACGAAAGCGGCGAATCGAGATGCAGGTCTGCGGTGTGGATGAAGCGGAAAGGCATGGCCGGACAATCGCCTCCCCCCTCCTCCGGGTCAATGCTTGCGGGCCAAAGGGGGCCGTTATGCAGGGAAAATCGCCCCACCCCGAAAAGGGCAGCGAAAAGCCGAGAATAATGCCGGGAGCATGACCGTTCGCATTTACAGTGATCGTTCAATATATATGATCAAATTATCCGAAAAGCTTCGTGATCATTTGACATGGTACCTCATAATACCTATATTCCACCTCATGAGTAGCACGATAGAAATCTCCCAAGGCATGTTCAAACTCTACCATCAGGTGAGCCGCCTGGTGAATGAGTGCATGATGGACGAAGGTGTGTCGCTCGCCCGCAGCAAGTTCCTGCTTCTTCTCGAATGCCAGGGCCCTCAGCGGTCGACGGATATTGCCTGCGCCCTCGGTTTCGCACCCCGTACGGTTACGGAAGCGATCGATGGTCTTGAGCGCGACAAGCTGGTCAAGCGCGATCCCGATCCGAAGGACCGCCGTGCCAAGATCGTCTCGATTACGGATATGGGCCGGACCGTCATCTCGGCCGCCCAGCAGCCGCAACACAAGACGATCGAGGCGATCTTCGCCGTTCTGACCGAAGATCAGAAGCAGCACATGAAGGAAATCATCCGCTGTCTCAGCGAGAAGACCGACGAGCTGCAACGGGAACGCGACAAGAGCGCGGACGATGCCGGCGTGGCACCTGCCCGTCCCCTGCAGGCCGTCAGCTAGTTTGAACAGTACGACAATCGAAAAGGCCGGGACCGCGAGATCCCGGCCTTTTCATTTGCGCGTCTTTCAATACGCCGCCCGGCGCCTCCCCTCAAGGAAAGGCGCCGGATCGCGGATCCTTACATCGCGTTGATCGGACCGATGCCGAAGAACAGCGTTTCGCCGGAGGAATCGTCCACACCGTCATTGTCGGTGACAACGAACCCGTTGCCGGCGGCGTCGATGGCAAAACCCTCGACCTTGTCGACGACATAGCCGTTGGTGGCCTTGAGGTCGGGAATGAGGTCGCGAACCTCTTCCTTCTTGACGACCGGGAGTTCGCCGCCGAGCTTGGCCGGCTTCAGATCGGCAAGGGCGACGCGGTAGAGCTTCTTCAGCTTGGCCGCCTGGCCGATCAGGTTGTCACGCTCGATGATATAGGCGTAGTCACCGTTCGCGGCGATTTCCGACAGACCGACCCAGCCGCTTTCCGTCTTTTCGAGCGGATAGTGAACGGCGCCCCATTCCTTGGACGACGGCTTGTAGGAGACGAGCTTCACGAAGCCCTTCTCGTCGTCGCCCCATTCGCGCTGCACGGCCATCCAGAGCGTTAGGTCGTCGCCTTCGCCGACGCTGGTGATGCCTTCGAAGCCGAAGCGCTTTTCGTGGGCGCGCAGCTCGGCGGGAATGGCGATTTCCTTGTCGATCTCGCCCTTCTCGGTCACGTGGATGATGGCATGGCCGACGAGCTTGTCGGCATCGCCTTCATTGGCAAGCCAGTAGCCGCCTTCGCCATCCGGCGTCAGGCCTTCGCTGTCGAGCTTCTGGGCGGCGGCACCGTTGCGGGTGATGCGCAGCGCATCGACGATCTTCGCCGGCTTGGCGGTGGCGTCGATCGTGAAGATCGTCGGCTGCGAGGCGTAGAAGCTGTCGTTGACAGCGACGATCATGCCCGGCTTGTCCTTGACAGGAGCGAGGCCCGACAGGGCGCCGAAGCCGATAAGCTCGCCGTCCTTCTCGGTGGAGACGATCTGCGGATAGGTCGCCTCGCCTTCGGCACGCTCGTAGAGCATGACATGCGAACGCGCACCGCCGTCCTCGACGAGATCGGCCTCGTTGGCGGTCACGAAAAGGTTGCGGCCCGGAATGGCGACGGCGCCTTCCGGCGCGATGCCCGACGGCAGGAGCTGGAGAAGCTGCGGCTCTGCACCCGTGTCCTTGTAGACGCCGACGATCGACGCGCGCTCGGCGAGCACGAAAAACAGATTGTCGTCGCCGAACTTGGCGGCCTCAAGGCCTTCCGGCTCGACGCCCTTCTTGTTGCGCTTGTCTGGATAGTGGCCGATTTTGGCGATCTCGCGCTCGAAGGCAGTGCCGTTCTCATAGAGGACCTTGCCGTCCTTGCCGAAGATGGTGAAGCCGCGCGCGCCGCCCTTCCAGTCGCCTTCATTGGCAACGACGAGACGGTCATCGTCCAGCCACTTCACGGCGTCGGGTTCGCGGGCAACGTCCTTCACGTCACCGGTGAATTTCAGCGCGCCGTCCTTCTTGGTATCGACGCCTTCCAGGCTGACCGTGCCGGCGGAGAAATGGGTCTTCACCGTCGCCGTCTTGCCGTCGATGATGACGATATGATTGTTTTCCTGCAGCGTCAGGGCGATTTCGTCCTGGCTGTTGAAGGAAACGAATTCCGGTTCCGGATCATCGCCGGCGACTTCGGCCAGACCGGTCAGCGCGACATGCTTGATCGAGCCGCAATCGACGACACCGTCCTTCAGCGACAGGATCACGAGGTCGCCGGCCGGCATCTGCGGCAGGTCGCCGTCATTGACGTCTTCGTCGCGCTCGTTCTCAATGGCGATGGCGGCGAGGGTCTTGTCCTTGTTCAGCGCAATCGAGTCCGGCTGACCACCAAGGTCGCAGGTCGCGTCGATCTTTTTAGAGACGAGATCGACCTGGGCGAGCACGCCCGACGGCTTGACGAAGCTTTCACGCGTGTTGACGGCGACCAGCGCCTTGCCAGCGGCAACGGCAACGGATGTCGGCTCGCCTTCGAAGGTGACGGAGCCGCCGGCCTTCGGGGCCCTGGCGTCGGTGATGTCGATGATGCCGATCGCCTTGTTCGGGCTGTCGGAATAGACGAGCGTGTTGCCGTCTTCGGAGGCGGCGATGATTTCCGCCGACGTCGGCGTCGCCTTGTCCTTGCCCTCGGGCAGGTTATCGGCAACGGCGAAGGACGCAATGCGATTGAATACGGGCTCGGCGCTGGCGGCAGAGGCCACCGATGCGGCGAGAACCGCGGCCAGCGCCGCGGTGAGGGAACGGGTTTTCATGAAATCCTCCGGAATCCGGTTTCTTGGAACCGGGCGGTTCTGAGGCTTTCATGTTACAGGCGCATGACACTTCAGCGACGGTTCCACACGCACAGCCGCCAAACAAAAGGGGGCCCGGATGAACCGGACCCCGAGCCTGAAATTCAGGATTTGCGGCGGAGTGGATGACCGCTCTGCCCTGCGGCGCCGCGCGTCGCGAGAACGCGTCCGGGACGCTGCGGAACTTCAGATCTGCGACACAATGCGAGCCCCGGGCTCAAATGCCTGGGGCTACCGCACTGGTTTGGGATCAGCCGTTGACGGCGTCCTTCAGGCCCTTGCCGGCCGAGAACTTCGGCACGTTGCGAGCCGGGATCTCGATCTCGGCGCCGGTCGAAAGGTTGCGGCCCTTCGAAGCTTCACGACGCGACACGGAGAAATTGCCGAAACCGACGAGACGAACGTCGCCACCGTTCTTGAGTTCGCCCTGGATCGTTTCGAAAACGGCGTCGACAGCAGATGCTGCGTCCGTCTTGGAGAGGCCAGACTTCTCGGCGACCGCGGATACGAGTTCATTCTTGTTCATGTTTCCACCCCTTTCATACGGTTTGAAACGACTCATACAAGTCGGGGGCAGAATACGCATCGCCCCTCGCCTCGCAAGAATATTTCGTCGCAATCCCCTGAGAATCCGGGGTTTACACACGTTTTTCAACGAAAAAGACCGGCCGCAAGGCCGGTCTTTTCCTGTTTTGCTCCAAAATGCCGGGCGTTTCACCCGGCATTAAGGCTCAATGCGCGATTGCGCCGGTGCCGTCTTCGGTCGATTCGACCGCCGGAACACGGGCAGCTTCTGCCGCAGCACTGTCCCATTCGATCGGCTCGGGCTTGCGCAGCAGGGCGTGCTGGATGACCTCGCCCATGCGCGAGACCGGGACGATCTCCATGTTGTTTTTCACATTGTCCGGAATGTCGGCCAGGTCCTTGGCGTTCTCTTCCGGGATCAGCACCTTCTTGATGCCGCCGCGAAGAGCCGCGAGCAGCTTTTCCTTCAGGCCGCCGATCGGCAGGACCCGACCGCGCAGCGTCACTTCGCCCGTCATCGCGATATCCTTCGAGACCGGAATGCCGGTCATGATGGAAACGATGGCGGTCGCCATGGCGATACCGGCCGACGGACCATCCTTCGGCGTCGCGCCTTCCGGCACGTGCACGTGGATGTCGGTCTTGTCGAAGCGCGGCGGCTCGATGCCGAAATCGACGGCGCGCGAGCGGACGTAGGATGCCGCTGCCGAAATCGATTCCTTCATCACGTCCTTCAGGTTGCCCGTGACCGTCATGCGGCCCTTGCCACCCGGCAGGCTGACGCCTTCGATGGTGAGCAGCTCGCCGCCGACTTCCGTCCAAGCAAGTCCCGTGACCACACCGACCTGATCCTCACGCTCGGCTTCGCCGTGGCGGAAGCGCGGGACGCCGAGGAAGTCATGGATGTTGTCAGCCGTGACCTCGACCTTCTTCGCCTTGCCCTTGATGATCTCGGTGACCGCCTTGCGGCCGAGCTTCATCAGTTCACGCTCGAAGTTACGCACGCCCGCTTCGCGGGTGTACTGCTGGATGACCGCCATCAGCGCGCCGTCGGTGACCGAAAACTCCTTCGGCTGCAGCGCGTGGTCGCGGATCGCCTTGGGCAGCAGGTGCCGCTTGGCGATTTCCAGCTTTTCCTCTTCGGTGTAGCCGGCGATGCGGATGACTTCCATGCGGTCCATAAGCGGAGCCGGAATGTTCAGCGTATTCGCCGTCGTCACGAACATGACGTTGGACAGGTCGTATTCGACTTCCAGGTAGTGATCCATGAAGGTCGAGTTCTGTTCCGGATCCAGCACCTCGAGCAGGGCCGAAGACGGGTCGCCGCGGAAATCCATGCCCATCTTGTCGATCTCGTCGAGCAGGAAGAGAGGGTTGGATTTCTTGGCCTTCTTCATCGACTGGATGACCTTGCCGGGCATCGAGCCGATATAGGTGCGGCGGTGACCGCGGATTTCGGCTTCGTCGCGAACGCCGCCGAGCGCCATGCGGATATATTCGCGGCCGGTCGCCTTGGCGATCGACTTGGCGAGCGAGGTCTTGCCGACGCCCGGAGGGCCGACGAGGCACAGGATCGGGCCCTTGATCTTGGTCGAGCGGGCCTGCACGGCGAGATATTCGACGATACGCTCCTTGACCTTGTCGAGGCCGAAGTGATCCTCGTCGAGGACCTTTTCCGCAGCGTTGAGGTCGGTCTTGATCTTCGACTTCTTGCCCCACGGAATACCCGTCAGCCAGTCGAGATAGTTGCGCACGACGGTGGCTTCCGCCGACATCGGGCTCATCTGGCGCAGCTTCTTCAGTTCCGCGTCGGCCTTTTCGCGGGCTTCCTTGGAAAGCTTGACCTTGGAGATCTTGTCTTCCAGTTCGGCCATCTCGTCGCGGCCGTCCTCGCCGTCGCCGAGCTCCTTCTGGATCGCCTTCATCTGTTCGTTGAGGTAGTATTCGCGCTGGGTCTTCTCCATCTGGCGTTTGACACGCGAGCGGATGCGCTTTTCGACCTGCAGAACCGAAATCTCGCCTTCCATGAAGCCGAGCGCCTTTTCCAGGCGCAGCTTGACGCTGGTCGTCTCGAGCATTTCCTGCTTCTCGACGATCTTGATGGAGAGGTGCGAGGCGACCGTGTCGGCGAGCTTCGAGTAATCCTCGATCTGGCTCGCGGCACCGACGACTTCGGGCGAAATCTTCTTGTTGAGCTTTACGTAGTTTTCGAACTCGGAGACGACCGAGCGCGACAGCGCTTCGATCTCGACCGGGTCTTCGTCCGGCTCGGCCAGGACATGGGCCATCGCCTCGTAGAATTCTTCACGGTCGGTATAGCCGTCGATTTCGGCGCGGGCGCGGCCCTCGACCAGAACCTTGACGGTGCCGTCGGGCAGCTTCAGGAGCTGGAGAACGTTGGCGACGGTGCCGATGCGGTAGATGGCGTCGGTCTCCGGATCGTCGTCGGAAGCGTTGATCTGGGTGGCAAGCATGATCTGCTTGTCGGTGCCCATCACCTCTTCCAGCGCGCGGATCGACTTTTCGCGACCGACGAACAGCGGCACGATCATGTGCGGGAACACCACGATGTCGCGCAGGGGCAGGACCGGGAAGGCCGTGGAATCTTGCGGCGCAGACGTCTTCTTCGTCATGTCATTTCCTTTCAAACGTCCCGTTTCCGGGAACCGGTCCTGTCGGTGTCTGGGGACACCGGGCCGGCGATCTTTTCCATCCACAAGTGGCGTGCGGTTGACGTATTTTCAAGCCCGGTTGCGGAGTGCCCCACTCCACTGCGGACAAGACGAACCAACGACAGGAAGTCTAGTCCTCCGCGCTGTCGCGGAACTTGCGGCCTTCCTCCGGCAAAGCTGCCGGAGCCTACGCGAGACACAGAATCGAAGTCTTCCATCTTCGCTCGACTGATAACGTTTCGCAACGCCTTGTCGAAGCAGCGGAAGGTTCATCATCATGACCTTTTAAGGCCAAGGCGACCAGTCACGAAATGTCGCTAGACGTCCCCGAAACGAAAAGACCCGCCGGCGGCGGGTCTTTCCTGAACGGTTTGGCATCGATCAGGCCGATACGTTGGCCTTCTCCTCGGAGCGCTCCGAGTAGATGTAGAGCGGGCGGGCCGAACCGCGGACGACCTCGTCGGAGATGACGACCTCGCGAACGCCCTCAAGCGTCGGAAGTTCGAACATCGTGTCGAGCAGGATCTTCTCCATGATCGAGCGCAGGCCGCGGGCGCCGGTCTTGCGGATGATCGCACGCTTGGCGATTTCGCGCAGAGCGTCCTCGTGGAAGGTCAGTTCCACGTCTTCCATCTCGAACAGGCGCTGATACTGCTTGATCAGCGCGTTCTTCGGCTCGGACAGGATCTGGATCAGCGCGTCCTCGTCGAGGTCTTCCAGCGTCGCCAGAACCGGCAGACGGCCGATGAATTCCGGGATAAGGCCGAACTTCACCAGGTCTTCCGGCTCCAGTTCGCGCAGGACTTCGCCGACGCGGCGATCTTCCGGCGAACGCACCTGCGCGCCGAAACCGATCGAGGTCTTTTCGCCGCGCGCCGAAATGATCTTGTCGAGACCGGCAAAGGCGCCGCCGCAGATGAACAGGATGTTCGTCGTGTCGACCTGCAGGAATTCCTGCTGCGGATGCTTACGGCCGCCCTGCGGGGGAACCGAGGCAACCGTGCCTTCCATGATCTTCAGAAGCGCCTGCTGCACGCCTTCACCCGAGACGTCACGGGTGATGGACGGGTTGTCGGACTTGCGAGAGATCTTATCGACTTCGTCGATATAGACGATGCCGCGCTGCGCACGTTCGACATTGTAGTCGGCCGCCTGGAGAAGCTTCAGGATGATGTTTTCGACGTCCTCGCCGACATATCCGGCTTCGGTGAGCGTCGTGGCATCCGCCATGGTGAAGGGCACGTCGATGATGCGGGCGAGCGTCTGGGCGAGATAGGTCTTGCCGCAGCCCGTCGGGCCGACCAGCATGATGTTCGACTTCGCCAGTTCCACGTCCGAGCCCTTGGCGGCATGCGCCAGGCGCTTGTAGTGGTTGTGCACCGCGACCGACAGGATGCGCTTGGCCTGCTGCTGGCCGATGACATATTCGTCGAGGACCTTGATGATATCCTGCGGCGTCGGAACGCCGTCACGGGATTTCACCATGGATGTCTTGTTCTCCTCGCGGATGATGTCCATGCACAATTCGACGCATTCATCGCAGATGAACACGGTCGGTCCGGCAATCAGCTTGCGGACCTCGTGCTGGCTCTTGCCGCAGAAGGAGCAGTAAAGGGTATTCTTGGAGTCGCCGCCGTTGCTGCCGCTGACCTTGCTCATATCACTTTCCTTCCAGCACGCCGTTCATCTCTCGGAGAAGATGGCCGGACCACTCAAACCGCCCTTTCGGAAGCGCTCAGCATCCTTCAAAGGCTTCCAGGGGTACTGACCGGCCCGGGCCACGCCCTTGAACCGGTTGCAACGCATTCCCCGTTAAACACCGAATGCTAAGCCGTCACAAATCAACATAGCATTAACGGCCAATATTACCGGCTTTATGGCGAGGATAAAGCCCCGCGATCATTACAAATCGCGCGATTGCCTTCATTCGCCCCTTAAGCCAAGATCGGCACGGGCCTTGCGCGTCAACTTCGCCGCCACCAGACCGTGGCTTTCCCTTAGATAGTCACACAGGGCCGCATCATCAACTGATTCGCCCGTCTGCCGCTGAATCCACTTCATTCCGCGCGAGGCGAGATAGGGTGCCGGGCGGCATCCGGGCTGCTCACGCAGAATGTCGTAGGCGAGCTCCGTCACCTTGAACGTCACCCCGAGCCCAACCCCCTCGCTCCAGCCGGCGATGGCGAAAACCTTGTCGCCGACCTTCCAGACATGCGCCCCGCCCCATTGCACGACATGCGTCGTGGCGGGGAGCGAAGCGCAGAAAGCGTTGTAGTCGTCGAGCGTCATCCGGCCTCGCAGCCCCGAACCCGGATTACGCCGCGTCCGGTCCTTCGAGCGCCTCGCGGCTGGTGATGACGCGGTCGATCAGACCCCAGTCCTTCGCCTCGTCGGCATTCATGAAGTGGTCGCGGTCGAGCGTCTGTTCGACTTCCTCATAGGTGCGGCCGCAATGCTTGACATAGACCTCGTTCAGCTTGCGCTTCATCTTGATAATGTCCTTGGCATGGCGCTCGATATCCGAGGCCTGGCCCTGGAAACCGCCCGAGGGCTGGTGAACCATGATGCGGGCGTTCGGCGTGGCGAAGCGCATGTCCTTGTGGCCGGCGGCGAGCAGCAGCGAGCCCATCGAAGCGGCCTGGCCAATGCACAGCGTCGACACGGCCGGCTTGATGAACTGCATCGTGTCATAGATCGCCATGCCGGAGGTGACGACGCCACCCGGCGAATTGATGTAGAGCGCGATTTCCTTCTTCGGGTTTTCGGCCTCGAGGAAGAGAAGCTGCGCGCAGACGAGCGTTGCGATGTGATCTTCCACCGGACCGGTGAGGAAGATGATGCGCTCCTTGAGGAGACGCGAATAGATGTCGTAGGAACGCTCGCCGCGGTTGGTCTGCTCGACGACCATCGGCACCAGAGCCATGGCGGTATCTACGGGATTTCTCATATCGATCCTTCATCTCAAGTGCCCTGAAACCCTCGCCAAGCGTTGGGAATCAGCAAGTTTCGTCTCCCCTACATAGAGTGTCAGGGTATCGGACTTCAAGACGGCGCCATGTTTTGCGGCGCTCAATGCGAGAATGCGGTTAACTCACGCAACGTCGGGCGGCGATTTCCACAAGGCAAGCGCTGTCAGGGTGAAGAAAGCGTGAATTCCGTGCGCCATCTTGCCTCCTCTTTGCGATTGCCCGCACTATATGCCTCCCAGCGAAGGCAATCACCATGAAACGATCCCTCGTCGCCCTCGGGCTTCTCTTTCTGACATCGACGGCGGCGCCGGCCCAGCAGGCCTCCGACACCGTGTCGCCGGAACGCGCGACCGGCCTTGCGGCGGCGAAGATCACGACCGCCAAGGCGCATATGGTCGCCGCCGCCCATCCTCTGGCGGCCGAGGCAGGCGAAACGGTTCTGGCGGACGGCGGCAGCGCCATCGATGCGATGATAACCGTGCAGACCGTGCTCGGCCTCGTCGAGCCGCAATCCTCCGGCCTCGGCGGCGGCGCCTTCCTCGTCTATTACGATGCGGAGGCGAAGCGTCTCTTCACCCTCGACGGCCGCGAAACCGCCCCCATGGACGCCACGCCAAAACTCTTCCTCGACGACAAGGGCGAACCGATGCAGTTCTTCGACGCCGTCGTCGGGGGACGTTCGGTCGGCACGCCCGGCACCGTCATGCTGCTGCAGGAGGCGCACAAGCGCTGGGGTCGCAAGGACTGGAAAGACCTCTTCTCACCGGCTGAAAAACTGGCACGGGACGGGTTCGCCGTTTCCCCGCGGCTCGCCAAGCTGATCGCGACGGAGGGCGACAAGCTCAAGACCTTCGAGGCAACCGCCTCCTATTTCTTCGGCGCCGACGGCGCGCCGCTGGCCGCCGGCACGATCCTGAAGAACCCCGCCTATGCAGAGACGCTTTCCGTCATCGCCAAGGATGGCGCCTCGGCCTTCTACAGCGGCCCGATCGCCGAATCTATCGTCGATACAGTGCGCATGTCGGGCAAGAATTCCGGCGTGCTGACGCTCGCCGATCTCGCGAACTATCACGTCAAGGAGCGGCGGCCGGTGTGTATCAGCTACCGCGCGCTCGATATCTGCGGCATGGGACCGCCCTCCTCCGGTGCCGTCGCCATCGGCCAGATGCTCGGCCTTCTGGAAAACTTCGATCTGAAGGCGCTCGGCAAGGACAACCCCGAAAGCTGGCGGCTGATCGGCGATGCCCAGCGCCTCGCCTTCGCCGACCGCGAACGCTACCTCGCCGACACGGATTTCGTGCCCTCCCCGATCAAGGGCCTCATCGACAAGACCTATCTCGGCGAACGCGCAAAGCTGCTTGACGGCGACAAGGCGCTGGCAAAGGACGCCGTCACGGCGGGCAAGCCGGAATGGGACCACGCCTTCAATTTCGGCCGCGACGCCGCGCTCGAACTCCCCTCGACCAGCCATTTCGTCATCGTCGACAAGGACGGCAATGTCGTCTCGATGACGACGACTATCGAGAACGGCTTCGGCTCGCGGCTGATGACCAACGGCTTCCTGCTCAACAACGAGCTGACCGACTTCTCCTTCAAGACCCACGACGAGGGCATGCCCGTCGCCAACCGCGTCGAGCCCGGCAAACGCCCCCGCTCCTCCATGTCGCCGACCATCGTGATGAAGGACGGCAAGCCGCTTCTCGCCATCGGCTCGCCCGGTGGCAGCCAGATCATCGGCTATGTCGCGCAGGCCCTCATCGCCTATATCGACTGGGGCATGGATGTCGGCGGCATCGTTGCCATGCCGCACCTCATCAACCGCTTCGGCCCCTACGATCTCGAAGCCGGCACTGATGCGGAGAAACTTGCCGAACCGCTGAAGGCGCTCGGCTACGAGGTCAAGGCAAGCGATATGAATTCCGGCCTGCACGCCATCGAACTCACCGCCGACGGCCTGAAGGGTGCGGCCGATCCCCGCCGGGAGGGTGTTGCACTCGGACAATGACACGGCTGTTGACCACGGGATCGTCGCGCTTTCACGGCGCGGCGAAATCCGCTAGGTCTTGGATATCATGACGACGACACATCTCCCCTTCCTCTCCATCGATCCCGCCAGTCGCCGCGTCTCGCTCGACGGCCGCAACACCGATTTCTACCGCGATCCGAACCCGGTTTACGCGGCGCTGCATGCGCACTGTCCCACCTTCTGGTGGGAAGAGCAGAAGATGTGGTATTTCACCGGTTACGACCATGTGAACGGCCTCCTGCGTGACCGTCGCTTCGGCCGGCAGATCCTGCATGTGGCGACGCGCGAGGAACTCGGCATGCCCGAGCCACAGGCGCATCTGAAGCATTTCGATGCCGCCGAGGCCTGGTCTCTGCTCGAGCTGGAACCGCCGGAGCACACGCGCCTGCGCACCCTCGTCAACCGCGCTTTCGTCTCGCGCATAATCGAGAAGCTGACGCCGGAAATATCAGCGCTCTGCCATGAGGCGATCGATCGTTTCGAGAAAGACGGCAAGGTCGAGCTTCTCGCCGCCTTTGCCGACATCCTGCCGGTGACGATGATCGCCCGCATGATCGGCATTCCCGACGAGATGGGGCCGCAGCTTCTGAAATGGTCGCATTCCTATGTGCGCATGTACATGTTCGGCCGCACCGAGCAGGACGAGCTGAACGCCGACAAGGCAGCACAGGAATTTTCCGATTACGTGCGCAGCGTGATTGCCGAGCGCCGTGCTGAGCCGCGTGACGACCTGCTCTCGCACATGGTGCACACCGAACATCGCGGCCAGCTCCTGACAGAGGATGAGCTGATCTCCACGACCATCGTGCTGCTCAATGCCGGTCACGAGGCGACGGTGCACCAGATCGGCAATGCCGTGCGCACCATCCTGGAAAACGACGCCGACCCGGCCGTGCTCTTCGCCGACGAGAAGGCGACGGAGCGCACGGTGGAGGAATGCCTGCGCATCTCCGCCCCCGTCCACATCTTCGACCGCTTCGCACTCGAAGACGTGGAACTGGACGGCATCCAGTTCCGCCGCGGCGACAAGGTCGCGATGATCCTGGCCGCCGCCAATCTCGACCCGAAGAAATTCTCCGATCCGCTGATCTTCAAGCCCGACCGCAACGAAGGCGCCAACCTCTCCTTCGGCGCAGGCATTCATTTCTGCATCGGCGCACCGCTGGCGCGGCTGGAGCTCAACATCGCTCTGCCGATCCTCTTCCAGCGCCTGCCGGGCCTGAAGATCGCGAAACAGCCCGTGGTGAAGGATGTCTATCACTTCCACGGGCTGGAGGCGCTGGAACTGGAATGGTGAGACGCTGAGTGGCACACGGCGACAACATTGTTATCATCGGTGCGGTCTTCGGCGCGGTCTATCTGTTCGTTCCCATCGCCACGCTCGCCTCCGGCTTTCTTCGGTCGCGCGGTGATGCATGGACGTTCCCGGCACTCGTAGCCGCCAATGTCGCGTTGTGGGTCCTATTCACGACGTCCACAAGTGAAGGCAGTTTGGCTTGGGGTCTTTCTTTTCCACACCTCTGCCTCGTTGTCCTGACGTCGGTTATCGGGGGCGTGGCACGCTTCTTTCGCTCTCCGTCCGCTACGGAGACATCAGGAATCGACAGCATGCTGCTGGGCTTCGCCATCGGCGTTCCGGTGCCACTCACCCTACTCGGCCTCGTGGGTCTCTTCGACCATCAGCCACATATCGGCGTGACCGCCGTCCTCGTCTTTATAACTGGTTTCCTGCTTTGTCAGGCCAGTTTAGGCCGCAGTAGATTGCGGATGAAGCAGCCTTTCGACACCTACGGCTTCATATGCTTCTCACTCGCCGGGACGCTGGGCATCGCGACGTTCTTGGCCAATTTTTTCCCGCTACAGGCAGCATCCTAGCCCCCCAGCAGGACCGGAGCCGTACACGCTGCTCGATCTGGCAAAAGCCTTGTTGGCGAAACCCTAGACGCGGATGACGTAGTCCTTGCGAGTCGTTTCAACGACTTCCCAGGTTCCCTTGAAGCCGGGTCTGAGGATCAGGCGGTCGCCGGCTTTCAGGTGGGTGGTCTCGCCGTTTTCCGAGACGACGATCGAGTGGCCCTCGAGGATGTGGAAATATTCCCACTCGTCGTACTGGATGCGCCACTTGCCCGGCGTGGACTGCCAGATGCCGGCATAGATGCCGCCCTCCGCTTCCTCGATGTTCCAGGTGGTGAAGACCGGATCGCCCGCGATCAGCCGGTCTTCGGCCGGGCGGCCCTCTTCCGGCGTGACGGCGGAAATGTCGAAGGGTTGGACCTTGCTCATGTGTCTATCCACTTGCTGAAATGAAACGGGCGGCCCGAGGACCGCCCGTATGGGATTCTGGGGATCAGGCCTTGGCCAGCGCCTGCTCGATATCCGCGATGATATCGGCGGCATCCTCGATGCCGATCGACAGGCGCACGACGTCGGGGCCGGCACCGGCGGCGACCTGCTGCTCTTCGGAGAGCTGGCGGTGCGTGGTGGAGGCCGGGTGGATGACCAGCGAGCGCGTGTCGCCGATATTGGCGAGGTGCGACAACATTTCCAGCCCTTCGACGAAGCGCTTGCCCGACTCGTAGCCACCCTTCAGACCGAAGGTGAAGACGGCGCCGGCGCCCTTCGGCGAATAACGCTGCTGCAAGGCGTGGTTGGCATGGTCGTCAAGGCCGGAATAGTTGACCCAGGCGATCTTGTCGTGGGACTTCAGCCACGTGGCGACGGCGAGTGCGTTGTCGGAGTGGCGCTGCATCCTGAGCGGCAGGGTCTCGATACCGGTGAGGATCTGGAAGGCGTTGAACGGCGAGATGGCCGGGCCGAAGTCGCGCAGGCCGAGCACGCGGCAGGCGATCGCGAAGGCGAAATTGCCGAAGGTCGCATGCAGAACCATGCCGGCATATTCCGGCCGCGGCTCGGAAAGCATCGGGTACTTGCCCGACGCCGTCCAGTCGAAGGTGCCGCCGTCGACGATGACGCCGCCCATGGAATTGCCGTGGCCGCCCATGAACTTGGTCAGCGAATGCACGACGATGTCGGCGCCATGCTCCAGCGGACGCACGAGGTAGGGCGTGGCCATCGTGTTATCGACGATCAGCGGCAGGCCGTGGCGGTGTGCCACGTCGGCAATGGCGGCGATATCGACGAAAGTGCCGCCGGGATTGGCCAGGCTCTCGATGAAGATCGCCTTGGTCTTGTCGTCGATCTGGCTTTCGAAGCTTACAAGATCGGCGGTATCGGCCCAGCGCACGTGCCAGTCGAAGCTCTTGAAGGCATTGCCGAACTGGTTGACCGAACCGCCGTAAAGCTGGCGCGCCGCAATGAAATTGTCGCCCGGACGCATGATCGTGTGGAAGACGAGGAGCTGGGCGGCGTGGCCCGAGGCGACGGCGAGTGCCGCCGTACCGCCTTCAAGGGCTGCGACGCGCTCTTCGAGCACGGCCTGGGTCGGGTTCATGATGCGGGTGTAGATATTGCCGAAGGCCTGCAAGCCGAAAAGCGACGCCGCGTGATCGGTGTCGTTGAAGACGAAGCTGGTCGTCTGGTAGATCGGCGTCGTGCGCGCACCGGTCGTCGGGTCCGGCTGGGCGCCGGCGTGAATGGCGAGCGTGGAAAATCCTGGCTTGTTCTTCGTCATGAAATGCCTCCCTGGCTGAAAGTCGGGGCACTATTTCAGAGAGCTAAGAGCCGGTCAAAGAAAGATTTTCCGGAAAAGCGCCGGTGCGACAAAGCGCTTTTCGCGCCCGGAGCGTTCAGGCGACGAGGCGCGGATATTCGATGGCCGGGCAGCGATCCATCACGACTTTGATGCCGGCCGCTTCCGCCTTTGCCGCCGCCGCGTCGTGGCGCACGGAAAGCTGGCCCCAGATCGCCTTGGGGAGAGGAGAGAGCGCCAGAACCTCATCGACGAGATCCGGCAGCGCATCCGCGGCGCGAAACACATCGACCGTGTCGATCGGCTCGACGATATCGGCAAGGCGCGCGACGACCGGCTGACCGAGGATTTCCTTGCCGGCCTGGCCGGGATTGACCGGGATGACCCGGTAGCCCTTGCGCAGCAGGAAAGCCATGACCCGATGGCTCGGGCGCTCCGGGTTTGGCGACGCGCCGACGAGCGCGATGACCTTCGTCGAGCGCAGGATGTCGGCGATATAATAGTCCGGATAGGAATCGTGATTCATGGCGCTGTCCCGTTTCTCCGGGGAGAATTGGGGTAACGTTGCGTGAAGTCAATATTTGACGGTTGTCAGGATGCTTTCAGCATCAGCACCGGATATTCCGTCACCGGGCAGCGATCCATGACGACCTGGATGCCGGCCGCTTCTGCCCGCGCCGCCGCCGTATCGTCGCGCACGGAAAACTGGCCCCAGAGCACCTTCGGCATCGGCTTCATCGCCAGAACCTCGTCGACGACGGCATCGAACTGGCTCGCCGCGCGGAAAACGTCGACCATGTCGATGGCGTCGGGGATATCGGCGAGATGCGCATAGACGGTCTGGCCGAGAATGGTCTTGCCGGCATGGCCGGGATTGACGGGGATGACGCGGTAGCCTTTGCCGAGCAGGAAGCCCATCACGCCATGGCTCGGCCTGCCATCGTTCGGCGAAGCACCAAGCACAGCAATGGTGTGCACGGATGACAGGATATTGCGGATGTAGCTGTCGGGATAGCGATCGTGGTTCATCGCAGCCTCCTCCGGCGTTTGCGACCGTCTCTCACTCATCTTACAAGACACAGTCTAGCGCAGAACCTTAAACAAGACGATCGCGCTTTTGCCCGCTTCCGGCCGCCGATTGTGCCAAATCGGATCATTTCCCTCGCTTTCGCGGCTGATCACGGCAATATTCGCAAAAAATCCCGATTGCAAATCAGCGTGTTTGGGCAGATGAAGACATCACTCCCCGTCCCGCCCGCCTGCCCCTCCGAGGTCCCCGATTGCCGTTAGACGTTCTCTTTCTCGTGCTTTTCGGCGCGGCCCTGCATGCGACCTGGAATGCCATCGTCAAGGCCGGGACGGACAAGTCGCTGGATGCGGCGATGGTGGCGCTCGGCGCCGGCGCCGTCGGCCTGTTCTTCCTGCCCTTCGTGCCGCTGCCGAAGCCGGAGGCCTGGCCGTTCATCTTCGTCTCGGCCTTCCTGCAATTCGCCTATTTCCAGCTCGTGGCCGGCGCGTATCGGGCGGGCGATATCGGGCTCGTCTATCCGCTGATGCGCGGCACCGCCCCCCTTCTCGTCGCCATGACGAGCGGCGTGGTGCTCGGCGAGCACCTGACCACGACGGCGATGATCGGCGTGCTCGTCATCTCGGCCGGCGTGCTGACGCTCGCCTTCGAATCGCGCCATGGCGGTCGCCATGCCATCCTGCTGGCGCTGGCGAACGCGATCGTCATCGCCATCTATACCTTCGTGGACGGCGCGGGCGCGCGCGCCTCCGGCAACGCGATCTCCTACACGCTCTGGATGGCGCTGTTGCCGCCCTTGCTGCTGTTTGCCTGGGCGATCTACCGCCGCGGCACCACCACCGTCTGGACCCACGTTCGCCGCAACTGGGCGCGCGGCCTCTTCGGCGGCGCCGGCTCCATCGCCTCCTACGGCCTCGCGCTCTGGGCCATGACCAAGGCCCCCGTTGCCACCGTCGCCGCACTGCGCGAAACCGCCATCCTCTTCGCGCTGCTGATCTCGGTGTTCATCCTCAAGGAGACGGCGAGCATCTGGCGCTATGTGGCGGGGGCGGTGATTGCTTGCGGCGTTCTGGTGCTGAAGCTGGCCTGAACTATTTGCGATCCCACTCCGGCATGCGCTTGCTCAAAAACGCGCCGATGCCTTCCTTCGCGTCATCCGCCATCATGTTCTCCACCATCGTCGCGACCGCCACGTCATAGGCCTCCGCCACCGACAGGCCCGCCTGGGCGCGGATGGCAGCCTTGCCGATGCGGAGCGCCTGCGGGGATTTGGCGGCGATGACGGCGGCGTATTTGTCGACGACCTGACGCAGATACTGTTGCGGCACGATGCGGTTGATGAGGCCGAAATCCTTGGCGGTGGAGGCGTCGATGGTCTCGCCGGTCAAGAGCATTTCCATCGCCTGCTTGGGATGGGCCGCTCTGACGACGGCGACCATGGGGGTCGAGCAGAACAGGCCGATATTGACGCCCGGCGTGCAGAAGGTCGAGGTGTCTGTGCAGATGGCAAGATCGCAGCTGGCGACGAGCTGGCAGCCGGCGGCGGTGGCGAGACCGTCGATCTCGGCCACCACGGGCTGCGGCAGGGCGGCGATCTTCAGCATGATATCTGCCGCCATGCGCATGGTCTTTTCGAAGAAGGCGCGGCCGCCATCGGCATCCTCTCGATGCGCGGTCATTTCCTTGAGGTCATGACCGGCGGAAAAGACCTTTCCGGTGGAGGAAAGCACGACGATTCGGATCGCGTCATCCTTTGCGGCGGCATCCAGTGCCTCGCCGAGCGCTTCCATGGTGGCGATGGAAAGCGCGTTGGCCGGCGGATTGCTCAGCGTGATCCGCAGGATCGGTTCGGCTCTTTCCACCCGCACCAGAGCGCCCGATCCGTCTTTCCGGAATTCCACCACGTCAGCCATATCCGCCTCCATCTTTGCGTCGCCTGCGGTCCTACGCCGCGCGCAGGATCGTTTCAAGCGCACTTCAAACGCACCGGCATAGACTTTGAGAGGGCTTGCGGCAGCGGGAAAATCGGTCTGTAAACGGCCTCATGGAGAGACATGCAATGGAACTGACGCCGATCATGAGCCCGGAAGCGCTGAACCGCTTCCTCGAAGCCGACTTTCCGCAGCTTCATACGGATGGCAAGGTGTTCGAGGTGATGGCGGTCGGGGCCGGCACCGTCACCATGCGACTGGAGCCCAACGAGCGGCACCTGCGCCCCGGCGGAACGATTTCCGGCCCCACCCTCTTCGCGCTTGCCGATGTCGGTGCCTGGTGCGCGGTGCTCGCCCATATCGGCCCGGTGGCGCTCGCCGTCACCACCAATCTCAACATCAACTTCCTGCGCAAGCCCGAGCCCGGCCCGCTCTCCTGCACCTGCCGCATCCTCAAGCTCGGCAAGCGGCTGGCCGTCGTCGAAGCCTCCATTTTCGGTGCAGACGAGACAGATCTGGTGGCGCATGCGACCGCGACCTATTCGATTCCGCCGCAATAATTTGTGGTATTAAAATACCGCCAAAGCAAACCATTGTTTTTGCTGGACTATTCTTGACGTCGTCCGGATGGCGTCTCTTGACGCTCCGACATGTCTCACTTATACACCGCCCCAGATCGCGGTCCTCAGGGGACGCGTTCGATTTTTGGCATCCGCAAGGAGCCAAACCAAGCAACAAGAAGCGCCCAAAGCTGCAAGGCTTCGGGACCCCTTTAAGAAAGAGCTACTCCCATGGGTACTTTCGTACAGAAGCCCGCCGAGGTAGAGAAGAAGTGGATCCTCATCGACGCCGAAGGCCTCGTTGTTGGTCGTCTCGCTACCCTCATTGCAAACCGCCTGCGCGGCAAGCACAAGGCCACCTTCACGCCCCACGTCGACGACGGTGACAATATCATCGTGATCAACGCCGACAAGGTCGTCTTCACCGGCAAGAAGTATTCCGACAAGACGTACTACTGGCACACCGGTTATCCGGGCGGCATCAAGGAGCGTACGGCTCGCCAGATCATCGAAGGCCGCTTCCCGGAGCGCGTCCTTGAGAAGGCAGTCGAGCGCATGGTTCCGCGCGGCCCGCTCGGCCGTCGCCAGATGAAGAACCTGCGCGTCTATGCCGGCTCGAACCACCCGCATGAAGCCCAGCAGCCCGTCACCCTCGACGTCGCCAAGCTGAACAGCAAGAACACAAGGAGCGCCTGATCATGGCCGACCTCTCCTCGCTCAAGGACCTCGGCGTCGTTGCCGCAGCTCCCGCTGCCTCCGCCCCGGTTCACGTCAAGAAGGTTGACGCCCAGGGCCGTTCCTACGCCACCGGCAAGCGCAAGGACGCTGTCGCCCGCGTGTGGGTCAAGCCGGGCTCCGGCAAGATTACCATCAACGGCAAGTCGTACGAAGCCTACTTCGCACGTCCGGTCCTGCAGATGATCCTGCAGCAGCCGATCGTCGCAGCTGCCCGTGACGGCCAGTTCGACATCGATGCGACCGTTGCCGGCGGCGGCCTTTCCGGCCAGGCCGGTGCTGTTCGTCACGGCATCTCCAAGGCACTGACCTACTTCGAGCCGGGCCTGCGTCCGGTCCTGAAGAAGGGCGGCTTCCTGACCCGCGACTCGCGCGTCGTCGAACGCAAGAAGTACGGCAAGGCCAAGGCCCGTCGTTCGTTCCAGTTCTCCAAGCGTTAATCGCTCGGAAATTCGGGTTCGGAAAGGCCGGGGTTCGCCCCGGCCTTTTTCGTTTTGGGCACGCAAAAATCCCTTGCCTTGCGCGCGGCGATTGGCGAACGTCCCGCCACATTTGTTTGCGCATTTTTTTGCTGGAAATGCTCTGGAGGGACTTTCATGGCCAACAAGACGATCGACCACGCCATCACCGGCAAGACGCTGAAAAGCGCGGCCTCGGACCCGACCCATGCGGGCATCCTGTCCTTCATGCGCCGGCGCTACACCAAGGTGCTGAAGGATGTCGATGCGGTCGTCTGGGGCATTCCCTTCGATGCCGCGACCTCAAACCGCCCCGGCACGCGCTTCGGACCGCAGGCGATCCGCCGCGCCTCGGCGATCATGGACAACGATCCGCAATATCCCTTCGAGCGTGACCTGTTCGAGGACATGGCCGTCATCGACTACGGCGACTGCCTGCTGGACTACGGCAATCATTCCAAGACGCCGGCGACCATCGAGCGCGAAGCGAAGAAGATCCTGAAATCCGGCGCCTATATGCTGACGCTCGGCGGGGACCACTTCATCACGCTGCCGCTTTTGCGCGCCCATGCCGAGAAATACGGCCCCCTCTCCCTCGTGCAGTTCGATGCCCACCAGGATACCTGGGCGGACGAGAAGGGCCGCATCGACCACGGCTCCTTCGTCGGCACGGCCGTGCGCGAGGGCCTGATCGATGCAGAGACGTCGATCCAGATCGGCATCCGCACCCATGCGCCGGAGGATTGCGGCATCCGCATTCTCTATGGCTACGACGTGGAAGAGATGAGCGCCGGACAACTCGCCGATGCGATCATCCACCATGTCGGCGACAAGCCGACCTATCTCACCTTCGATATCGACTGCCTCGACCCGGCCTTCGCGCCCGGCACCGGAACGCCGGTCTCTGGCGGCCCGACCAGCGCGCGCATCCTTTCGGTCCTGCGCAAGCTCGGTGCCTTGAACATCGTCGGTTCGGATGTCGTCGAAGTCGCCCCGGCCTATGACCATGCGGATATCACCGCCATCGCCGCCTCCAACATCGCCATGTACATGCTCGGCCTGCATGCCGAAGCCCTGGCGGAGCGACGCTGATCACGCGGCATTGAATGCGACAGATCGAGGGGCTATATCGGCCGCAACGCAGAAACAGGATTGGACGAGAGATGAAACCGAAGATCTTCATCGATGGCGAACACGGCACGACGGGTCTGCAGATCCGTACCCGCATGGCCGGCCGCAACGATGTCGAACTCTTGTCCATTCCGGAAGCCGAGCGCCGCAACGCGCAGCTGCGCGAAGACCTCTTGAACAGCGCCGACGTCGCGATTCTCTGCCTGCCGGATGATGCGGCGAAGGAAGCCGTCGCCATGGTCTCGGGCAACAATTCCGTGCGCATCATCGACACCTCGACGGCGCACCGCGTCCACCCGGACTGGGCCTATGGCTTTGCCGAAATGGACAAGGCACAGCCGAAGAAGATCGCGGATGCGCGCTACGTCGCCAATCCCGGCTGCTATCCCACAGGCGCCATCGGCCTTATCCGTCCGCTGCGCCTCGCCGGCCTCCTGCCGCAGGATTATCCCGTCACGGTCAACGCGGTCTCCGGCTATACCGGCGGCGGCAAGCAGATGATCGCGCAGATGGAGGATGCGAGCCATCCCGAGCACATCGATGCGCCACACTTCCTCTACGGCCTGACGCTCAAGCACAAGCACGTACCGGAAATGCAGGTGCACGGCCTTCTCGACCGCGCGCCGATCTTCTCGCCCTCCGTCGGAAAATTCCCGCAGGGCATGATCGTGCAGGTGCCGCTCTACCTCGCTGACCTCAAGGATCACGCCTCGCTCGGCTCGATCCATGCGGCACTGGCCGATCACTATGCCGGCCAGGATATCGTCGAGGTCGTCGATCTCAAGGAGAGCGCCAACCTCGCCCGCGTCAACGCCGTGGAACTGGCCGACACGGACCGCATGAAGCTCTATGTCTTCGGCACCGCAGGCAGCCCGCATGTCAACCTCGTCGCCCTGCTCGACAATCTCGGCAAGGGTGCTTCGGGTGCGGCCGTGCAGAACATGGACCTGATGCTGAAGGGATGAGCTTTAGTGCTCTCTCCTTTCCGCCCGAATGGCGCATCGAAAGCGGCAGCCAGATCGCGGATACGGTGGCGGGAAACGTCTATGAAGTGACGCTTGCCGATGGCGCTGATGCCATCGTCAAACAACTCAAGCCGAAGGCTCTGGAAGACAGCCTGCGCGGTGCGGATTTTCTGACCTGGCGCGACGGCATCGGCTGCGTACGGCTACTGGACCGTTCCGGTGACATGCTGCTGATGGAGCATGCCGGCAAGACGACCTTGCGAGACCATTTGGAAGCTCACGGCGATGAGGATGCAACGCGCATCGCCGCCGCGGTGCTGCGGGAGTATCACCGCCCGTCGGACACGCCACCGCCCGCAAGCCTGCAACCGCTGCAGCGCTATTTCGCGAGCCTGTTCAGCAAAGCCGACCGCGACCGCAAAGAGGGCATTCCAGGCCCATATGCAGAGGCGGCTGAATTCGCCAAGGCGCTGCTTGCGGATCAGCGGGATATCAAGCCGCTTCACGGCGACCTGCACCACGAAAACATCGTCCACGGCCCGCGCGGCTGGCTCATCATCGATCCCGCCGGATTGATCGGCGATGCCGCGCTCGATGTCGCCAACATGTTCTCAAACCCGCTCGACCGCTTCGACCTTACCCGCAGCGAGGAGCGGATTGCCGCAATGGCGGAGATTTTCGCCGAAACGCTCGGGCGCGATGTCCGCACTCTCCTGCGCTACGGCTTCGCCTATGGCTGCCTGTCGGCCGCCTGGCATGACGAGGACGGCAATACGGAGGAACGCGACAACGAACTCACCGTTGCCGCCACCATCCGAAATGTCCTCAAACAGGCCTGAACTTCAGTCCCGCGGATATTCGCCGGCAAAACCGCGCCAATGGGCGACGGCAAAGCCAAGCACGACAAGCGCCCCGCCCTGATGCGCCAGTGCCCAGCCAAGCGGCACCTGCCAGACCAGCGTCAGGATGCCGATCGTCGCCTGGAGACAGACGAGGCCGAAGAGCACGAGGGCGCGGCGGGTGTGCGTCGTTTCCGGTGCTGCGCGCAGCGACGAGATCAGGTGGATCACGACGAGCGTGAATAGCACATAGGCGCCGAGACGGTGCACGAACTGCACGGTCTTCGGGTTCTCGAAGAGGTTGATCCACCAGGGCTCTTGCAGGAAGAGACCGCCGGGCACGACGCTGCCGTCCATCAACGGCCAGGTGTTGTAGGACAGACCGGCATCGAGGCCGGCGACCAGCGCGCCGAGATAGATTTGGACAATCGCCATGCAGGCGATGATGCCGGCCATGCGGCGGGAATTGCGCGTGGGGGCCGCGTCGTCGCTGTGCGGCGAGAGTGCCCGCATCAGCCACATCGTCCAAGCGAAGATCAGACAGGCGATGGTGAGATGCGTGGCCAGCCGATACTGGCTGACGGAGACGCGATCCGCGAGACCTGACGACACCATCCACCAGCCGATGAAACCCTGGAAACCGCCGAGCGCCAGAAGCCCGACGAGTGGCCAGCGCAGCTTCTTTTCGATCCGGCCAGTCAGGAGGAAGAAGGCGAGCGGCACGGCGAAGACGAAGCCGATGGAGCGGGCGATCAGGCGATGCGCCCATTCCCACCAGAAGATCGTCTTGAATTCATCGACCGTCATGCCCTTGTTGATCTGCTCATATTGCGGAATGCGCTTGTAGAGGTCGAATTCCTCCTGCCACTCAGCCGCCGTAATCGGCGGAATGACGCCGTGGATCGGCTTCCATTCGGTAATCGACAGGCCGGATTCGGTGAGACGCGTCGCGCCGCCGACGAGCACCAGCACGAAGAGCGTGAACAGCACGAAGCCCAGCCACCGGCGCACTTGGCGGCGGTTGCGGTCGGTCCTATCAGTGTCGTCGTTGCTGCGGTATGCGGTCGCGGTGGTCGCGCTCATCGTCTCTGCTCCTTTCCTGAAACGGCGATATGAGGCTGTTTCAGGCCAATGGTCCCGGCAGTCACGCCTGCAAAACCGCGTTTTGCGCTTTTACAGGTCTTGCTCCGGCGTTGATTTGCCTGACCGGGCCGTGCAAAACAAGGCCCGAAGCTTTGCGGCATGCCGTCGCGCCCCTTTGGCCCGCAATGCCGCCCTTGAGATCGAAAGACCGAACATGCCCCCTCGCCTGCGAAAACTGATCGGAACGGTACTGATCATTATCCTCGTGCTCTTCTATGCGCTGGTTGCCACCACCGTCGCCTCCGCCACGCTCGGCGCGTCGCCCTGGTATATCCACCTGCTCTATTTCGCGGTGACCGGCCTGCTCTGGATCCTGCCGGCCATGTTCATCATCAAGTGGATGGAGAAGCCGGCCAAGCCGCGCGGTGAATAGGCGTCGGGTTTTTTTATCGGTTTCCATTATGGAATTGCTAACCGCTCCGGCCAATTTCGCCGGGGCTCTCCCGCAAGGCCACTGGATTTAAACCCTTTTCCCAAGCCTAGTGCCTATTGTGCCAGTGCGGCGATGCTGCCGCTGGCCAGATGACAAGGGTCGTGCCATGGGAGCGATGCAACTCAATTTCCAGATCATGCCGTCCGAGCGCGAGCTCGCAACCCGGTATTTGGGAAGCGTTGCCGATGAGGGGCGCGCGCCCTCCGTCGTTCCCCTGTCGCTGCGCCTTCACGACCGCATGGAGCCGCTGGAAGCCAAGTGGCGCGCGCTGGAGGCCGACAACACCCTTTCTCTCCACCAGAGCTATGACTGGTGCCGTGCCTGGGCTGAGACGCATGCCTGCAAGCTTCTGATCGTCGAAGGCTTTGTCGGCGGCAAGACGCATCTGATCCTCCCACTCGAAATCAAGCGTCACGGCCCGGTGCGCACCGCGCGCTTCCTCGGCACGGCCTTCAGCAATATCAATACCGGTCTTTATACCGAAGAATTCCGCTTCCTCGCTGCGCCGCCGCGCCTGCGCCAGGCGCTGGAGCAGGCACGCGGCCAGTTTTCGCGCTATTTCGATCTCTTCATGCTGGAAAAGGTGCCGCTCGACTGGCGCGGCGAGACGAATTCCTTCGCCGACCTTCCCGCTACGCTGAACCAGAACGCCGCCTTCCAGCTCGAACTCTTCGAGGATTTCGAGCGCACGCTGGCGCAGGTCAATGCCAAGCGCCGCCGCAAGAAATTCCGCACCTCCGAACGCCGGCTGGAACTGCTCGGCGGCTACGAGCATGTCGTGGCGGAAAATGCCGACGATTGCCGCGCTCTGCTCGAAGTGTTCTTCCGCCAGAAGGCTGCCCGCTTCGACACGATGGGCCTGCCGGATGTGTTCCGCAACGAGGAGACGCGCAACTTCTTCCGTGCGCTGGTCGCGGTGCCCACCGTTGACGGCAACTATCCGCTTCAGCTGCATGCCGTGCGCCTCAAGGGCGAAAACGACGGCCGGATCGTCGCGATTGCCGGCCTGTCGCGCAAGGGCGACCATGTGATCTGCCAGTTCGGCTCGATCGACGATACGATCGCCGCCGATGCCAGCCCCGGTGAATTCCTGTTCTATCTGGCGATCCGCAAACTCTGCAGCGAAGACGTGCGCCTGTTCGATTTCGGCATCGGCGACCAGCCCTACAAGCGATCCTGGTGCACGATCGAGACGGCGCAGCACGATCTGCTGTGGCCGACGTCCATCGCCGGCACCGCCATCGCCGCCGTGCACCGTGCAAAGGCAGCCGCCAAGCGCATCATCAAGCAGAATCCGCAGGTCTATGCGTTCCTGCAGCGCCTCCGCTCCGGCAAGACGGAATTCATCCGCAGCGAAGAAGCAGACTAAGCTGCCGCCCTGTGGCCCGGATAGCGCGGCGGTTCGCCTTCCTCGCCGGTCATCAGCACGATCTCGGTATAACCGGCCTCGCCGAAGGCGCCGATCAGGTCGACGATCGCGTCCTCGTCCGCATCCGGAATGGAGAGTATGATGTCCGTCTCCTGGCCGCGCGTCAGGCGGCGCACGCCTTCCACTTCCGCCGGGCCGCACTCCACGATGACCGTGTCATAGGCGTCCGACAGCGAATCGATCACCATCGACAGGCGGTCGATGCCGCGCATGGCGCGCTTGATGTTGGCATTGCCGCGCGGAATGATGTGGGCATCCGACAGGCGATCGCCGTGAATGATCTCGCTGAAGGCCGCGTCGCCGACCAGAAGATCGGTAATGCCGGGCACATGGGTGGACTGCGCCATCAGGCGCGTCGGGCAGGCCGAGCCGGTGAGGTCGATGATCAGCGTCTTGCGGTGCTCTTCCGCGATGCGGCGGGCGAGCATCACGGTTGCCGTCGAGCCGCTGTCTCCGGAGGGCGAAACGGAGATCGCGACGGAAATATTGTTGTCGATCATGTGGCGCGCGACGGCAGCCACGGAGAAATCGCTTTCCTCTTCGAAGGCATCGACCAGCGATGAATGCGGGCTCTCGCCCTCCTCTTCGCCCTCGTCCGTCTCGATACCGGACAGCAGGGACTTTGCCGGCGCATGGATATCCTTGACCGCACCAGGATCGATGCGGCTGACCGGCACCTTGCGGACGGCAGGCTCCACCACGGCCACTGCCACGACAGGCTCGGCCTCGATCGCCTCTTCCTCCTCGCGCCGACGCGTCGACGGGGCGGCGACGCCGCCGACCGGTTTCAGGGCGCGACCACTGAACAGTTCGGCGAGCAGGATGACAATGGCGCTCAGCGCAAAGCCGGCCACACCACCGACGATGGTGATCGGAATGACCTTGGGGAAATCGACCTCCGTCGGCTCGACGGCAGCGGAGATGACGCGGGCGTCGGCCGGCGTCGAGTTGCTGTCGGTGCGCGAGGTCGCTTCGCGGTAGCGCGCCAGATAGGTTTCGAGAAGCTGGCGCTGCGCCGTCGCTTCGCGTTCCAGCGCCTTCAGACCCACCTCGTCTTCGCCGGCACGCGCCGTATCGGCCTTCACCGTATTGAGCTGCTGCGCCAGCTGCGTCTCGCGCAGCCGCGCCGTCTTCGCCTCGTTTTCCAGGCTCGACAGGATCTTTTGCGTTTCAGACTTGATCTGCGCGCGGATGCCGACGAGCTGCGAACGCAGGCCCTTGAGGCGCGGATGGCCTTCGAGCAGCGACGTGGAAAGGTCGGAAATCTGGCCCTGGATCTGCGCCTCGCTTTCCTTCAGCCGCTGGATCATCTGCGAGCCGACCACTTCGCTCAGCGTATCGGGCGCACCGCCGTTCTTCAGCACGGCACGCACGCCTTCCGCACGCGCTTCGGCCGTCGCGCGCTCACCGCGCACCCGCGTCAGTTCCGTCGAGATATCGTTGAGCTGGCGCACGGCGAAGGTGGAGTTTTCGCCGGTCGGCAGGAGATCGGACTGCGAGCGGTATTCGGCGACCTTCTGCTCGGCCTCGCGCACCTTCTCGCGCAGATTGGCGATCTCGGGCTCCAGCCAGCGTGTGGCCTCGGAATTGGTGTCGAGCTTGGCGCCGCTCTGCAACGAAAGATAGACCTTGGCCATCTCGTTGGGAATGGCGGCGGCAAGCGTCGGGTCCTTCGAGGTGAATTCGATGGCGATGACGCGCGACTTCTCCACCTGATAGACGGTGAGCTTCTCGTTGAATTCCTTCAACACGCGCTCTTCCGGGGGCAGCTCGAGCGGGTTCTTCTTCACGCCCAGCAGCACGAGCACATCGGAAATCGCCGACGGCTTGGCGGCCGCATCGAATTCCTCCAGTTCATGCAGCTTCATATTGCGCGCGACCTGCTTGATAAGATCGGCGGACTTGAGAAGCTGTACCTGGCTGGCGATGCCGAGTTCGTCGAAGGCCGGCTGTTCGCGGCCCTGTGCGCGGTCCGAGCCCGTCGTGAAAGCCGGTTCGCGCGTTTCGATGAGAAGGCGGGATTCGCTCTTGTATTTGGGGGTGATGAGGTTTGCGCCGACAAAGGCCAAGCCTGCGCAGGCCACCGTTGCCAGCAGTACACGCATGCGGTTGCGCCAGATCGCGCCGAACAGACCGCCAAGGTCGATATCGACATCCTGCTGGCTCTCGTGAACGCCCGACATATCTCAACTCCAAACACGACGACTTGCCCGCACGGTAAACAAACATGGTAACGCAAGAGTTAATTACCGTTGGTTGTCGACCGCCCTCGTCGCGTCTCTTTCACGAAAAATCGCATTGCCCGGCGATGTTCCTGCCCGATCCTTTACCAGCCATTAACCCTAACGGAACGATAACGGACGCCAGAGTTCTGATTTCCGGATTGGGAAAGCGAATGACGTTCGCAACGATCAACAAGGGTATGCTGCTTGCGCTGGCGCTGATTGCGCCGGCCGTATCCGGCTGCAGCGGCTATCGCCCTGCCCCCAAGGCCTTCCACGAGGCGACCATCCAGCCCTACCGCCTCGACAGCGGCGACCGGCTGCGCATCACCGTCTTCGAGCAGGCCGGCCTCAGCAACACCTATTCGATCGATCAGGCGGGTTACGTCGCCTTCCCGCTGGTCGGCGCGGTGCCGGCACGCGGCAAGACGATCCAGGAACTGGAAGGCGCCATCGCGGCTAAGCTGCGCCAGGGCTATCTGCGCGACCCCGACGTTTCCATCGAGGTCGACCGCTACCGCTCCATCTATATCATGGGCGAAGTGGGTCAGGCCGGGCAGTACAGCTATGTCGCCGGTATGACCATTCAGAACGCCATCGCGGTTGCCGGCGGTTTCTCGCCGCGCGCCAACCAGGGTGATGTGGACGTGACCCGCAAGATCAACGGCAAGATCATCACGGGCCGCGTCTCCATCTCCGACCCGATCCTGGCCGGCGACACCATCTACGTTCGCGAACGGCTGTTCTGAGCCTATGGCTGACGATGGGCCTCTGCGCATCATTCATTGTTTCCGGTCGCCCATCGGCGGGATCTTTCGGCATGTGCGCGATCTCGCGGAGTTCCATGCCAAGGCCGGTCACGAGGTTGGCATCGTCTGCGACAGTCTCACGGGCGGCTCGTTCGAGGACGCGCTGTTCGACGAGATCCGCCCCTATCTTTCGTTGGGCCTCGTCCGCCTGCCGATCAGCCGCGCGGTGAGCCTGCGCGATGTCGGGGCCTTCAGGCACAGTTATCGTGAAATCAAAAGTTTGCGGCCGGATGTGTTGCACGGGCACGGCGCCAAAGGCGGCGCCATTGCCCGGCTCATCGGTTCAGCCCTGCGGGTCAACAGGTATTGCGTAGCCCGCCTCTATTCGCCGCATGGCGGCAGCCTCCACTATGATCGCCGGACCGTCTCAGGCCTTTCGATCCTGACGGCGGAGCGCTTGCTCGAAAAGCTCGGCGATTCGCTCGTCTTCGTCTGCGATTTCGAACGTGACGCCTACACTGCCAAGGTCGGCGGGCCGCGCGTGCGCGCTGAGCGCATCTATAACGGCATTCACGACCGCGACTTCGAGATCGTGCATCCGCGCGAGGATTCCGTCGATTTCCTCTATATCGGCATGCTGCGCGACCTGAAGGGACCCGACGTCTTCGTCGATGCCTTCGCCCGCACCGAGCGCCTCGTCGGCCGCCCGCTTTCCGCCCTGATGATCGGCGACGGGCCGGATAAGGAAAAGTATCAAAACATGATGCTGCGCTGGGGGCTTGGCCGCCGCATCGCCATGATGCCGGCCATGCGCGCCCGCGATGCCTTCGCGCTCACCCGCAACGTCGTGGTGCCCTCGCGTGCCGAGGCCATGCCCTATATCGTGCTTGAAGCGCTCGCCGCCCAGAAACCCGTCATCGCAAGCCGCGTCGGCGGCATTCCCGAAGTGCTCGGCCCTGATAGCATCGCGCTCTGCGAGCCCGGCGACGCCGAGGAGCTTGCTAAGGTGATGACGCAAGCGATCAACGATCCGGATTGGCGTGGCAAGGTCATGCCGGAGCCCGAAACCTTCAAGAAGACGTTCTCGGCCTCCGTGATGTCCGCCTCGCTTCTCGATCTCTACCGCGACATCCTCGCGGGCCAGTCTGGCGGAAAACGGTACGCTTCCTGAACGCCCGGCCTTACGCCACGTAAACGTTTCTTAGGGGCTTCGTGCTATCTCCGGTACAGAGCTCCCACAGGTGCGTGCCATGAACCATGTCGACAAACCCGACTCCTTCGATCCCGAAGAACTGAGGCGGAAGGCTTCCGAAATCCGGACGATCGCAGCCAGCGGCGTCTCGACGGACTATGATGGCGGCAAGACCGTCGAGCTGAACCCGCTCGCCCAGAAGATAGCGCTGCAATTCCGCGCCGACACCTATTCGCCAAGCATGATCATCGGCTTGCTGCGCCTGCTCGAATTCGGCGCGCTCCTCGCTGTCGGCTATGCCATCCATCTTCTTTATGTCAGCGCCGGGAGCCATGGCGTCACGATCTTCTACCTGTCGGTGATGTTCGGCGGCTCGGCCGTCGGCGTGTTCCTGCTGCAACTGGCCGACGCCTATCAGGTGCCGGCGCTGCGCTCGCCCTGGCGCATGACGCCGCGCATCCTCGCCGCCTGGGCCGCCGCCTTCGGCGCGATGGCGCTGGTCGTCTTCTTCTTCAAATCAGGCGAAGAATATTCCCGCGTCTGGTTTGCCTCGTGGTTCGCCGCCGGCGCGGTCTATCTGCTCATCGAGCGCCAGATCATCGCCTATTCGATCCGCCGATGGGCCAGAAACGGCACGATGGAGCGCCGCGCCGTGATCGTCGGCGGCGGCGAGCCCGCCAAAGAACTCATCCGCACGCTGGAACACCAGCCGGAAAACGACATCCGCATCTGCGGCATCTTCGACGACCGCGACGAACGCCGCTCGCCCTCCATCATCGCCGGCTACCCCAAGCTCGGCAACGTCGCCGAACTCGTCGAATTCGCCCGTCTCGCGCGCATCGACATGCTGATCATCTCGCTGCCGCTATCGGCCGAGGCGCGCATCCTGCAGCTCCTCAAGAAACTCTGGGTGCTGCCCGTCGACATCCGCCTTGCCGCCCACGCCAAGGGCCTGCGCTTCCGTCCGCGCAGCTATTCGCAGGTCGGCAGCCTGCCGATGCTCGATATTTTCGACAAGCCGATCGCCGACTGGGACAATGTCGCCAAACGCATCTTCGACATCTTCTTCTCCGTCGTGGCACTGCTGCTGCTCTGGCCGGTGTTCCTGGGCGCGGCGCTTGCCGTAAAACTCTCGTCGCCCGGCCCTGTTCTCTTCAAGCAGAAGCGTCACGGCTTCAACAACGAGATCATCGAGGTCTACAAGTTCCGCTCGATGTACACGCATCTCTCCGACCCGACGGCACGCGCCGCCGTGACGAAGGGTGATCCGCGCGTGACCCCGGTCGGCCGCTTCATCCGCAAGTCCTCGATCGACGAACTGCCGCAGATCTTCAACGTGCTGAAGGGCGAGCTTTCCCTCGTCGGCCCGCGCCCGCACGCCATCCAGGCCCAGTCGCACGACCGCAAATATGTCGATGTCGTGGAGGGCTACTTCGCCCGCCACCGCGTCAAGCCCGGCGTGACCGGCTGGGCGCAGATCAACGGCTGGCGCGGCGAGATCGACCACGACGACAAGATCCGCTTCCGCACGGAGTTCGACCTCTACTACATCGAGAACTGGTCGCTCTGGCTGGACCTGAAGATCCTCGTGCTCACGCCCTTCCGCCTGCTCAACACGGAAAACGCCTATTGAGCGACGCGGCCCTCCCCTATGCCCCACCCTTTCGGCCGCAGACTGCGGCCGTCGGCATTGTGGG